>NZ_JAKFEB010000159.1:0-2318 GCF_036677305.1 Brevundimonas sp. | reverse complement strand
CGCCGCTGGTCGCCGCTCAGGAAATCGCGCCTCAGCGTGATCAGATCGAACGGCGCCCCGACCCCGACATTGGACCGCATGGTGGTCGAGAACGAGATCAGCCCCAGTTTGACCGCCTCGGCCAGGGGAGAGCTGAAGTCCAGACCGCTCTCCAGAATGGGCTTGCCGTATTTGGCCTCGCCGATCTGGAGGTAGGGCGTGTCGCGCCCGCATTCGATGAAATTGCCCTGGCTGTAGATCAGGAACAGCGCCATCTCCCCGCCCTTGATCTGGCCGCCCAGCAGCATGGAGGCCGAGGTGTTCAGGCTGTCGGCCTGGAGCGCCGGGGCGATCGACAGGCGCACGCTGCGCAGGGCGTGGCCCAGAATCTGCGCGCAGCGGAACATGGACGGCGCGGTTTCCAGCGTCTCCGCCGGATCGCCGACGTTCAGGTGGACGCCCTCCCTGGCCATGGCGAGGGCGGTCTGGGTCACGGACAGATTGCCGGCGGTGCAAACGGCCAGAACCCGGTCGCCCGGGCGATCCACGACGTGCAGCTTGCGATAGGTCGAGATGCTGTCGACGCCCGCATTGGTGCGGGTGTCGGCGATCATCGCCAGACCCTCCTCGACCAGCATTCCCACGCAATAGGTCATGCGGCGCGCCATTCCCGAACGGCAATCATGGCGATGACGGTACCAGATTCGCACGGCGGCGGCGCCCGCATCCGCGCATGCCTATGCCTGTTGCTGGCTCTGTTGCATGTCCGCATCACGCACGTTCAGCCGCACCGCCAGCCGCTCTCCGCCGCCGCCGTAGCTGGTTCCGCGCACCGGCGCCGCCCCCAGATAGTCGAGGCCGGTTGCGACCCGCACATACCGCTCCGTCGCGCAGATGCCGTTCGCGGCGTCGAAGCCCACCCAGCCCAGACCCTCGATCCAGGCCTCGGCCCAGGCGTGACCCGCCTCCTGATCGTCCATGCCGTCGCGGCGCAAAAGGTGGCCCGACACATAGCGCGCCGGCACCCCCATCTGGCGGCAGCAGGCGATGAAGACGTGGGCGTGGTCCTGACAGACGCCCCGGCCGAGCGCGAGAACCTCGGCCGCCGTATGCGTCGGCGTCGTCACCCCGACCTCGAACGCCACCGAGCCGTGGATGCCGGCCATCAGCCGGTGCAGCCGCTCCAGCGGCGGATGGGCCGAGAACTCGGAGGCGAAGACCGAGATCAGCTTGTCCCGCCGCGTCAGCGCCGTGTCCCGCAGGAAGACCAGCGGGGACAACGTCTCCTGGTCGCGCGGCACCACGCCCGCGGTTTCGGTCGTCACCACCTCGCCCGACACCCGCACCGTCAGGCTCTGGGTCGGCTGTTCGGTGTAGAGGGTGTGGACGATGTTGCCGAAGGCGTCCTCGGACTTGCGCAGGCGGGCGTCGACGTCGGTCTCGACCCGCCAGTGCCGGACCTGCTGCGCCTCCGACGATCGGGGCGACAGCCGCAGCGTCTGGATGATGAACCGCGCCGCCCGGTCGTAGGCGTAGGTGGTCGCGTGATCGATACGGATGCGCACTGTCAGCTCAGATACTGTTCGTGGATCGCCTGTCCCAGACGGCCGTTCTCGCCGAGGAAGGCCTGGATGTATTCGTGCAGGCCCGACTGGAAGATGTCGTCCATGCGGGAATTGTCGAACGCCCGCATCCGTTCCGCCGCCAGCCTCTGCGCCGGGCCGCGCCGGCCGTAGTCGCTGGCCAGCCGCTCCAGATAGCGCACGATCGACGCCTGGCAGCTGGCCAGCGACCGCGGCATCTGCCGGTTCAGCACCAGCAGATCGGCCACCAGCCACGGCTTGACGCTGTCCCGGTACACCCAGCGATAGGCCGTCAGCGCCGACACCTCGCGCAGCAGGGTGGTCCACTGGAAATAGTCCAGCTGTCCGCCCACCCGTTCGCCCTCGGGCAGCAGCAGGTGGTATTTCACATCCAGCAGGCGCGCCGTGTTGTCCGCCCGCTCGATGGCCGCGCCGAGGCGCAGGAAATAGTAGCCGTCGTTTCTCAGCATGGTCCGGCTGGTCGCGCCCTCGACCGACAGGGTCATGCTCTTCACCCACTCCAGGAAGCGGGCGAAGTCGTCGCGGCGGGTCGGCTGGCCCTGCTCTTCCAGCCCGTTCCAGGCGCCGTTGATCGCCTCCCACAGCTCGACCGTCAGGGCCGTCCGCACCGACCGCGCATTGGTCCGCGCCCGGGTGATGCAGGCGGTGATCGACGAGGAATTGTCCGGCGCGAAGGCCAGATATTCCCGCACCGACTTCTCGGTCGGCGACCGGCCCAGCGCCTTGGGCGCCCCG
>NZ_JAKFEB010000158.1:0-1592 GCF_036677305.1 Brevundimonas sp. | reverse complement strand
GTGCTCGAGGCGGCGCTGGCGGCCCTCGCCGCGCCGCCTGCGGAACAGGCCCGGGACGCGGCCGCCGCTCCGCTCTAGGGCGCGACCGGCCGGACCTTCGCCGCCGCCAGCCGCGCCCGTTCGCGCGCTTCGTCCGTGGTCGCGCCGCGCGCCGTCGCCACGCCCATGCGGCGTCGCTCATAGCTTTCGGGCTTGCCGAACAGGCGCAGGTCGGCGGTCGGGACGGACAGGGCCTCGGCCACGCCGTCGAAGGCGATACCCGTGGCGTCCATGCCGCCATAGATCACCGCGCTGGCGCCCACGTCGCGCTGGCTGACGTCGACCGGCAGACCCAGAATCGCGCGGGCATGCAGGGCGAACTCGCTCATGGTCTGGGTCGCCAGCGTGACCAGCCCTGTGTCATGCGGACGCGGCGACACCTCCGAGAACCAGACCTGGTCGCCCTTCACGAACAGTTCGACGCCGAACACGCCCAGGCCGCCCAGCGAATCCGTGACCTTGCCGGCGATATCCTGCGCAGCGGCCAGGGCGGCGGGGGTCATCGCTTGCGGTTGCCAGCTCTCGACATAGTCGCCCTTGACCTGACGATGGCCGATGGGCGCGCAGAAATCCGTCCGCACGGCTCCGTCCCGCATGGAGCGCACGGTCAGCAGGGTGATTTCGAAATCGAAGTCGATACGCCCCTCGACGATGACGGTCGCCGTCTCCACCCGCCCTCCCGACTGGGCGTAGGTCCAGGCGTCGGCGACCTGATCGAGGGCCTCTACGAAGGACTGCCCCTTGCCAGATGACGACATCACCGGCTTGACGAAGACCGGCAGGCCGATCCGTTCCACGGCATCCGCCAGTTCATCGGCGGACGATGCGAAGGCGTAGGGCGAAGTCGGCAGGCCCAGTTCTTCCCCCGCCAACCGCCGTATGCCCTCGCGGTTCATGGTCAGTTGCGTGGCCCGCGCCGTCGGAATCACCACCGCGTGCCCCGCCGCCTCGATCTCGGCCAGGACGTCCGTGGCGATGGCCTCGATCTCAGGCACGATGATGTGAGGCATCTCCGCCGCGATCACGCCGGCGAGGACGTGCGGGTCCGTCATCGGGATGACATGGCTGCGGTGCGCCACCTGCATGGCGGGAGCATTGGGATAGCGGTCGACGGCGATGACCTCCACGCCAAGACGCTGCAGCTCGATCGCAACCTCCTTGCCCAGCTCTCCTGCGCCCAGCAGCATGACGCGGACGGCGCTGTCCGAAAGCGGCGTACCCAGGCGCATGGTCGGTCTCCGTCAGTTCGCAGGCGGTGGAACGGCGTACAGCCGCCGGAACGCGTCCAGCGCGGCCCCGTGATAGATGGTGGCGTGGCTCTCGTTCGGACGCGGTTCGAACGTCCACGTCACGCCGGGCAGGGCATGGTCGCGCAGATTGCCGGTCAGCGCATCCATCAGCGCCTTCGCCTCGGCGCCCTCGTTCCCCATGGTCAGGATCAGGGTGCGCGGATCGTTCGAATGGTCGCGCAGGTGTGCGCCCGCCTGTCGCGCCAGCCGTCCGCCGTCCCACCACAGGCTGGGGCTGACGGCGACGTATGCGTCGAACATCTG
>NZ_JAKFEB010000157.1:0-26545 GCF_036677305.1 Brevundimonas sp. | reverse complement strand
TTCGACGGTGAAATCCCGGCCGCCGGCGCCTCGGCCTCCATGCTCTGGATCGACGAGCGACAAGGCCGGCTGGGCACGACCACGGCCCTGATCCGCAAGGGCGAGCGCCCGGCCTCGGCCGTGCCCGCGGCGCCCGCCCTGCCCGTCGTCGTCGCCGCGCCCGCCATCGGCCAGAACGGCTTCGGAGACGAGGGCCAGACCCTGCCTGCGGCGCTCGAGGCCCTGCCGGCCGTCAAGGCCTGCCGCGCCGAAACCAGTTTCAACCAGGACATCTCGAAGGCCGTCATGTCCGCCCGTCTCGACGCCTCGACCGAGCTCTGGGCCGTGCCCTGCTTCTCGGGCGCCTACAACATGGGCCACGACTGGTACGTCACCGGACCGGGCGGGCGAAATCCCCGGGGGGCCGCCCTGTCCATCGGGGACGCCGAGGCTCCCAACGGCACGGTCAACGGCGCCTACGATCCCGACACCCGCACGATCAACGCCTTCTCCAAGGGGCGCGGCCTCGGCGACTGCGGCGTGGCCTCGACCTGGACCTGGACCGGACGGGCCTTCGTCCTGACCCGCGAATCGACGATGGAAGACTGCGAGGGCATTCCCGCCGATTTCTGGCCCACGACCTGGCGCACCCGGTGAGCGATGGCGACCCCGAGGTCCTGATCGTCGGCGCGGGTCCCGCCGGCCTGACCGCGGCCACCTATCTGGCGCGCTTCCGGCGTCGGGTGCTGGTCGCCGACGGCGGCGCGCCGCGGGCCTGCTGGATTCCGCTCAGCCACAACATGCCGGGCTTCCCCAGCGGCATCACCGGTGACGCCATCCTGAGACGGATGACCGAACAGGCGACCGAATACGGCGCCGTCGTCGAGGGGGGACAGGTCGACAGCCTGTCGCACGACGGCGACGCCTTCATCGCCCGGCTCAACGGCCGCGACCTCCGGGTGCGCGCCGTCCTGCTGGCGACCGGGGTCATCGACCATCACCCTGACCTGCCCGGCGTCGAGCGCGCCATCGAACGGTCGCTGGTTCGCATCTGCCCGATCTGCGACGGCTACGAGGCCATCGACAAGGCGGTGGCTGTGATCGGCGACGACGACAAGGGGGTGCGCGAGGCCGCCTTCCTGCGCACCTATTCCGACCGCGTGACCCTGATCCATGTCGGCCCGACCGACGCCCTGACCGAGCATGGGGAGATGGCGCGGTTGGGGATCGAGCTCATCCGCGCGCCGATCGACAACGTCCAGCTGGAAGGCGACCGCGTCACGGCCCTCAGCTGGGGCGGGACCTTCCGCAGTTTCGACCTCGTCTATTCGGCCCTCGGCACATCGCCGAATGCGGACCTGGCCGAGGGGCTGGATGCGCGGGTCGGCGAGGACGGACGGCTGTTCGTCGACGCGCATCAGCAGACCAGCGTGAAAGGCCTCTACGCCGCGGGCGACGTCGTGCGCGGCCTCAACCAGATCGCCGTGGCCGGAGCCGAGGCCGCCGTCGCCGCCACCGCCATTCACAACGCCCTGCGGGAGGCCGACGGCTGGACCGTCCGAGACTAGGTCAGCCGCGCCGCCGCCCACTGGTCGACGACCCGGCCGAGCACCTCGAGCGGCATGGCCCCGCCGTCCAGCACCGCCGAGTGGAAGCTCTTGATGTCGAACCGGTCGCCGGTGCGCTCGCGGGCGACGGTCCTCAGCCGGTCGATCTCGGTGTGGCCGATCTTGTAGCCGCAGGCCTGGCCGGGCCAGACGCAGTAGCGTTCGATCTCGCTCTCGGCCGCGCCGGGCGCCAGGCCGACGGTGTCGATCATATAGGCGATGGCCCGTTCGCGGCTCCAGTCCAGGGCGTGGATGCCGGTGTCGATGACGATGCGCGCGGCGCGGTACAGGAAGGACTGGTGGTAGCCCAGCTTCCCTTCCGTGAAGTCGTCGTACATGCCCAGTTCGTCGGCCAGCTGCTCGGCGTACAGGCCCCAGCCCTCGCCATAGGCGTTGAAACCCAGCGACTTGTGCAGCAGCGGCGTATCCGTCGCCTCCAGCGCCAGGGCCCCCTGCAGGTGATGGCCGGGCAGGCTTTCGTGATAGGTCAGGGTCGGCAGGGCCCAGCGCGGCCAGATCCCCGTGTCGACCAGGTTGATGTAGTAGGCGCCGGGCCGCGACCCATCCAGCGACGGGCTCTGGGCATAGCCGCGCGGCGCCCCCAGCTCGATCGCCGGCGGCACCCGGCGGACCTCAACGCGGGCGCGCGGCAGCCGCTCGAAGACATCGGGCAGGCGCGCCTCGATGGCGGCCACCTGCCGGTTCAGGTCCGCCAGCATCGCGGCCCGGCCGTCGTCCGTGTTCGGATAGAGGTACTGCGGCTCCCGGCCGAAGGCGGTCAGCCGCGCGCCGACCGACCCCTCGGTATAGCCGCGCTGGCGCAACAGCGGATCGGCCAGGGCCTCGATCTGCGCCACCTGGTCGAGCCCGACCTGATGCGCCTCGCGCGGGCTCATGCCCGTCGAGGTCTGGAAGCGGAGACAGAGGTTGTAATAGGCGTCGCCGTTCGGCCGCTGGCCGATCCCGGCGTCATGCGACGCCTTCGGAAGGTGGCGTTCCATCTGCGCGATCTGCGCGTCGAGCGCGGCCGCGACCGGTCCGTCCACCAGGGCCGCCGCCCGCCGCGCCCAGGCGCCGGCGATCCCCGCCTCGGCGGTCTTGCGGACGAGGGAGCGGACAAGGCCTGCGCCCTCCCCCGTCTCGCGGCGCAGGGCGCGAAGCTGGGTCAGGGCCTTGTTGATCACGAAGTCCGGCGGAACGATCCCGTGGTCGGCCGCGTCCGAGGCCGAACGCGCCGTCTCGTGATTGAGGCCCTCGGCGAAGCTCTCCAGCCGCGACAGATAGGCCTCGGCGTCAGCCGCCGTGGCGACGGTGTGCTGGCTGTCGAGGAAGTCCGGAACGGCCTGATACAGGCCGGTCAGCTGGGTGATCACATAGGGGCAGGGGTAGCCGTAGCTGTCCACGCCGCCGAACGGGAAGGCCGCGATCTCCGCCGACCGGTCCGCCATCCAGACCACGGTGTCGAAGTCCGAACGGTCGCGCCCGCTCAGGCCGGAAGCGTCGATGGCGCCCAGCGCCGGCCGGGCCTCAACCATCGGCTTGAAGATGTTCAGCCGGTCCTCGTAGCTGCGGCTGTCGAGACGGGATTTCAGAACGGCGCGGGGTCCCGCATCCAGTCCGAGACCGGTCGCCCCGATCGGCGAGGCCTTGAGCGTGCCCTCGAAGACGGCGTCATACAGGGCGCGGGCCTGCGATCTCGCATCGCCCTGCCATGCCGGAATGCCCGCGCGGGCGACGGCCGGAAGGGCGAGAAGCCCCACGCCGCCGGCGGCGGACGTCAACAGGCGGCGGCGGCTGAGCATATCTATTCCCCCAAGGTGCGCCGCACCCTCGCGCGCGCGCCCTGGGCTGGCAAGCCTTGGCGGCGCCATGCCGGATACGGTTCGACCCGGGCCCCGGAGCAGGAGTCTCCAGGGTCCGGGCCCGGCTTCTCGCGAAGCCGACAGTCACGAGCGGGGAAGGGAATTTCCTGCGGCGGACCGGATTCGGGGCCCTAGCGGCGCAAGGGGGCGACGGCGCCCAACTGGCCGCGCAAACGTCGGCGCATGCGGCTGCGGCGCCAGTCGCTCAGGATTGCCGCCCATCCCCACATGGGCTCCTTATGAGTACGATGCATCTCTTCCATCAGATCCTCCTCGGTTTTCAGGATGGGCGACACAGACGGGCTGATCGGACGGTCAGGCCGACCAGCCGCCGGGCGAACGCCCGCTCCAGGGCGTGACGACGAGACCGCGCGAGCGACCTGCGTCTTTCCTGATACGGACGACGGCCTCGATGAACGTGTCGAACCAACCCGTAGTCCGCTCCTTGTGAGCGCCATGGACCTCTTCCATCACGAACTCCTTTGTGAATATTGCGATGGGTTGATATTTGAGCTTGACGGGGCCGGTTTACAAACCAGATGATCCCCCTCAAACACAAGGGCGCCTTATGGCAGATCCATTGGCCGGCATTCCCCTCGCCTCGATCCGCGTGTTCGAGGCCGCCGCTCGCCTGAAAAGCTTTACCCGCGCCGCCGAGGAACTGGGCATGACCCAGGCGGCCGTCAGCTGGCAGATCAAGGCGCTTGAGGGCCGGCTGGGGCAGAGCCTGTTCCGCCGCCTGCCCCGTGAGGTCCAGCCGACCGAAGGCGGCGAACGCCTGTCGCGCGCGGCGACGGAAGCCATGACCCTGCTGCGTCGCGCGGTCAGCGACCTGACCGAGGCCGACGAGCACATCCTGTCGATCACCACCCTGGCCTCCCTCGCGGCCCAGTGGCTGGCGCCGCGGCTGGGCGCCTTCCAGGTCGCCAACCCGGGTCTGGCGGTGCGGCTCGACACCAACCCCGTCCTTCTGGATCTGGCCCGCGAGGGTTTCGACGTCGGCCTCCGTTCCGGGCATGGCGACTGGCCCGGCCTTGAGAGCCAGCTGCTGATGCCAAGCGTCTTCACGCCTGTCTGCAGCCCGGCCATGGCCGAGCGCCTCAAGCTCAGGGAGCCGGCCGACCTTCTCGACGCGCCCCGGATCGGCATGGAAAAGGAGTGGGCCGCCTGGTTCGCGGGCGCGGGGGTCAGCGGCGGAACCCAGCCCATGACCCGGCTGACGGCGGACTATCAGGTGCTGGAGGTCGCGGCGGCCCTGGGCGACCAGGGCGTGGCCCTCGCCTCGCCCATCCTGTTCGCCCGCGAGCTGCGCAACGGCCTGCTGGTGCGGCCTTTCGAACAGTCGGTGTCGTTCCACACCGGCTATTATCTGGTCTGGCCCGAGGGGCGGCGGCGGTCGCCCAAGATCGCCCGCTTCCGCGAATGGCTGGCGGCCCAGGCCGACGCCGATCCCACGATCGTCGCCGCCCGCGCAGCCGTGGCCGAAACCGCCTAGGCCCGCATCAGCCCTTCCAGCACGGCCAGCGGCACCGAGCCGTTCAGCAGCACCCGGTCGTGGAAGGTCTTGAGATCAAAGCCCGGGCGGGCCTCCGCCTCGGCCCGCAGGCGGGCGATGACGGTCTGGCCCAGCTTGTAGGAACAGGCCTGGCCGATGGAGACGCAGTAGCGGTCGATCTCCTTCTCGGCCGACTCCGGCGGCTCGCCGCATTCGTCGATCATGTAGCGGATGGCCTGATCCCGGCTCCAGCGCTTGTGGTGCAGGCCGGTGTCGACGACCAGACGCACCGCGCGGAACAGGTAGGACTGCAGATAGCCCACCCGTCCCAGCGGGTTGCCGGCGTAGACGTCCAGGTCGTCGGCGGCCACGCGCTCGGCGTACAGCGCCCAGCCTTCGTTGTAGGCCGAGTTGCCGGCGACGCGGCGATAGATGGGCAGGCTGCCCGCCTCGCGCGCCACGGTGATCTGGAAATGGTGGCCCGGGCTGGCCTCGTGATAGGTCAGGGTCGGCAGGCCCCATTTGGGCCAGTTCGCGGTGTTCGACAGGTTGATGTAGTAGGCGCCCGGCCGCGAGCCATCCAGCGAGGCGGCCTGGTAATAGCCGCCCGGCGCGCCCAGCTCGATCGCCGGCGGAACCCGGCGGATTTCGACCGGAGCCCTGGGCAGGGTGTTGAACACCTGCGGCAGCAACGGCGTCAGCTCGGCCATCTGCCGGTTCAGCGACCCGATCAGCTCGACCTTGGCCTCGTCGGTGTTGGGCCACAGGTGCTGCGGATCCTCGCTCAGGGTCTTGATCCGCTGGCCGACAGACCCTTCGGCCATGCCCATGCCCTTGAGGATCGCATCGATCTCGGCCTGGATTTCGGCGACCTGACGCAGGCCGATGTCGTGGACGTCCTGCGGGCTGTAGTCGGTGGTCGTGTAGGTCCGCAGGGCGAGGGCGTAGGTCCTGTCGCCCTGGGGCAGCTTCCAGGCGCCGGCGTCGTCCGTCGCGCTGGGGCGCTGGCCCTCGAACACCGCGATCTGGCGGCCCAGCGCCGGCTTGACCTCGCCTTCGACGATGGCGGCGGCGCGGGCGCCCCAGTCGCCGGCGATCCCCTTCTCGCCGGTCTTGCGGACCAGCGCCTGGACCATGGCCACGTCGGCCGGCGCCGTGTCGCGCAGGGTGCGCAGCTGGGTCAGGGTCTTGTCCATCAGGAACGACGGCAGCATGACGCCCAGCCCGGCGTCGGCCGTGATCCGCTCATTCTCCTGATCCAGCACCCTGGCGAAGGCCGACAGGCGCGAAAGGAAGGCCTCGGCGTCGGCCTGCGTCTCGACCCTGTGCTGGTTGGCCATGAAGTCCGGCACGGAGAAATAGGCCCCCGACCTCTGGGTCACGACATAGGGGCCGATGCCGCCCCCGTACGGGATCTCCGCCGCCCGGGCCGCGCCCTCGGCCGTGAAACGATAGACGGCCAGTGACACCTTCGCCTGATCCGACAGGCCCTCGTCCGACACGGTCTGGATTTCGGCCCAGCGCGCGCGGGCCCGCTCCCTGTCAGCCTGCGCGTCGGCCAGCCCGACCTGCCGCAGCTTGCCGGTCAGGCTCGCCCGCGCGTCGCGGTCGAGGCCCAGATTGGTGGCGTACTCCGGCGACAGATCGACGTTCTCGTTGAACCAGCGGGTCAGGATCGCATCCAGCCGGGCGTCCGCTTCGGATACGGCCGGGGCCTGCGCGCTCGCGGGGAGGGCCGCCATCAGGCCGAGACCGGCGGTGGAGAACAGCAGGCGGCGGCGGTCGATCATGGGGCAATCCTCGGAGGCGACGGTCGTCGATCCGGGCTCGCCTCGGCGGCCGGATCGACGCGGTGTTTCAGGCGCGCTGGGCGGCGATCCAGTCGGTCATGATCTTGTCCAGCACCGTCAGCGGCACGCCGCCGGCGTTCATGCCCGCATCATGGAAGGCCCGGATGTCGAACCGGTCGCCGAGAGCGGCCTGGGCCTTGCTGCGCAGTTCGACCCATTTGTTGTGGCCGACCTTGTAGCTGGACGCCTGGCCCGGCCAGACGCAGTAGCGTTCGACCTCGGTGGTGACGGCCGTCTCGGAGTCGCCCAGGGTCTCGACCATGTAGCGGATGGTCTGTTCCCGGCTCCAGCGCTTGTGGTGCAGGCCCGAGTCGGCGACCAGCCGGGTGGCGCGGAAGAGCAGCGACTGCAGATAGCCGATCTGGCCGATCGGATTGTCGGCATAGACCCCCATCTCGTCGGCCAGCTGTTCGGCGTACAGGCCCCAGCCCTCCGAATAGGCCGAGAAGCCCAGCACCTTCATCAGCAGGGGCCGGTCGGCCTGTTCCTGCTGCAGCGAGATCTGGTGGTGATGGCCCGGCGACGCCTCGTGGTAGGTCAGCGTCGGCAGCTGCATCCGCGGCCATTCAGCCGTGTCCCGCAGGTTGATGTAGTAGGCGCCGGGCCGCGAACCGTCGAGCGCCGGTGAATTGTAGTAGCCGCCCGGCGCGCCGGCCTCGATGAAGGTCGGCACGCGGCGGATCTCGACCGGGGCGGAGGGGATGCGTCCGAAATACTGCGGCAGGCGTTTGGCCATGTCGGCCATCTGGGCGTTGAGGTCGACCAGCAGCTGTTCCTTGCCCGCGTCCGTGTTCGGGTAGAGCTGGGCCGGGTCCTTGCCGAGGGCGGAGATGCGTTCGCCGACCGTCCCCTGGGTCAGGCCCTGGGCCTTCAGCAGCACGTCGGCGCGGGCCGAAAGCTCAGCCACCTGTTGCAGGCCGAGATCGTGGATCTCCGCCCCGGACAGGGTCGAGGTGGTGTAGCTGCGGATGCCCCAGTCGTAATAGGCCTCGCCCTCGGGCAGCCGCCAGACGCCGGCGTCGTGGGTGGCCTCGGCGCGGCGCGCGCGCATGGCCTCGGCCTGACGGCGCAGGGCCGGATAGACTTCGCCCTCGACGATCCGCTGGGCGCGGGCGCCCCAGTCGCCGGCGACGTTCTTCTCGCCCGTCCGTCGCACGACCGAGGTGGTCAGCACGGATTGGCCGGCGGGCGTTTCGTACAGGTTGGCGAGCTGCAGCAGGGTCTTGTCGATGATGAAGTCGGGCGGCACGGCGCCTGCCGCGAAATCGGCCTGCATCCGCGCGGTTTCCTGGTCCAGCGCCGTCGGGAAGGCGGCGACGCGGGCCAGATAGGCCTCGGCGTCGTCGGCGGTCTCGATGGCGTGCTGGGTGTCGAGGAAGTCCGGCAGGCTCTGGTAGGAGCCGGTCAGCTGCGAGATCGTATAGGGGGCGCCGTTCCCGTAGGGGAAACGGTCGCCCATCATCTGGGTCTCGCCGAAGAAGGTCAGGGCGTCGTGGTAGACGCCCTCGGTCGCCGGCAGGGCGGCGCGGTCGATGGCCCTGAGTTCGGCCATCTGGCCCCTGAACACCGCCCGGTCGGCGTCGATCTTGGCCTGGGACCGGTCGTCGAGGCGGGACTTCATCGCCGCCATCGGCCCCTTGTCCATGCCCAGGGAGGTCAGGGTCTCGGGCGATTCCATGAGGAAGGTCTGCACGACCTTGTCCATCAGGGCGGTCAGGGCGGCGGAGGCCGAACCGGCCGCGGCGGGCGTCTGCGCCAGGACCTGTCCGCAGGCTGCGAGGCCCGCGCCGGCGGCGGCGGTGAACAACAGGCGACGACGATCGATCATGGCGGCAGGCTCCCAGTGGCGCGGAGCGCAGAGGAGGGCGCCGGATGATGATTGGCAAGTTACGGATGGTTCAGGCCGGCTATCCGGCGTGGAGTTCCTGCTTGACCCGTTCCGCCAGGGTTTTGATGTCCAGCGGCTTGGGCAGGAAGGAAACGCCGACCTCGTCCTGCAGCAGGTCCGAGAAGTCGCTCTCGGCATAGCCCGAGATGAACAGGACCGGGGCGTCGCCCAGGAACGGCCGGGCCTTCTTCAGCAGGGCGGGACCGTCGAGGCCGGGCATGATCACGTCCGAGATCATCATGTCGATGGTCCCGGCGTGCTGTTCGGCCAGCTCCAGCGCCTGTTCGCCGTCCTCGGCCTCGATGACCTCATAGCCGCGCTGGCGCAGCAGGCGGGCGGCGATGCCGCGCACCGCGGCCTCGTCCTCCACGAACAGGATCCGGCCGGCGCCCGACAGGTCGCGCGGGGCCTTGGCGACCTTCTCGATGACCGGCGTCTCGGCCAGTTCCGCCTCGGCCGCCTCGGGCAGGAAGATGCGGAAGACGGCGCCGCCCTCGGGCGCGTTCGAGACGTTGATGTGGCCGCCGGCCTGTTCGACGATGCCGTAGACCGTGGCCAGCCCCATGCCCGTGCCCTCGTTCACGGCCTTGGTGGTGAAGAAGGGCTCGAAGATCTTGTCGAGCAGTTCGGGGGGCACGCCCGGGCCGCTGTCGGCCACCTCGATCAGGGCGACGGCGTCGGTGACCGGATTGACCCAGCCCAGGGCGCGGGCCTCGTCGGCGGTCAGGCGGGCGGTGCGGATGGTGACCACGCCGGCGCCCGGTTCGACCACGCCGCGCATGGCGTCGCGGGCGTTGACGGCCAGGTTCATGACCGCCGTCTCGAGCTGGCTCTTGTCAGCCAGGACCACCGGCAGGTCGCGGCCGTAGTCGGTCTCAAGCCGCACGTCCTCGCGCAGCAGGCGGCGCAGCAGGACGGCGAACTCGCCCACCAGTTCGCCGAGGTCCAGACGCTCGCGGCGCACGGTCGACTTGCGCGAGAAGGCCAGCAGCTTGCGCACCAGATCGGCGGCCCGGATGGCGGTCTGGCGGATTTCGTTGAGCCCCTCATAGGAGGGATCGCCGACGGGATGCCGCTCCAGCAGGCCGCTCAGCTGCAGCTGGATGGCGGTCAGCAGATTGTTGAAGTCGTGGGCCACGCCGCCGGCCAGCTGGCCGACGGCCTGCATCTTCTGGGCCTGCGACAGCTGCAGCTCCATCGACTTCTGGGCCGAGACGTCGAACAGCCAGATGCGCCGCTTGTCGCCCTCGGGCGCCACATACAGGTGCAGCATCTTGTCGGGGTAGGCGCGGGCGACCAGCTCGATGGGGCCCGACGATCCGGCGTCCAGTTTCGCCCGCGCCTCGGCGACGCCCGCGGGGTCGAACAGATGGCCGAAGGCGGCGTCGCGGGCGGCGGCGGGACCGGTCAGGACCGACAGGGCGGCGTTGGCCTCCTCGACCTTGCCGCCGAACAGGTCCTCGGCGGCGATGACGGCCGAGCCGAAGGGCGCGCCGGCGGCCATGGCCCGGCTCTCCAGGGCGTTCGAGACGGTGGCGGGCCTGCTGGTCGTCGCGGCGCCGACGGGCAGGACGGCCTCGGGCGCGGCGCGGACGAGGAAGCGCCCCTCCCCCGCGGCGCCGATCAGCACCTCCTGCTCGCGGTCGCCGATGACGACGATGGCGCGGCCCTGTTCGCCCGCCCGCGCCTGGGCGAAGGCCATGTAGAGGGCCGAGGCGGACTTGCCCTTGGGCAGGGCGGTGGTCGCGCCGTTGGCCTCGGCCCAGGCGCCGTTGAAGGCCAGCACCTGGCCGGTCGCCCAGACGAGGGCCGCAGGCTCGGCCATGGCGTCCAGCAGGTCGACGACGGCGTCGCCCATCGGCTGACGGGCCTCGCCGCGCATCAGGGAGACAAGCCCGATCAGGGCCACGGCGCCGACGGTCAGGATCAGCACAAGGCCGGGCGCGCTCATGGGGTCGGAGCGGAAGGCGGGCCAGGCCAGGGCGCCGACGGCGACGATCGAGCCCACCACCATCAGGATGAGCATCGGGTCGAAGCCCTGGGCCGGCGATGCGGTCCTGTTGGTTGCGGTCATGGCGCCTCGGCCCGAATCAGAAGGGCGGTTCGGGCGATAGTGAGCCGTATGCCCCCGGGGCGCGAATCCGGCGCCGGAGCCCCGAAAAACACGGCGCACGGGGTGCACAGGGTGCAGGTCGTCCGCCGCCGCCGGGGCTGTCGCTCCCGGCGCCGTCGAAACAGAATGGGCTCCGGTACGTCAGTTGGGACGCAGGCCGGCGGCGCCGAAAACCTACGCCGCCTTGCGCTGCTCGGCCTTCTGGTCGCGGGCCGCGTTGATGCGGGCCTCGGCGATGGCGTCGGCGATCTCGTGGGTCGGACGCTTCTCGGCGGCCGAACGGTCCAGGACCTCCTCGAAGGTTTCCATCAGGCGCGACAGCTTGGTCTCGACCCAGGCCGGGTCGTAGGCGCTGTTGGTCTGACGGGCGCGCAGTTCCGAGGCCACGTTGATGATGCCGCCGCCGTTGACGACGTAGTCGGGGGCGTACAGCACGCCGCGCTCGAACAGCGTCTGGCCGATGTCCGGGGTGGCCAGCTGGTTGTTGGCGGCGCCGACGACGGCCTTGACCGTCAGGCGGTCGAGGGTCTGCGGGTTCAGCGTCGCGCCCAGGGCGCAGGGCGCATAGATGTCGGCCTTGACGTCATAGATGGCGTCGGGGGCCACGATCTCGGCATTGGTGCGAGCGGCGACCTCGG
This sequence comes from Brevundimonas sp., assembly GCF_036677305.1. Classification (GTDB taxonomy): domain Bacteria; phylum Pseudomonadota; class Alphaproteobacteria; order Caulobacterales; family Caulobacteraceae; genus Brevundimonas. The sequence continues at coordinate 15,113 of NZ_JAKFEB010000157.1, read as the reverse complement.
CCAGCAGGGCCGTGTTGACGTCCGTCATGATCAGCTTGGCGCCCGCGGCGTACAGCTTGTCGGCCAGATAGCCGCCGACGTGGCCGATGCCCTGGACCGAAACGGTCAGGCCGGTCAGATCGTCCTGGTTCCACAGGCGCCGGGCGGCCAGCAGGGTCGAGCGGAACACGCCCTCGGCGGTGACGGGGCTGGGATCGCCCGAGGCTTCCGGGCCGTCCTTCACGCCCAGCACCCAGGGGGTGACCTTGCGCGCCTCGGCGATGTCGGCGACCGACACGCCGACGTCTTCCGCCGCGTAATAGATGCCGCCCAGCGTATCGACGGCGCGGCCGAAGGCGCGGAACAGCTCGGGGGATTTCTGGGTCTTCGAGTCGCCGATGATGACCGACTTGCCGCCGCCCATTTCCAGGTCCGCGACGGCGTTCTTGTAGCTCATACCGCGCGACAGTCGCAGCACGTCCTCGAGCGCCTCGGCGCTGGAGGCGTAGTTCCACATCCGGGTGCCGCCGACGGCCGGGCCGCGCGCGGTAGAGTGAACAGCGATAATGGCGCGGAGGCCGGTCTTTTCGTCAAAGACAGCGTGGACGCCTTCGTGGTTCGCGAAGGACGGGGAATCAAACAGCGTCATGCTCACTTGAGCGTCTCCCGGGGTGTTTTTTTGTTGCGGGGTGCTTACGCCCCGAGGCTTAACACCGCAAGCATGGCGGTTTCGAGACTGGAGAAGGGCGGGCTCAGTCCCTGAGGGCGGGCAAGACCGGCCCGGCGCCCGACGGCAGCGGCGCCGCGGCGTCCCGCAACCAGGCCTCTACGTCGCGGTAGACGGCCTCCGCCTGCAGGTCCCGGTTCAGGATATGCCAGCCGTCCGGATAGAAGGCGGTGCGAAAACCGGGCCGGTCGCCGGCGCGTTCCAGCGCCGCGCGCATCGGCTCTTTCTGGATCACGTTGTCGTGGCCGCCGTACAGCAGCAGGGCCGGGGCGCGGATGTCGCCGATCTGCAGCGAGGCCTGCTCCATCAGGTCCACCAGACCATACAGGGCGTCGAACCGGGTCGGCAGGATGCTGGCGGGATCGCGGCCGTTGCGGATCAGTTCGATCCTGTTGTCCGAGGCCGGCAGATCCTTCACCGCCCATTCCGGAGCGCCGACCGCGCGGTCGCCCATGGCGCGGGCCGCGACCCACAGGCCGGCCGAATTGACCGGCCCCTGCGCCGTCCAGCCCCAGACGGCGGGGGCCAGAAGAATGACGCGGTCGGCGGCCGGCGGGCGGTCCGAACCGAAGGCGGCGACGGCGACCGCCCCGCCCATGCTTTCTCCCGCGACGGCGATCAGCGCACGCGGATGACGGGCGCGGGCCAATGCGACGGCGGTGCGCAGGTCCTCGGTCATCCGCGCCTCTCCGGCCCAGACGCCGCGGCCGGGCGCCTCGCCGAAACCGCGCTGGTCGACGGCCCAGGTCTCGATGCCCCGCTCGGCCCACCACGGACCGGCCAGACGGAAGGAGGCGCGGCTGTCGTTCATGCCGTGCAGCGCGACGATGACGGCCCAGGGTTCGACGCCGTCGGGCGTCCAGCGGGCCAGAGGCAGGCGCGCGCCGTCGTCCATCAGCAGCGTTCGGGCCTCGAGCGCCGGCCCGGCGAAATCCGCGGGCGGGGTCAGCGGCGGCTGGACAGCCGGCGTGGCGCAGGCCGCGAGTGTCACGACGGCGGTCAGGATGCCCAGTGCGCGGATCATGGAGTCAGGATGCCACGCACCCGCTCGCGCAGGTAGGGCGCCACCTCTTCCTCGAACCACGGGTTCTTTCGCAGCCAGGCGGTGTTGCGCCAGGATGGATGCGGCAGCGGCAGGATTTCAGGCGCGTATTCCCGCCAGGCCCGCACGGTCTCGGTCATGTTGGTTTTCGCCCGGTCGCCGAGGGCCCAGACCTGGGCGTAGCCGCCGACCAGAAGCGTCAGTTCGATGCCGGGCAGTTCGGCGAGCAGTTGCGGCCGCCACAGTTCCGCGCATCGGCGCGGCGGCGGATAGTCCCCGCCCTTCGGCGCCGTCCCCGGATAGCAGAAGGCCTGGGCCGCCACGCCCAGCCGGTGGTCGGCGTAGAAGGTCTCGTAGTCCACGCCCATCCACTGGCGCAGACGGTCGCCGGATGGATCGGTGAACGGCAGGCCGCTCTCATGCACGCGCCGGCCCGGCGCCTGGCCGCAGATCAGCAGCCGCGTTTCCGGAAAAACGCGGACCACCGGACGCGGCGTATGGGGAAGATGGCCGAGGCAGGCCCGGCACGCGCGGATGTCGGAAAGGACGGCCTCGAGACCGTCCGCCGGATCAGGCGAAGTCGTCATCGTCCTCGACGACGGGCGGCAGGGCCGCCAGCGCCGCGGCGGTCTCGGCCTCGGTCGGCAGGCGCAGGCGGATCACGCCCTTGAAGGCGTTGGGATCGATCGCCTTGCCCTTCTTGGTGATGGTCAGCTTGCCCTGACGCATCAGGCCCAGGGCGCAGTGCCGCACCTTGGGCAGCATGCGTTGCCACTGCTCGGGCTGCAGCTCCTTGGCCACATCGGCCGGTTCGATGCTCTTGCCGCCGACGCCCTTGGGGTCGGCCTTCGCCAGTTTTTCGAAGATGGCGGTTTCGATGGGGTCGCTCATGACGCCTGTATGGTGCATTGCGGGATCAGAAAGAAGGCGGAGTTCCGGAATGGTCGAGAAAGTCACGGTGACGGAGGGCGAGTTCGCCGGCTGGCAGATGTACGACCTGCACGGCACCTTCGACCAGGTGGTGGGCCCGTTCTACTTCAAGCCGGATCCCGACGGGCGGATGCGCTGCGCCTTCCGCGCCGAGCCCAAGCACATGAATGCGGGGCACCGGATGCACGGCGGCTGCCTGATGACCTTCGCCGACATCTCGCTGTTCCAGACCGCCTATCAGGAGATGGAGGGGGCCTCGGGCGTGACGGTGTCGCTGGATTCGACCTTCATCGACGGCGCCTATGAGGGCGAGCTGGTCGAGTCGACCGGCGAGGTCGTGCGGGCCGGCAAGAGCCTGATCTTCGTCCGCGGCCAGATCACCGCGGGCGAGCGGATCCTGATGACCTACTCGGGCGTGATCCGGAAATTCGAGAAGAGACGTGGCTAGCCGCCAGCCGCCAGCCACTCTTATCCGTCGATCATGGCCTGCAGGGTCACGCCCATGCGGTTCGCCATCCGCTCGCACTGTTCGGCGGTAAGGCCAAAGCCACCGGTTACCTCGCGGCTTACGGCCATGCCCATGATGAAGGCGGCGGCCATCCTCGCGCTGACGGCCGCATCCGGACCGCCCACCCATTGGGTGAACGGGCCGTAGAAGCGCGCATTGGCGCCGCGCTGGACGATCTCCATGGCCTTGGTCGAGGAGATCGAGCGCAGCAGGATCAGCAGACCCTTCAGCTTGCTCTCGCTCTTGGGTTCGAAGATCACCTCGTGCGCCACGCGGTAGCCGAAGGTCTCGCGGGCCCCGTTCATCAGCTCGCCGCCGTTGTCGCAGCTGTCCAGCACGACCTCGAACAGTTCTTCCTTCGAACCGAAATAACGGGACACCAGGGCGGCGTCGACGCCGACGTCCCCGGCGATGTCGCGCATGCCGACATCGTCATAGCTTTCGCGCGCAAACCTCTCGCGGGCCGCGTTCAGAATGGCGGCGCGGGTCGCCTCGGCATTCCGTGGCCGGGGCGCGACGTGGCAAAACAATTCGTGATCTCCGCAATAGCCCCAAAATCCATATGGCTTTGTCATCCGCCGTTGACAAGCGAAACCACGATCACCATTAAGTCACCGGGCGTTGACTACCGGCATCCCCCCCGTTGGCCGAGTCGACAAGACAGGGATCTACCTTTCGATGCGAACCGCGAAGATCGTGGCCGCGGCCGTCCTTATGACGACCGTGCTCTATGGCTGCTCTCAAAAGAGCGAAGCCCAGGCCCCGCCGCCGCCGGCGGTCACCGTCGCCGTGCCGCTGGTGCGCGCCGTGCAGGACTGGGATGAGTTCACCGGCCGGTTCGAGGCGACGCAGTCGGTCGAGGTGCGCGCCCGCGTCGGCGGCTACGTCTCGGGCGTCCACTTCCGCGACGGCGACTATGTGCGGCGCGGCCAGCTGCTGTTCACCCTCGATCCGCGCCCGGCGCAGGCGGCCCTGGCCTCGGCCCGCGCCCAGCTGGCCCAGGCCCAGGCCCAGATCAGCCTCGCCCAGAGCGAACTGACCCGGTCGGAAACCCTGCTGGCCTCGCAGGCCGTCTCGCAGGCCGAGGTCGACACCCGCCGCGCCAATCTGATGACGGCCCGCGCCGCCATCGCCTCCGCCAACGCCAATGTCCGCGCCCGCCAGCTGGACCTCGAATTCACCCGCGTCACCGCGCCGATCTCGGGTCGCGTCTCGGACCGCCGGGTCGATGCGGGCAACCTCGTCGGTGGCGGCTCGTCGGCCGCCGACGTCCTGACCACCGTCGTGTCCAGCGCGCCGATCCACTTCGTGTTCGACGGCTCGGAAGCCGTGCTGCTCAAATACCAGCGTCAGGCCCGCAACGGCGCCGCGCCGATCCAGGTGCGGCTGCAGGATGAGAGCGACTTTAACCGCTCGGGCAGCCTCGACTTCACCGACAACGCCGTGGACACAGCCTCGGGCGTGATCCGGCTGCGGGCCGTCATCCCCAACGCCGACGGCTTCCTCAAGCCCGGCATGTTCGGACAGGCCCGTCTGGCCGGGGCCGGAACCTACAACGCCATGCTGGTCCCCGACGCCGCCATCGCCACCGATCAGGCCCGGCGCATCGTCTATGTCGTCGCCGCCGACGGTTCGGTCGCGCCCAAGGCGGTGCAGCTGGGGCCGCTGGTCGACGGTCTGCGCGTGATCCGCTCGGGGCTGGCTCCTACCGACCGCGTCATCATCAACGGCGTCCAGCGCATCCAGGCGCCGGGCATGAAGGTGAAGGCCACGAACGGCCAGATCCGTGCGGTCGCCACGCCGCAGGCCGCGCCGATGACCACGACCGCCCCGGCCTCCAGCGCCACCTTCGCCAACAGCCTGTCGTCGGGCGACTGAGCCCGTCATGAACATCTCACGCTTCTTCATCGACCGGCCGATCTTCGCGGCCGTGATCGCGGTGTTCATCACCCTGATGGGGGTGTTCGCCTATCCGCTGCTGCCGCTGTCGCAGTACCCGGAGATCGCGCCGCCCACGATCACCATCAACACCGCCTACCCCGGCGCCTCGGCCGAGACCGTGGCCGAGACCGTCGCCGCTCCGATCGAGCAGGAGGTCAACGGCGTCGAGGGCATGCTGTACCTGTCGTCCTCGTCCACCTCGGACGGGACGGTGTCGGTCACCGTGACCTTCAATCCCGGCACCGATCTGGATGCGGCGCAGGTGCTGGTCCAGAACCGCGTCGCCCTGGCCGAACCGCGCCTGCCCGAGCAGGTCCGCCAGATCGGCGTGACCGTGAACAAGCAGGAGAGCGGCTTCCTGATGATCCTGGGGCTGACGTCCCCGGACAAGTCGCTGGATAACGACTACGTCGGCAACTACGCCAACTCGACGCTGCGGGATCGCCTGCTGCGGGTCGACGGCGTGGGCGCGGTCCAGGTCTTCGGCGGCGGCAACTATTCAATGCGGGTCTGGATCGACCCGGCCAAGGCCGCTGCGCGCGGCCTGACCGGACCGGACATCGTCGCCGCCCTGCGCGCCCAGAACGTCCAGGCCGCCGCCGGTGCCATCGGCCAGCCGCCCTTCGCCACCAACGCCGCGGCCTTCCAGCTGCCGGTGCAGGTGCAGGGCCGCCTGTCCGATCCCGACCAGTTCAGCGACATCGTCATCAAGACGGACGCCGAAGGCCGCGTGACCCGCGTCCGCGACGTCGCGCGCGTGGAGCTGGGAGCCCAGGACTACGGCATCAAGGGCTTCTTCGACGGCGAGCAGGGGGTCGGCATAGCCATCATCCAGCAGCCCGGCGCCAATGCACTGGGCACCGCCGACCGCGTCATGGAAGAGATCAAGGCGTTCGAGGCCGACCTGCCCCAGGGCATGGACGTCTCCATCGCCTACAACCCGACCGAGTTCGTCGCATCCTCGGTCGAGTCCGTGCAGCACACCCTGATCGAGGCCGTGCTTCTGGTCGTGCTGGTGGTCATCGTCTTCCTGCAGACCTGGCGCGCGGCGATCATCCCGATCGTGGCCATCCCGGTGGCGCTGGTGGCGACCTTCGCCGTCCAGCTGATGCTGGGCTATTCGATCAATTCGCTGAGCCTGTTCGCCCTCGTGCTGGCCGTCGGCATCGTCGTCGACGACGCCATCGTCGTGGTCGAGAACGTGGAACGCTACATCCGTCAGGGGCTGACGCCCAAGGAGGCCGCCTACCGCTCCATGCAGGAGGTGTCGGGCGCCCTGATCTCGATCGGTCTGGTGCTGGTTTCGGTGTTCGTTCCGACCATGTTCGTGCCGGGCATTCCGGGCATCTTCTACCGCGAGTTCGCCATCGTCATCACCACGGCCTCGGTCGTGTCGCTGCTGGTGTCGCTGACCCTGTCGCCGGCCATGGCCGCCCTGCTGCTGAAGCCGCACAAGGAACACGACAATGTCCGCAAGCCGGGCGTGCTGGGCGCGGCGGCCTGGTACGGCGGTCTGGCCGGGCGGCGTTTCAACGAGGGCTTCGACTGGCTGTCGGAGAAGTACGGGCGGCTGACCGCCCGGCTGGTGCGGACCGTCGGCATTGTGCTGATCGTCTATGTCGGTCTGCTGGGACTGACCGGCTGGCGTCTGATGGACACCCCGTCCGGCTTTATCCCGGAACAGGACCAGGGCTTCCTGATCGGCGTGATCCAGCTGCCTCCGGGCGCCTCGCTGGAGCGGACCGAGGCGGTGATGACCCGCGCCTCGAACATCATCAAGGGCACGGACGGGGTCGAGGGCATGGTCGCCTTCGCCGGTCTGGACGGCTCCAGCTTCTCGTTCGGCTCCAACGCGGCGACCATCTTCGTCCGCCTCGACGCCTTCGAGGAACGCAAGTCGGCCGAACAGGCCGCCGCGGCCCTGGCCGGCGCCATCACCGGCGCCACCATGGGCATCGAGGACGCCAACATCTTCGTCATCGCCCCGCCCGCGGTTCAGGGTCTGGGCAACGGCAACGGCTTCCAGATGATGGTGCAGGACCGCTCCGGCGCGGGCTATCGGCCGCTGGAGGGCGCAACCTTCGCCATGATGGGCGCCGCCGCCCAGGCGCCCGATCAGGTGCAGCAGGTCTTCTCGACCTACAACACCGGCTCGCCGCGCATCGCCGCCGACGTGGACCGCGACAAGGCGCTGATGATGGGCGTCCAGCCGTCGGACGTGTTCAATACGCTCGGGGTCTATCTCGGCTCGTCCTACGTCAACGACTTCAACTTCCTGGGCCGCACCTTCCGGGTCACGGCGCAGGCGGAGCCGACGGCGCGCGACGACATCGCCGACATCGCCAATCTGAAGACCCGCTCCGCCTCGGGCGCCATGGTGCCGATCGGATCGGTCGCCAACCTGCGCGAGGATTCCGGTCCGTCCCGGATCGTCCGTTACAACCTGTTCCCGGCTTCCGAGCTTCAGGGACAGGCGGCGGCCGGCGTTTCGTCCGGTCAGGCGATCGCATCCATGGAGCAGCTGGCCGAGGCCACCCTGCCCCCGGGCTTCTCCTACGAATGGACCGGCCTGGCCCTGCAGGAGAAGCAGTCGTCGGGCGGCGCGACCGTGGTGTTCATCATGGCCGTGGTGTTCGTCTTCCTCGTGCTGGCGGCCCAGTACGAGGCCTTCACCCTGCCGCTGGCGGTCGTGCTCATCGTGCCGATGTGCATCCTTGCGGCCATGATCGGGGTCAACATCCGCGGCCTGGACAACAACATTCTGGTCCAGGTCGGACTGGTGGTGCTGATCGCCCTGGCGGCGAAAAACGCGATCCTGATCGTGGAGTTCGCCAAACAGGCCGAGGAGGAACAGGGGCTGAACCGCTGGGATGCGGCCGTTCAGGCGGCGCGCATTCGCCTGCGGCCGATCCTGATGACCTCGTTCGCCTTCATCTTCGGCGTCGTGCCGCTGATGCTGGCGACGGGGCCGGGCGCCGAGATGCGTCAGTCGCTGGGCACCGCCGTCTTCTCCGGCATGCTGGGCGTGACCTTCTTCGGTCTGATCTTCACCCCCGTCTTCTACGTCATCAGCCGCTGGGCGGCGTCGAAGATCCCGCAGTCGCCGAAGAAGGACCCCACCGTCCCGACCACCGACGGCTTCCCCGCCCACGATCGGCCCGACGCCCTGCCAGCGACCCCCCGGTCCGGAGACGCCTGATGACGACCCTGCCCCCCATTCGGATCCTGACCGCAACAGCCTTCGCCGCGCTCGCGCTGGCGTCGTGCGCGGTCGGGCCGGGGGCGCCCGACGCCACCCTTCCCCCCTCGGCGTCGGGCGCCTTCGTCGGAGCCGCCACCCCCGCCGTGACCGCTGATGCGGCTCGCGACGACTGGTGGCGGCTCTATGACGATCCCACCCTCGACGGCCTGATCCTTCAGGCCCTCACCGAGAACAACGAGCTGGAGGCCGCCGCCGCCAACCTGCGCCGGGTCCGCGCGGCGCTCGGCGAGGCGCGGGTCGGCCTGTTGCCCTCGACCACGGTCGGCGCGACGGCCCAGTACGGCCGCGCCTCGGCCGCCACGGTTCCCGGCGGCAACGGCGGCCAGCCGCTGGACGAGGGCGAGCAGTACGACGTCGGTCTGGACGTCGCCTATGAGATCGACCTGTTCGGCCGGGTCAGCAGTTCGATCCGCGCCGCCGGCGCCGATGCGGACGCCGCCGCCGCGGCGCTTGAAGTCGTGCAGGTTTCGGTCGCCGCCGAGACCGCGCGGGCCTACGCCGACGCCTGTTCGGCCAACGCCTCCATCGCCGTGGCCGAGCGCAATATCGCGCTTCAGACCGACACCCTGGGCCTGACCGAGCGGCTGCTGGCCGCCGGCCAGGGCAATGGTCTGGACGTGGCGCGCGCCCGTTCGACGCTGCAGACCACCCGCGCCATCCTGTCGCCCCTGCGCGCCCAGCGCGACGGCGCCCTGTTCCGGCTGGCGACCCTGACCGGACGCACCCCGGCCGAGGCCAGCGAAGCGGCCCGCGCCTGCGCCCGCCCGCCCCAGCTGACGCAGCCGATCCCCATCGGAGACGGCGCCCAGCTGCTGGCGCGCCGTCCCGACGTGCGCCGGGCCGAGCGCAATCTGTCCGCCGCCGCGGCCCGCGTGAACGTGGCCACGGCCGATCTCTATCCCCGGATCATCCTGGGCGGTTCGGTCGGGTCGACGGCGCTGGACGCCGGCGATCTGGGCAGCGACTCCAGCTTCCGCTTCGGCATCGGCCCGCTGATCAGCTGGTCCTTCCCCAACGTCTTCGCCGCCCGCGCGCGGATCGAACAGGCGTCGGCGGGATCGGACATCGCCCTGGCCAATTTCGACCAGACGGTGCTGACGGCGCTGGAAGAGACCGAGACAGCCCTGGCCAACTACGCCAACGAACTGGACCGCCGGAACGCCCTGCGCGAGGCGCGGGACCAGGCCGCACAGGCCGTCCGCCTGTCGCGTCTGCGCTTCGACGCGGGGGCCGACAGCTTCCTGTCGGTGCTCGACGCCGAGCGGACCCTGGTCGGGACCGAGGCCCAGCTGGCCAACTCGGAAGCCCTCGTCACCACCTACCAGATCGCCCTGTTCAAGGCGCTGGCGGGCGGCTGGAGCGCGGTCTGAGGCTCGCCTGTTCGCACTCGCAACAAGGGGATTGACGCCTGATGAAGTGTCCGCCAACGTAAGGGCACTCATCAAGACCGGCTGAGGGATAGGCCCTTTGACGCCGGGGCAACCTACCAGGATCCGCCCGATCCTGGAGATGGTGCCAACTCCTGCGAGGCCTCTTTACGAAGCCGCGAGAGATGAGTGAAGCGACGGCCCCCTCACGTCCGGGGACCGACTGACTTCACGGGTCTGTCACGCAAGGAATTGGTTCGCCCCATCGGTTTCGCTGAGCGAGACCGGAGCGGACCGTGGCGTCCATCGAAACCCCAGACCAGACCGCCGGACAGGACGTCCACGCGTCCATCCCCCACGACTTCCGGCTCGAGTCGGGCCAGCGCCTGACCGCGACGCAGGTCGTCGGCCGGCTGCACGGATCCGACGGGCCGCTGGTCGTGGTCGCCGGCGGCATCTCCAGCGGGCGGTTCGCCACGCGCTGGTGGCCCTCGGTGGTCAAGGCAGGCGGGCCCGTCGACCTGAACCGCGTCCGCGTGCTGGCCTTCGACCTGCTGCCCGGCCGCGACGAACCGGGCGTCACCATCACCACGGGCGATCAGGCGAGGCTGCTGGCCCTGCTGCTCGACGCCCTGGGCGAGCCGCGCGTCGACGCCTTCGTCGGCGCCTCGTACGGCGGCTGCATCGGCCTGGCCTTCGCCGCGCTCTTCCCGGAGCGGATCGGCGAGTTGGCGGTGATCTCGGCGGCCCACTGCGCCCATCCGGCGGCGACCGCCGTGCGCGGGGTGCAGCGCCGCCTGCTGGCCTTCGCCCGCGATTGCGGCCGCGAGGCCGAGGGCGTGGCCCTCGCCCGCCAGCTGGCCATGACCACCTATCGCACCGCCGACGAGTTCGGCCTGCGCTTCGGCCCGACCGCCCCTGCGGACGCCGGGGAGGCCTACCCGGTCTGCGACTATCTGATCGCCAAGGGCGCGGCCTACGCCGAAGCCACCAGCGCGGATCGCTGGATCAGCCTGTCGGACTCGCTGGACCGCCACAGCGTCGACCCGCGCGCCGTGCGCTGCCCCCTGACCGTCATCGGCTTCACCTCGGACACGCTCGTGCCGATCGCCGACAGCCGCGAACTGGCGGCGCGCGTCCCAAACCTGCGCCGCCTGATCGAGGCCCCCTCGATCTTCGGCCATGACGCCTTCCTGAAGGAGCGCGAGCTGATCGGCCGCGCCCTGCACGACGTCCTCTCTCCCCTCACCGCCCTCCAGACCCGCGAGATCGCCGCATGACCGCCCCCGCTCAAAGCCACCCCTGTACGACCGCCGCCCGTCACGGCGTGAACAGCGATCCGGCGCACGGCGCGGTGATGCCGCCGCTCTATCTGTCGTCGAACTACAGCTTCGACGGCCTCGATGGAAAACGGCGCTACGACTACACGCGGTCGGGCAATCCGACCCGCGACGTGCTGGGCGAGACGCTGGCCAAACTCGAAGGCGGCTGCGGCGCTGTGGTCACCGCCACGGGCATGGCGGCGGTCGATCTGGCCCTGTTCTCGCTGGAGCCCGGCGACCTGCTGATCGCCCCGCACGACCTGTACGGCGGCACCCACCGCCTGCTGTGCGCCCGGGCCCGGCGCGGCCATTTCGACGTGCAGTTCGTCGACCAGAACGACCGCGCGGCCCTGGACGCCGCCTTCGCCCTGAAGCCGAAGCTGATCCTGATCGAGACGCCCTCCAACCCGCTGATGAGGGTGGTGGACGTGGCCGACATCTGCGCCCGCGCCCATGCCGTCGGCTGCAAGGCGGCGGTGGACAACACCTTCCTGTCGCCCGCCCTGCAGCAGCCCCTCGCCCTGGGCGCCGATCTGGTGATCCACTCGACCACCAAATACATCAACGGCCATTCCGACGTGGTCGGCGGCTGCGTGGTGGCGAAGGACCCGGCCGATCTGGAGCGGTTGACCTGGTGGGCCAACTGTCTGGGCGTCACCGGCTCTCCGTTCGACGCCTATCTGACCCTGCGCGGCGTGCGCACCCTGTTCGCCCGGGTCGAGCGGCAGCAGGCGACGGCGGGCCGCGTGGCCGAATGGCTGGCGGCGCAGCCGGCGGTGAAGGCCGTCCACTATCCCGGTCTTGCCAGCCACCCCGGCCACGCCGTCGCGGCGCGGCAGCAGGCGGGCTTCGGCGCCATGCTGAGCTTCGAACTGCACGACATCGCGGCCGTCCGAGCCTTCGTCGACGGGTTGAATGTCTTCACCCTGGCGGAATCCCTCGGCGGCGTCGAAAGCCTGATCGCCCACCCCGCCCTGATGACCCATGCGGCCATGACGCCGGACGCCCGCGAAACGGCCGGCATCACCGACGGCCTGCTGCGGCTGTCGATCGGCCTGGAGCATCCCGAGGACCTGCTGGCCGACCTGTCGGCCGCCCTCGCTCTCGTTCCCCTCGCGGCCCCGCTCGCCGCCGAAGCCGCGTGAGGGACCTGACATGACCGCTCTTCCCCTCCCCCGAATCCCGGCCGACGACGACGTCTCCTCCCCCGTCGCCGACGAGCCGGTGGCCCTGCTGCAGCTCGATCTCTCCGACCCCCTCGAGGCCGCCTCCGCCGTGTATCGGCAGGTCCGGCGAGGGCGCCGGGTCGTCGCGGTCGCCTGCGGCAGGGCCGATGCTCCCGCGCGTCTGGCCGAGGCGCTCGACGCCATCGGCGTGCGCGCCGCCCGGCCCGCGCCGGGCGAGGCCCTGCTCGGCGCCGGCGTGGCCATCGTGGCCGGGTCGGACGCCGCGCCGGACCGCAGCGCGCCGACGCCCGTCCGTCCCCTGCGCATCGCCCTCGCGGGGTGCGGCGTCGTCGGCGGCGGCGTTCTGGAGCGGGTGTCCCGCGACCCCCGTTTCGAGGTCGTGGGCGTTCTGGTCCGGGATCCGAACAAGGCGCGCGATCCGTCGATCCCGCCCGGGCTGATCCTGTCCGATCCCGCCGCCCTGCTGGCGCGCGAGCCCGATGTGGTGGTCGAGGCCATCTCGGACGCCTCGACCGGCCTGGCCCTGATCCGCGCCGCCCTGTCGCGCGGCGTCCATGTGGTCAGCGCCAACAAACAGGCGGTCGGGGGCGACCTGCCCGGCCTGACGGCTCTGGCCGACAGCGCCAGGGCGCGCCTGCTCTATTCGGCCAGCGTCGGCGGCGGCGCGCCCCTGATCGAGACCGTCCGCCGCGCGGCCGAGCAAGGGTCGATCGTCCGCATCGAGGCGGTGTTGAACGGCACCTGCAACTTCATCCTCAACCGTCTGGCCGAGGGCGGCGACTTCGACGAGGCCCTGGGCGCCGCCCGTGACGCGGGCTTCGCGGAAGAGGACCCGAGCGCCGACCTGACCGGTCTCGACGCCGCCGCCAAACTGGCCATCCTCGCCCACGAAGGCCTGGGCCAGTCGCTGCGGATCGAAGCCGTCGCGCGCCAGACGCTGTCCGGCGACGCCGTCCTGCCGGCCGGCCGCGTCCGTCAGATCGCGCGTCTGGACCTGGCGTCCGGTCGGACCGGCGTGGCGTTCGAGGCGGTGGACGGCGACGCCCTGTTCGCCGTGCTTCCCGACGAGGCCAATGCGCTGCGGGTCACCCTGGCGGACGGCCGCATCCTCACCGCGACCGGCCGCGGCGCGGGCCGCCGTCCCACGGCCGAAAGCGTCTGGGCCGATCTGGAGGACCTCGTCGAGGGTCAATAAGGTTCCGTGCATCCCCGCGAACGCGGGGATGCACGGATAGAGGGGGCGCCGGCCCCTCGACACCGCCGGTTTCGCCGTTCAGGTTCCCCCGGCACCCTGGGGAGGACGCATGACCGAGGCCGCCGAACACACCGTCGATCGCAACGACCGTCTGGTCATCCTGGCCTCGTCGGTCGGGACCGTGATCGAGTGGTACGACTTCTATCTGTACGGCTCGCTGGCGGCGATCATCACGGCCCAGTTCTTCTCGGGGGTGAACGAGACCACCGGCTTCATCTTCGCCCTGATGGCCTTCGCCGCCGGGTTCGCGGTGCGGCCGTTCGGGGCCATCTTCTTCGGGCGGCTGGGCGACCTGTGGGGGCGCAAGAACACCTTCCTCGTCACCATGTTGCTGATGGGGCTGTCGACCTTCGTGGTCGGCCTGCTGCCGTCCTACGCCGCAATCGGCGTGGCGGCGCCGGCGATCCTGATCGCCATGCGGCTGGTGCAGGGCCTGGCGCTGGGCGGAGAATACGGCGGGGCGGCCACCTATGTCGCCGAACATGCGCCGCCCGGAAAGCGCGGCTTCTACACCTCCTTCATCCAGATCACCGCGACGGCCGGGCTGATGCTGAGCCTGCTGGTCATCCTGGGCGTGCGCACCGCAGTCGGCGAGGAGGCGTTCAAGGACTGGGGCTGGCGGATTCCCTTCCTCGTCTCGATCCTGCTGCTGGGCGTGTCGCTGTGGATCCGGCTCAAGCTGGCCGAGAGTCCGGCCTTCGCCCGCATGAAGGCGGAAGGAAAGGGATCGCGCACGCCGCTGAAGGACAGTTTCGCGAAGTGGCCGAACCTGAAGCTGGTGCTGCTCGCGCTGGTCGGGCTGACGGCGGGTCAGGCGGTGGTCTGGTACACGGGCCAGTTCTACGCCCTGTTCTTCCTCGAGAAGACGCTGAAGGTCGACGGCCCGCTGGCCAACATCCTGATCGCGACGGCCCTGCTGCTGGCCACGCCCTTCTTCGTCTTCTGGGGCTGGCTGTCGGACAAGGTAGGACGCAAGCCGATCATCCTGACGGGCTGCCTCTTGGCCGCACTGACATACTTCCCCCTGTTCCACGCCCTGACCCAGGCCGCCAATCCGCAGCTGGCGGCGGCCACCGCGACGGCGCCCGTCAGCGTCTACGCCGACCCCGCCGACTGCGCCCTGCAGTTCGATCCGGTCGGCAAGACGGTGTTCGACAGCTCGTGCGATCTGGCCAAGTCGTACCTGGCCAAGGCGGGCGTCACCTATGTCAACGTCATCGCCCCCGCCGGCTCGACGGCCGAGGTCCGCATCGGACCGGTGAGCGTACCCAGCTTCGACGGATCGGCCCTGCCGCGCGCCGACTTCGCCGCCCGCAAGACGGAATGGGAGGCCGGGCTCGGCGCCGCCCTGACTTCGGCCGGCTATCCGGCAAAGGCCGACAGCGCCCTGGTGAACCGGCCGATGGTGGTCGGGATCCTGTTCCTGCTCGTGATGTACGTGACCATGGTCTACGGGCCGATCGCGGCGGCGCTGGTGGAAATGTTCCCGACCAACATCCGCTACACCTCCATGTCCCTGCCCTATCACATCGGCAACGGCTGGTTCGGCGGCTTCCTGCCGACCACGGCCTTCGCCATGGTCGCGGCCACGGG
>NZ_JAKFEB010000156.1:0-9389 GCF_036677305.1 Brevundimonas sp. | reverse complement strand
GCCGCGCGGGACGATGGTCGCCTTGTGCACGGGATCGGCCATCTTGACGTTCATGGCGACGATGGCGTGGCCGCCCTCGTGATAGGCGGTCAGGCGGCGCTCTTCCTCGTTCATGGCCATGGATTTGCGCTCGGCGCCCATCATGACCTTGTCCTTGGCGTCCTCGAAGTCGCGATGGGTGACCATGCGACGGTCCTTGCGGGCCGCCATCAGGGCCGCCTCATTGACCAGATTGGCCAGATCGGCGCCCGAGAAGCCGGGGGTGCCGCGGGCGATGGTCTTGACCACCACGTCCGAGGCCAGCGGCACGTCCTTCATGTGGACGCGCAGGATCTTCTCGCGGCCGTTGACGTCGGGGTTCGGCACCACGACCTGACGGTCGAAGCGGCCGGGACGCAGCAGGGCCGGGTCCAGCACGTCGGGACGGTTGGTGGCGGCGATCAGGATGATGCCCTCATTGGCCTCGAAGCCGTCCATCTCGACCAGCAGCTGGTTCAGGGTCTGCTCGCGCTCGTCATTGCCGCCGCCCAGACCGGCGCCGCGGTGACGGCCGACGGCGTCGATCTCGTCGATGAAGATGATGCAGGGGGCGTTCTTCTTGGCCTGTTCGAACATGTCGCGCACGCGGCTGGCGCCGACGCCGACGAACATCTCGACGAAGTCGGAGCCCGAGATGGAGAAGAAGGGCACGCCCGCCTCGCCCGCGACAGCGCGGGCCAGCAGGGTTTTACCCGTACCCGGAGGGCCGACTAGCAGGGCGCCCTTGGGGATCTTGCCGCCGAGCTTCTGGAACTTGCCCGGGTCCTTGAGGAAGTCGACGACCTCCTGCAGCTCCTCCTTGGCCTCGTCCACGCCGGCGACGTCGTCGAAGGTCTTGCGGCCCTTGTGTTCGGTCAGCAGCTTGGCCTTGGACTTGCCGAAGCCCATGGCCCCGCGGGCGCCGCCCTGCATCTGGCGCATGATCAGCACCCACAGGCCGATGATCAGCACGAACGGCAGCAGGCCGATCAGGGCGCTGACCCAGATCGACTGGCGCGTGCTCTTGGGATCCACGATCGCGCCGGTTTCAGCGATGGTGTCCAGCAGGGGCGCGTTGGGCATGGGGGTGGTGACGGTAAAGACGCGGTTGTCCTTCAGCGTGACCTTCAGGGTTTCGCCCCGGGATTCGACCTTGGCGATGTCGCCCTCGTTCCGTTCCTTCAGGAGGTCGGAGTAGGTCATGTTCTGCGGCCGCTCCGCCGCGGCCTTTCCGGTCGCGGGCGCGGCGATGCCGCCCGGACGGCTCATGGCCACATAGAAGGCCATGGCGCCCAGGATGATGACGCCCCAGATGGCGAAATTGCGCAGGTTCATGCTCGTCTTGTTCCTCGGGCGCGGAACGCCCTGTCACTGATGTCAGGTCGAAAATAGGGGCTTCCGGAGCGTTTCGCCATCGAAGACGGCGCCCAGGTCCCTTTCGTGCGTCATTCGGTCCAGCGCGAGCGCCAGTCTCTGTTCGACCAGCGACCGCGCCCTCGCCGTCGTCCGTGCAAGAACCGGGGCGCCGTTTTCGTTCCGGATCAGGACAGGTTCGCCGGCGCGGGCGGAGGCCGGCAGGGCTTTCAGGACCGCCCGGTCGGCGTCGGACAGGGCGGCCATGCGGCCGGCGGCGGGGACGACGGACCAGCCGGCTTCGGAGGTTGTGATGGCCCAGCGGCCGTCCCAGACCGCCTCGACGCCGGGTGTGAGCGGCAAGGGCGGCGGCGGGCGGCGGGCCAGTTCGCCCGGCTCCCGGCGGATCGTGACGCGATCGGCTGCGGCCTCGATGCGGGCGCCGCAGAGGGTAGCGGTGAAGGATTCGCCGGCGTTGAGACGGGTCAGGAGCGCGGCCAGCCGGTCGCCGCGCGGGGGGCGGTCTCCCCCGCCGGCGCAGACAAGGGCGGCGGCAAGGGCGCGGGCCGTGACGCCTCGATCGATCTCAAATGATCCCTCTCCCATCGGGAGAGGGCTTGAGCGCACGGCGGCGGAGCCGTCGTCCTTGCGCTCAAGGGTGAGGGTCGGCTGGTCCGGGGCGGCTTCGCCGCTTCCCCTGTCGACCCTCATCCGGCGCTGCGCGCCACCTTCTCCCAACGGGAGAAGGGAGGTCCGTGCGCGGCTCCTCGCATATGTCGGATCCTCATTGGCCGGATCGTCGATCCATTCCGCTCCCTGCCCAGCCAGCCAGTCGCGCACTTCGACCCTGCCTGCGTCCAGCATAGGCCGCAGCAACATCACCCCCCGCCCCTCCGGCCAGGCAGGAGACGGCGCCCACTCGCGCAACCGGCCCAGCGTCGAGCCTTCTTCCCGCATCACCTCCCCCTCGGCGATGTCGTCGGCGGTGTGGGCGAAGAGGATCACCCGCGCTCCGACCTCACGCGCCGCATCAGCGATCAATCCGTGGCGAGCGCGGCGGGCGGCTGCGGGCAACCCCTTGGTTGGCTTCGATCCGGTCCAGGTCAAACCGCGCCAGTCCGCGCCCGCATCACGCGCGGCCTGTTCGGCGAAGGCGGTCCAGCCGGCGCTGTCCGGGCTCAGGCCGTGGTCGACCGTCAACGCCAGCAGACGGCGACCGTTCTCGCGCGCCCAGTCGGCGGCGAGGCGCAGCAAGGCGATGGAGTCGCCGCCGCCCGACAGGGCCAGGGCCAGCGGATGCCCGACGTTGCGCTCCAGCCGGGCGGACAGGCGGTCCCTGACCGGCGCGGTCCAGTCCTCGGGCGTCGGAGTCAGCCCGGCCGCCGGGGCGGCGTGGCCGCGGGCGCGGCGCAGCCGATGCGGGTGCGGGCCTCGGTCGCACGGGTGCGCACCGCCGGGGTCGCGGCCTCGGCGTAGCGGCGCGTGAACTCGGTCAGGGCGGTGCAGGCCTGGGTCTTGCGGTCGGTCGCGTTCAGCGCATTGGCCAGCTCCAGCGTGGTCGCCGGGGCCCAGGGCGTCGTCGGCCAGCCGCGCAGGGCGGCGGCATAGGCCGAGACGGCGCCGGCGTGATCGCCGGCCGAGACGCGCAGGTCGCCCAGACGGCTGTTGGCCTCGGCCGCCTGCGGCGTGTCGGGCCAGGCGGCGATGACGGTCTGCAGGGCGCGGTCGCCGCGGGCCGGGTCGCTGGCGGCCAGACGGGCGGCGGCGGTCAGGTCGCGGGCGGCGTCGCCGGTCGGCGAGGTGGTCGGGATGGGGGCGTTCAGCTCGGCCTCGCGGGCGGCGGCGGCCTCCATCGCCCGGACCTTGCCCTCGGCGTCGCGGACCCGGGTGGTCAGGGCCGAGTTATCGCGCTGGACCTCGTCCAGCTGGAAGGTCAGCCGCTCGAGGTCGGCGTTCACGCGCTGGACGGTCGATTCCATATCGCCCAGACGGCGGTCCATCAGCCCCACGCGGCCCTGCAGCGCCACGACTTCCGCATCGGGTTCGATGATCACGGGCTGGCCGGCGGCGTTGCGCTGGGTCACGGCCCGCTCAAGGCGGCGGACGTTGCGGTCCAGCTGGTCCAGCCGGCGCTTGTCCCACTGGATCGGCTCCAGCGGCGTGGTCTGGGCCACGACCGTCGTGGTCCCGGCGATCAGGATCACGCCCAGGACCGAGACCAGGGCGTTGCGGGTGCGGAGGGCGGCGGGCAGCTTCAGCATGGTCTTCAGTCGTCCCAGGGTCTCCCGCCCCGCCGCGGGTGCGACGGGGCGGAACAGTCGTAGCTAGCGCGTCGCGCCCGAGACGATGGCGGTGTGGGCGTTGCGGTTGCGGGCGAAGGCTTCCTCGGTCGAACCGGCCGCGATCGGGCGTTCCTTGCCGTAGCTGATCGTGTCGATACGGCCGGCGTTGACGCCGCGCTCGACCAGATAGGTGCGGACCGATTCAGCGCGACGCGCGCCGAGGGCCAGGTTGTATTCGCGGGTGCCGCGTTCGTCGGCGTTGCCCTCGATGCGGACCGTCACGTTGGGATAGCGCTGCAGCCAGGCGACCTGGGCGTCCATGCGCGGATAGACTTCGGGGCGCAGCTGGTAGCTGTCGAGATCGAAATAGACGCGGTCGCCGACGTTGACGACGAAGTCCTGTTCCGAGCCCGGCGCCGGGGCGCCGACGGTCCCGCCGGTGATCGGGGGATTGTTGTCGCGGTACTGGTCGTTGTTGACCGGCGGCACGGTGTCGCCGGCGGCGGTCTCGACGGGCTTGCGCGGGGTGCAGGCGGCGATGGCGGTCACGGCCAGACCGACGGCGGCCAGACGGACCAGGTTCGAGGGCTTCATCATCGGATCGTCTCCTTGGGGTGAGGCCGCGGCCTCCAGCTTGGCTATAAAAGGTTGCTACTGACGCGCCACTCGTTTCACCAGCCGCGATAACGCGGGAGTGAGCCGAATGGCTCCGCTTGTGATCAGGTGGGGCAGCCGTCCGGGCCGCCGCCGCCGAGGTTGGAGGGCTGTTCGTCCAGCAGGGGCGACCACGCCGGGTCCGAACCGCGGCCGTTGTAGCCGGCCTGGGACACCACGCGGCCGGACAGGTCGACGGTCCACAGCCGGGTGTCGCCGCCCGGGCTCTGGCGCGCGAACATGATGTAGCGGCCGTTCGGGGCCCAGGACGGGCCCTCCTCGAAATAGCTGGACGACAGGATGCGCTCGCCCGAGCCGTCGGGCCGCATGACGCCCGTCGAGAACCGGCCGCCGCCCTGTTTGGTGAAGGCGATCAGGTCGCCGCGCGGGCTCCAGTTCGGGGCCGTGTACAGGCCGCCGCCCCGGGCGATGGCGCGCTGGCCGGTGCCGTCGGCGCGCATGACGTACAGGCGGGCGCTGCCCGACCGGTCCGAGGTGAAGACGATCTGGCTGTTGTCGGGGCTGAACGAGGGCGAGGTGTCGATGCCCGGATCGGTCGTCAGGCGCCGCGTCTGGCGGCTGGACAGGTCCATGACATAGACGTCGGTGTTGCCGCCGCGGATGATCGAGAAGGCCATCTTCGTGCCGTCGTTCGAGAAGCGCGGGGCCAGCACCTGGCCGTCGAACTCGCCGAGGCTTTCGCGCCGCCCGGTCGACAGGTTGTACAGGTAGATGCGGCTGTAGTCCTTGCCCAGCGCCACATAGGTGATCTCGTTGGGGTCGCTCAGCGAGAAGCGCGGCGACATGATGATCTCTTCGCCCTGGGTCAGATAGACGGGGTTGAACCCGTCCTGGTCCGAGATGGCGAGGCGCGACAGGCGGTTCAGCTGGGTGCCGCTTTCCGAGACGAAGACCACGCGGCTGTCGAACAGGCCGGTCTCGCCGGTCATGCGCTGGTAGATCAGGTCGGCGATCTTGTGGCCGATGCGGCGCCACTGCTCGGGCGTGGCGGTGAACTGGTACGAGGCCAGCTGGCACTGGCGATAGGGGTCGTACAGGCGGAAGCCGAAGTCGTTGCGGCCGTCAGGCCGACGCGTCACCGCGCCGTACAGCACCGCCTGGGCGCCGATCGAGGTCCACTGCGGGAAGTTGGGCGCATTGGCCAGGGTCAGGCCGGTTTCGACGAAGCTGGCCGGATCCATCGGCTCGAAATAGCCCGAGCGGCGCAGGTCGGCGCGGATGACGTTGCCGAGATCCGAACCGTTCTCGCCGTCGAAATTGACCACGGCGATCTGCACCGGGCGCAGCACCCCCTGATCGATCTCGACCTCGACGGGGTCGCCGGACTGCGGAGGCGGGGTCTGGGCCGTGACCGAGGTCGCCGCCATCGCCACGAGGGCGACGCTCGCCAGAAGTCGGTTCAGTCGCATCAGGGGCTCCCGCAGTTCAGACGTACGCCGGTCCTTATCGCCAGACCGTGCGCATAAGGCCAGCATGGCCGTGATTGGGGCGACTTTCAGGCCCTGTCACGCTTCATCTGACGTTTGTGCAGACACGGTCGAGACGAAAGTTCGGGCGATACCGGCCGCCGGTGAAACCTTCCGGAACGCCGAAGGGCTCGGTGTCCCGAAGCGCCTTCAGGGCGCTGGCGGCCGCGGCCCGGTAGGCAGGGGTGTCCTGCGGACGCACCAGCACCGGTTCGCCGACGAACCGTCCCGTGCGGTCCAATTCGACATCGATCACGACGCGAAGGGTTGCAGCGCCCGGCGGATCGCAGGGGACATGCCAGTTCTTGTAGGTTTGGCTGAACAGGGCGCCGCTCGCCGCCGGGCTCTCCGCGGGGGCGCGGGCCGGCCCCTCCTGCGCAGGGGCCATGCCGAGAAGCAGGACGATCAGGCCGAACATGGCGGGCGCCGGTTACCGGTTGGCGCAGGCGCGTTCCGTCACAAAGGTCGGCCGGAAAGGCCCGCCGGGGAAGCCTTCGGGCACGTCGAACGGTGCGGTCTGGCGAATCGCCCGCACCGCCCCGTCGGCGGCGGCGCGCCACACCGGGTCGGACTGGGCCCCGATCAGCGTCGGGCCCGAGGTGATGCGGCCGCGCGCGTCCAGGGTGACGTCCATCTGGATGCGCAGGTTCCGCGCCCCGGGGATGTCGCAGGGCAGAATCCAGTTCGGATAGACCTGGTTGAAGATGGCCGTGATCTGCGGACCGGTAGCGCGGGGCGCCGCGCCCTGCCCCTGCTGGCCGGTGGCCGGACGCGTGCCCGGACGGGTCGCCGGGCGCGCGGGGCCGGCGAGGGCGTCGAGGTCCAGCGTTTCCTCGCGGCGCGGCGGGGTCGGACGCGGCGGCGTGGGCCGGGGCGGCTGGGTGCGCGGCGGGGTCGGGCGAGGAGGGGTCGGGGCCTTCTTCACCGGGGTCGGCGTGGGCAGCGGCGGCGGGACCGGTCTCGGCTCGGGCGGCGCGGGCGCGGGTTCCGGCGGCGGAGCGACCGGCGCGGTCGCCACGTCCTCAGTCACCAGTTCCTCGCTCGGATTGTCGGCGGCGGCGGCCTCGATCACGACGTCCGAGACGATCGAGACCGGCACGGCGTTGGCGATCGGGCGCGGCGCCGCCTTCGGCGCGAACAGGCCGACGGCCAGCACGAGGGCGATGACGCCCCCATGCACCAGAAACGAGCCGATCAGGGCCGGGCCGGGCCGTTCCAAGGCGTCAGCCCTCCCCGCCTGATCCTGAAGACTGGGCCGAGGTGTCGGTGATCAGGTTCATCTTGGTGAAGCCGGCGCCCGACAGACGCGCCATCACCCGCGCCACGGCCTGGTACGGCGCGCGGCCGTCGGCGCGGACGAAGACCGGCTTCTCGCGCGCGCCCTCGCCGCCTTCCTGGGCCACGGCCAGGATCAGACGGTCCCACGGCACCTCGCTGTCGGCGACGAAGATGGCGCCGTCGCGGTCGATCGAGACCACCACCGGCTCCTGATTGGTCTCGACGGCGCTGGCCTCGGTCTTGGGCAGTTCGACCTCGACCCCGGTCGTCAGCAGGGGCGCCGAGATCATGAAGATGATCAGCAGCACCAGCATGACGTCGACCAGCGGCGTCACATTGATCTCGCTCAGCGGGCGCTTGCGCGCCCGTCTGCGGCCCCGGACGTGTCCGCCCCCGCCGCCGCCCGCCATAGCCATGGCTCAGAGCTCCCGACGGCTGTGATCGCCCGTCACCGGCGGCGAGGACGGCGCGGTCGAACCGCCCAGACGGCGCGCCACGGCGGCCTGCAGGTCATCGGCGAAACTCTCCAGCCGGCCGGTGAACTTGCCCGCGTCGATCGAGAATTTGTTGTAGGCGATATAGGCCGGGATGGCGGCGGCGAGGCCCAGCGCCGTGGCGAACAGGGCTTCGGAGATCGCCGGAGCCACGGTCGACAGATTGGTGTTGCCAGACAGGGCGATGGCTCCGAAGGCGTTCATGATGCCCCAGACCGTGCCGAACAGGCCGATGAAGGGCGAGGACGTCGCCACCACCGACAGCACGCCCAGACCGTTCTCGACCCGCTGGCCTTCGCGGGCGATCAGGCTGTCCAGCGCGCGGTCGATCCGCGACATCAGCAGATTGGCGTGGTTCTCGGTCAGCGGGCCGCGCGTGCGGGCCTCGCGCCAGTCGGCCAGGGCGATGACCAGCATGCGCGGCAGGGGGTGGGCCGGGTTGGGCCCCGCCTGGGCGGCGATCTCCTCGAGCGACCGGCCCGAACCGACGTCCTGTTCAAAACTGTTCGCCTGACGGTTCAGCGCCGAGAACCGCACCGCCTTGTCGATGATCACGGCCCACGACCAGAGGGAGGCGACCGCCAGTCCCAGCATGATGGCCTGGACGACGATGTCGGCCGTCAGGAACAGGGTCACGGGGTTGATCATCGAGGCTTCGGCGGCGGTGGTCATCGGAATCCTTCCGTCTGTCCGTCCCTGTGCACCGGACGGGCGTGGCGGTTATGTGGCGTTAGGGCCGGGCGCGAATCCGACTCTGCCGAGGTGTAGCCGCCGCGTCACCCGTCTGCACCTAACAGGTTCGCAATGTTGTGAAGCTTCGCCCGGTATCAGGCGTCGGGCGCCAGCCAGGGACCGATCTTCCCGACCAGGGTCTTCGTCGGTCGCCGGGGCCGGCCGTCCATATGGATGCAGACGACCTCGACCTCGGCCCGGCACAGCACGTCCCCGCCCCGCGTCACGGCCTGCGAGATCAGCAGGCGCGGCCCCTTCACCGCGTCATAGTGGGTCCGCACCACAAGGGCGTCGTCGATCCGCGCCGGCTTGAGGAAGGTCAGCTGCATCTTCGTGACCACGAAGGCCATGGGCTGGTCGCCGTCCAGCAGGTCGGCGTGGCCGATCCCCATCAGCCGCAGGCAGTCGGACCGCCCGCGCTCGAAATAGCGCACGTAGTTGGCGTGATAGACCAGGCCGGTGAAGTCGGTGTCCTCGTAATAGACCCGGACCGGCAGACGATGTTCGCGGCCCTCGAAACGGCCGGTGGTGGGCAGGTCGGTCATGGATTGGCCGGCGGCGGCTTGGGCAGGTTGGGACAGTCGGCGCGCAGCATGGCCTGGAATTCCGTCGCCAGGGGGTCGTCGCTCATCATGATCCGGTTGGGCCGCGAGATGAAACTCCACGCCCCGGCCTCGCCGCGCCGTCCCACATAGCCGCAGACGACGCGGCCGCGCCCTTCGTCCAGCAGGCGGATTTCGGCCGTTCGGCCCAATTGTTCGCGGGCCTGACGCAGCACCCGGCGTTCCGGGGCCTCCTCGGTGAAGCCGGGACGCGACGCCTCGATCGCCTTCCACAGGATCACCGCGCCCAGCAGCAGCACCGCGGCGCCCAGCACTGCGATCAGCCGCTCGGTTCGGATCGCCCTTCGCGCCATGCCGTCTCCTTCGAACGGAACATGACGGGGTTCGGCGATTGCGTGAAGAGCCCGCCGGGTCGAAGGAATTATTTGGAGCCGAACAGTCCGCCCTGTTCCGGCGCCCTCGGCGGTTCAGTCAGGCCGAGATGCGCATAGGCCCTGGCGCAGGCCATCCGTCCGCGCGGCGTGAGCT
>NZ_JAKFEB010000155.1:0-26613 GCF_036677305.1 Brevundimonas sp. | reverse complement strand
AAGGCTGGCGAGCAGTGAAGATTTCCAGGCGTTATTTTTCGTTGCTCGCCAGCATCCTGGCTCTCGCCCCCCTACACGCTGCTGCCCGGCAGAGCGATGCGCAGAACCGCTATTTCGCCGAAGGCGACTATGTCTTCCGCTCGGGCGCCCAGGGCGTCGATCTCTCGGCGGGAGGCCCGCCGAACTGGCGCGAAGTCATTCGCTACGCCGATTCCCGTCTGAGCGATCGCTATCTGACGGACGTTGTCTGCGCACGGGACGATGCGAGCGTCTGCCTGTTGGGATTCCGCAGTCGCACCGACGATGGCGACATCTGGTTGCTGGCGCGACCGGGCGACCCGGCTTCAGGCCTGGTCGGAATGCGCCGCCTGGACGGCGCCGCCGTTCACGACCTTCTTGCGGCGAAGGGCGGCGCCGTCCTGTTCAGCCGGGCCGGCGGGGAAGGCTCCGGGCTTCAGCTTTCGACGCTGGCCGAGGCCGCCCCCTCGCTTCCGCTGGGATCGAGGGTCTTTGTCAATCAGCCGGGTATCGCCTCTTTCCTGCGTCGCTCCGACGGAGGCTATGATGTCCTGGCGCTCGAGGCCGGTTCTCCCGTCCTGTGGGTTATCTATGACCAGGCGGGTCATCGCCTGGGCCAGGAAGTGGCCACCGGTCGGTTCTATTCGGTCAGCGGGCGCAACATCGTGGCCGCTGTTGCCCCCGAGGCCGCCTCAGCCGGTCTGGCCGGGGGTGGTCTCGTCCTCGCCAGCCCGCCTGAGACCGCTTCCGGCCCGTGGCGTAAGGCGCGGCTGTTCGCAGACCCCGATATTGTGGTCGCAGATCGCGCGTTCGAAGACCCCGCGGATTCCTCGATCGCACTCCTGAACGGCAGCCTGCTGGCTGTTGTCACAGGTTCGACCGGAACGGCCGTTCGCGAGATCTGCGGTCGGCCCGGCGCCACGCGTACGGCCGCGCTCTCCCAATCCGTCGAGGGATATGCTGACGCCACGGTGGATGCAGGCGGCGCTCTCGCTGTCATCACCGGGGTCAGTCTCTGGGGCGATATCCAACAGGTTCTCGTGTCCGGATCGGGAGCCGCACCCGCGCCGCTGAGGTCGTGTGACAGCCCGGCCCTGACGGTTCATGAACTGACCCCCGCGCTCGAGCGCCCGACGCTCACATCGACCTTTCACTCCGTTCGGGGTCCGCAGGGTCGGACACCGACGTACGTGGTTCTCGGTCTCCCCAGTGCCAGTGGCCGCGTGCTCGTCCGGCCGTACGGCGCCTTCAATCTCCCGGTTCAGGAATACGCTCTCAGCGAACTCGAACGTCAGTGGTTGGGCAGGGGCGGCAGGCTTCTGATTCCGACCCTGACGGGTGATGAGCGGCCGGGAGCGGGGCCTTCCGGCGCAGGGGACTACAAGGCCGTCACGACGGATGATCTGATCGCAGTCGTCAATGACGCCAGCGCCCGCGGCGTCGGAACACCCGGCGAGTATGTCCTGTCGGGTTCCAGCGCCGGCGCCTTTGTGGCGGCCAAGGCGGCGCTCACCCACCCCGGAATGTTCCGGGCGGTGCTTCTCTTCGCAGGGGCTCTGGATCTCGAGGCGCTGAGTGGCACCCGCACGGACGTCAGGGAGTTCGGCGACCCCGTGGGAGGTTTTGACCGATGGTATTCCGGGATTCCCGCGCCGTCCGTCGCGCCGCGTTTTCTGCTCTGGCATGCGGAGAATGATCAACGCGCGCCCGTGGCGTCCTCGCGAAGCTTTGCACGATACATCACCAGCCTCGGCTACAAGGGCGAGATGACGATTTCCGACAGGGGCGGCCACATGGTCGGGATGCGAGAGGACACCGCAGCCCCGGCGCTCGCCTTCATTGATCGGGCGTTTTCACAGTGACACGCGCCGCGTCGATCCTGCTCGTGTGCCTCGTCCTGTCGGCTTGCGGCAGCGCCCGTTTCGACTGGCAAAAGACCGCCCAGTCGGTCGCTCGAGGTATATGCAGCGACCCATCGAATTGCGAACTCCCCTGCACCCTGCCGGAGTCCCGGCGGTCAGAGTGCGAGAATCGGGCGCCGGGATCACCCGGAGCTCGCCGGGATTGATCGCCTGCCGAAGGTCAGCAAGCCCCAGGCCCCTGCGCTCCGGAACTTCCGGCAGACGCGGCGACCGACCGGCGTATCGGCGGGATGAACACAGCGTCGCGGATGCGTCGCCGGTCGGCGCCTGTGAAAGTGGGTGAGAGACGGTCCGGCGCGCACTCCCTTTTCATTCATTTAGCGCTAAGTTAGTCACTGGGTGTCCGTTGTCGCGAAAAGCGTCGCGACGTCGGACGATTCAAGGAGGCTTCGCGTCAGTATGTCGACTCATCCCGTCCCGCTCAGCGCCATTCTGGCTCACCATGCGCGTCAGGCTCCGTCGCGCGCCGCGCTGGTGCTGGAGGACATCGCCGTCAGCTACGGCGAGCTCGACGCGCGGTCGAACCGCCGCGCCAGACTGATGGCGGCGCAGGGCGTGCGTCGGGGCGATTTCGTCACGGTCGCCCTGCCCAACGGCCTCGAATTCTACGAGACCGTCTTCTCCATCTGGAAGCTCGGGGCGATCCCGAACATCGTCGCGGCCAGGATGGCGCGGCCCGAGATGGAGGCGATCCTGGACCTGGTCCGCCCCCGACTGTTCGTTGGAACGCCGCCGGGACCCGGCGTCCCGGTGCTGTCGGCGGAGGCGGGAGAACTCGACCGATATTCAGCGGTCGCGCTGCCGGAAGCGGTCTCGCCCCACTGGAAGGCGATGACCAGCGGCGGCTCCACAGGGCGCCCCAAGGTGATCGTCGATGCGGCGCCGGCGATGCGGGATCCGGCCGAGGGTTTCCTGTGCCAGCAACCGGGCGACACCATCCTCAACCCCGGGCCGCTCTACCACAACGCCCCCTTCCACTGCATCACCATGGGGATGTTCTCGGGCGCCACGATCGTCGAGATGGGACGGTTCGATCCCCTGCGCGCGCTCGAACTGATCGAGCGGCACGAGGTGACCTGGGTGACGATGGTCCCCACGATGATGCAGCGCATCTGGCGGCTGGGCCCGGAGGTCCTGTCGCGCTTCACCCTGCCGAGCCTTCGCATGATGCTGCACATGGCGGCCCCGTGCGCGCCATGGCTGAAGGAGGCGTGGATAGACTGGCTCGGCGCCGAACGCGTCTGGGAATATTACGGCACGACCGAAGGAACCGGATCGACGATCATCTCGGGCGTCGACTGGCTGGCCCGCCGCGGCTCGGTCGGTCAGGTGCGCGACGGCTACGCCATGAAAATTCTGGACGCGGAAGGGCATGAGTGTCCGGTCGGACAGGTCGGGGAAATCTTCTTCCGTCCCGATTGCGGGGTCGGATCGACCTATCACTACCTGGGAAGCACGGCCCGCCGGATCGGCGAATGGGAGGCGCCCGGCGACCTGGGAAGCGTGGACGAGGACGGCTATCTGTATCTCTCGGACCGTCGCAACGACCTGATCATCTCGGGTGGGGCGAACATCTATCCGCAGGAGGTCGAGGCCGCGCTCGAGGCGCACCCGGGGGTCAAGGGCAGCGCGGTGATCGGCCTGCCGGACGAGGAATGGGGCGCGCGCGTCCATGCGATCGTGCAACCGGTCGAAGGCGGCGCGCCGGACGAGGCGGAGCTGCTGGCGTTCGTCGCCGACCGGCTGACGCGATACAAATTGCCCAAGCGGATCGAGTTCACCAGCGAGCCCCTGAGGGACGAGGCCGGAAAGGTGCGCCGGGCCGCGCTTCGCCAGGCGCGGCTGGAGGAAGCGGCCGAGCCGGAAACGGCGGATGTCAGCCGGCGGGCTTCGTCCGTCTGACCTTCGCCCGTTTCGGGCGCACGGGTGCGGACGCCGTGCGCTTGTAAAGGGCGTCGAACCCCGCGGCCATGAAGGTCACGAACCGGTCGCGGACGGCCTCGAAGTCGTCGGATGCGCACAGACCGTCCGACAGGCGGTCGATCCGGCCCGTGCGCGACAGGACCAGGGTGTAGGCGCCCGAGGTGAACTGGAAGCTCCAGAAGAGATCTTCGGGATCCGCGTCAGGCAAGGCCTTCTGGAGAAGGCCGATGAGCCGCAGGACCAGCGGGTCGAAATACAGGTCCATCTTCTCGGCGCCATAGCCGGGCGCATTGTTCACCTGGGCGAAGATGCGGCCGAAATTTCGCCAGCCCTCGTCGCCCCTGATGTAGACGTCGAACGCGCCGTCGTAATAGGCGCGCAGCGCGCCCTCGACAGTCGGATGGTCGCCCGCCCCGGCTTCGTAAGCGTCCAGCCCCGCCGTCCGCACCTCCACCGCGTATTCGACCCGCCGCCCGAACACGGCGTCGAACAACGCCTGTTTTCCGTCATAGTAGTAGTGGATCAGCGCCGGATGGATTCCCATCCGGTCCGCCACATCCTTGATCGTGACGCCGAAATAGCCGCGCTGGGAAAAGAGATCTTCGGCCGTGTCGAGGATCAGGCTGATGGTGGAGGCGCGCTGCTCGGCGCGCGTGCGGCGCCCCTCGCCTTTTGGCGCTCCTGCCATGTTTTCCGGCCCCTCTGATCGGATACTTGCGTGCGGCATCGTCGACGGACCCCGATGCCGAACGATGCGGCAGGGGCTCCCCCGGGTCAAGGACGAGGGCGGCATTGGTTCAGCCGCAAACTAATGAACTTGACGGCTACATTTCATTTAGTGCTAAATGAATGAACTAGGGAGACCGCGCCATTTAAGGGGCGGCGAAGCAGAGCGGTAAAGCCGCCGCAGGGGAGGACAGAATGAGAAGACATCCGAAAACCGTCAGGCAGATCGCTCTTGCCGGAACGGCGCTCGCGGCCGCCATGCTGTTGTCTGCGGGGCCCGGCTTCGCCCAGTCGACGGACGCCGAGCCGCAGGACGCTGACCCGTCGTCCGACGAGGCCGCGACCCTGGACGAAATCATCGTCACCGGCACAAGCATCCGGGGCGTGCCTCCGACCGGTTCCAATCTCATCAGCCTGTCCCGCGACGACATCGAGACCATCGGCGCGGCCAATACGCCCGACCTGCTCGCCAGCGTGCCGCAGATGAACAGCTTCAATACCGCGCCTTCGGCCAGCCTGGGCGGTTTCGGTTCGTTTGCGCCCGGCATGCGTGGACTGCCAGCGAACGCGACGCTGCCGCTGATGAACGGCCACCGGCTGGTCGCCGCGGCTGCGAACGAAACCAATCCCGACTATCCGCTCATCCCGAACCTCGCGATCGAGCGTCTGGAGATCGTCGCTGACGGCGCCTCGTCGATCTACGGGTCCGACGCCGTCGCGGGGGTGGTCAACTTCATCACGCGCAGGAACGTCTCCGGCGTCGAGATCTCGGCGAACTACGGCATGGCCGACGACTACTACTCGGGCCATATCGGCGGTCTGGTCGGCCACAGCTGGGACAAGGGAAGCCTTCTGGCGGCCTATCAGTACACCGAGACGGACAACCTCACGGGCGGCGACCGCGATTATCGCATCCAGGACTTCCGCCCCTATGGCGGCATCGACACGCGCTCGACGTCCTGCCCCTCGCCCAACGTCCTGCTCGATCCCTTCTACAACGTCTATTATGCGGCCCCGGCGTTCGCGCCGAACACTCGCAACTTCTGCGACAACGGCGCCGTCGCCGACTTCCTCCCGAGTTCGCGCATCCACAGCCTGTTCGTGTCGGGGCGGCAGGATCTGAGCCCTGTCGCCACCCTGTGGGGCGAGCTTCTGTATTCAGATCGCCACGACGAACTCCGCGTGGCGCCGCCCGCGCAGACGGTGTTTCTCCTCAGCCCGGCGTTCGGCGGCAATCCGTTCTTCCAGGGGCCTCCGGGCGCCTATTACGAGGCGGTCCTGTTCCGGCCCGACAACCTGATCGGGGCCGATCATTTCCTGAACACCGATGACCGAAAGGTGGGCAACTCGTCCTTCGGCGTCGATTTCGAACTGCCGCGCGAACTGAATCTGAGCGTCTACGGGACGTACGACTGGGCCGGGAACGACGCCTTCATTCCCCAGATCAACGCTGCGGCCCTCGCGGCCGCCGCGGCCGGAACGACGGCGGCCACCGCCCTCGATCCCTTCGGCACGGGCACCTCTCCGGCGGTCGTCGCCGCCATTCTCGACTCCTCGACCGACGTCAACATCGAGCAGCGCACCAGCCTTGGAGCCGTGAAGCTCGACGGACCGCTGGCGACCCTGCCGGGCGGACAGCTGAGGTTCGCGCTCGGCGCGGAAGCCCGCCGCGAGACGTTCGAGCAGCGCGGTTTTGTCGGGGCGACGGCTGTCCCCGAGAACCTGCGCCGGGACGTCAATTCGGTGTACGGGGAGCTCTTCATCCCCTTCTTCGGCCCGGGCAACGAAGCCCCGGGGCTGCACAGCCTGTCAGTGTCGCTGTCGGGTCGGCTGGACGACTACAGCGACTTCGGATCGACGACCAATCCGAAGGTGGGCGCCCGATGGGAGCCGGTGGACGGCGTCGCCTTCCGCGCCTCGTACGGCACGTCCTTCCGGGCGCCGGGCATGCGTCAGGTCGGAGCCACGGTCGGCTCCTACTATCTGAGCGCCGCCCAGTCGGTCACCTTCGCCAATGACCCGACGCGCGGCGCGGCCCAGGTCAACACCGTCTATCTGCTCGGCGGCAACAAGGACCTGCAGCCCGAGGAGGCGACCACCTATTCGTACGGCGTCGACCTGAATCCGGCGTCGCTGCCGAACCTCAGGGCCAGCCTGACCTACTACAACATCGAGTACACGGATGTGATCGGGACGCCGTCGGTGCCCTATGTCTTCACGGATCCGACGTTCGCCTCCATCGTCTATCGCAATCCGACCCCGACGGAGCTGGCCAACCTGCTGGCGCTGGCCGTGCCGGTCACCCTGCCGACCCCCCTGCCCGCCATCGGCAATGTGCTGGACCTTCGCCTGAACAATTTCGGCAGCCGCAACACCGACGGCCTGGACTTCGACGTCAACTATCTCTGGACGACCGGCTTCGGCTCCGTCTTCGCCGATCTGGCCGGCAACTACATCCTCAATTTCGACACCCAGTTCTCCCCCGCTGCGCCCGTTTCCGACAGCCTGGACCTGGGCGTGCCGCAGTGGACGGCCAGGGCGACGCTGGGGGTGAATATGGGCGCGGTGAGCGTGGCCGGATTCGTCAACCACCGGGCCGGCGTCCGGAACAATTTCACCACGCCGACCGGGGTGAGCGCCTACGAGGCCGACGCCTACACCACCGTCGATCTGCGGGCGACGTGGACCCTGCCCGACGCCGGCTGGACGAGGGGAACGACGCTGGCGTTGCAGGTCAATGACCTGTTTGACCAGGACCCGCCCTTCTTCCCGGCCACCGACGGCGTCGGCGGGACCTACAATCCGATCGGCCGCTTCGTGGCGCTCAATCTGCGCAAATCGTTCTGAGACCAGGCGAGTACCTGGTGGCGTTGATGATCGATGAAGCCCCCGGGCGCCTTCCGGATCTTGATCCGGAGGCGCTGAAGGGGCTCAGGCCGAGCCTGGAGGCGTTTGTCGAACGGGGCGAGCTGGCCGGGATCGTGACCCTGGCCTCTCGCGGCGGCGAGGTCTTTCACAGCGAGGCGATCGGCTGGCGGGACATCGAGTCCCGCTCGCCGATGCGAATGGACACCCTGTTTCGCATCGCCTCGATGAGCAAGCCGGTGACGTCGGTCCTGGCCCTGATGCTGATGGAGGAGGGCAGGCTCGACCTGTCCGATTCCGTCACGCGCTGGATCCCGGAACTGGCGGGGATGCAGGTGCTCAGGGACCCGGCCGGCGCGCTCGACGTCACTGTTCCGGCGCACCGGGACATCACGGTCGAGGACCTGATGACCCACCGCTCGGGGATCGCCTATGCGCCCTTTTCCGAGGGGCCGATCAAGGCCGCCCTGGACGAGGCCCTCGGCGACCCCGGTCTGAACCGCAAGTCCGTCGACGAATGGCTGACGGCCCTCGGCGCCCTGCCGCTGTCCTGGCAGCCGGGCGACCGTTTCCACTACGGCCATTCCACCGAGGTGCTGGGCTTCCTCATCGGCCGTCTGGTCGGGAAGCCGTTCCGGGAGGTCCTGATCGAGCGGCTGCTGATTCCGCTGGGCATGACCGACACCGACTTCTGGGTGCCGCAAGAACAGCGGGATCGTCTGGCCAGTCTCTATGCGTGGGAGGCGGACGCCGGACGGCTGGCGAAGGTCGAACTCGAGATGTACGACCGGCCTCCGGCCTATACGCCGGGCGGCGGCGGCCTGATCTCGACCGCGGGCGACTATCATCGCTTTGTGCGGATGCTGCTGAATGAAGGCGAACTGGACGGCGTGCGGATTCTCAAGCCCGAAACGGTCCGGCTGATGCAGCAGAACCGGCTGCGCCCTGACCAGAGGCGCGTCCCGTTTGCGGGCATGGACCTGTGGACCAGGTCCGGCTTCGGCCTCGGCGTCGCCATCACCGAGGACCTGACGGACAACCCCTATGGCTGCGGGTCGGTCGGGTCGATCACCTGGCCCGGCGTGTTCGGGACCTGGTGGCAGGCGGATCCCGCCAACGACCTGATCCTGATCTATCTGATCCAGCATCAGGTCCCCGTCTCAGCCCACAGCGGTTCGACGCTGGCCACCGGCCGCGGCGCCGCGGGTCGGCAGGCCCTGCCGGTCTTCCAGAGCCACATCTATGAGGCTCTCACGGACCGGGCCGGATGAGCGGGGCGGGGGCCGGAGCCGGGGCGAGACACGCCTGGGCGACCTGTGCCGGCGATCGCCTGCATTTCGTGCGCACCGGCGACGGCCCGC
The DNA here is from genome assembly GCF_036677305.1 of Brevundimonas sp. Classification (GTDB taxonomy): domain Bacteria; phylum Pseudomonadota; class Alphaproteobacteria; order Caulobacterales; family Caulobacteraceae; genus Brevundimonas. The sequence continues at coordinate 17,798 of NZ_JAKFEB010000155.1, read as the reverse complement.
CCCTGCTGCTCCTCCACGGCGCCTACGGCAGCGGCGAGGGGCTGCTGGCCACGCCCTTCGGCGCCGCGCTGAAGGAGCGGTTTTCCATACTGGCGCCGGATTCCCTCGGTCATGGACTCAGCGACGCGCCCGCCGACCCGGACCGCTATCAGGCCCGTCAGAGGGCGGACCAGCTGGCCGCCGTGCTGGACGCCGCCGGCGCGGCGAGGGTCCATGTGTGCGGCTATTCCATGGGCGGATGGATGGCTTCGGCCCTGGCCGCCTTCCATCCCGACCGGCTGCTGTCCCTGACCATCGGCGGCTGGGACGTGGTCGAGGGCATGTTCACGCCCGCCCGACTGTGGGGCCTCGAGAAGATCGACTACGCGATCCTGACGGACATGATCCGGTCCAGCCGCCCCGAACTGCTGGCCGATCGGGCGCCCACGCGCGAGCCGGGACTGGCGGCGGCCATCAACGGCATGAACGACCTGACCGGACTGGCCCAAGGCGTCCTGACGTGCGGCGTCCCCACCGCGATCTGGATGGGGCGGGACGACGCCTATGACGCGGCGGCGCGCCGCTTCGCCGGGGAGCACGGCCTGACCTATCTGTCCCTGCCGGGCGATCACGCCAGCGTCCTCCAGGATCACGGCGCAGCGACGGCCCGGACGGTGGCGGACTTCATCGTCGCAACCGCCTCCGAAGACCGTCCCCACACCCATGACTGAGGAAAGCGGCGCCATGCAGCAGAACAGCTTGCCCATGACCGGCGCCGAGGCGCGCGGCCGTCCCCTCACGTGGAGATTCAAGGCCGGCTACGGAGCCGGCGCCTTGGCGGACGGCATCGTCGCCGCCGGCTTCGGCTTCTTCCTGCTGTTCTTCCTCACCGCCGTATGCGGCATGTCGGGCACCACCGCCGGCCTGGCCAAGATGATCGCCCTGCTGGTCGACGGGGTGGCCGACCCGGCCATAGGCCTGGCCAGCGACCGGCTGCGCTCGCGCTTTGGTCGCCGGCTGCCGTTCATGGTGCTCGGCCTGCTGCCGTTCGCCGTCGCATTCGGCCTGCTGTTCGCCATGCCCGAGGCGCTGACCGGCGCCGCCCAGTTCATCTACGCCACCGTCTGCCTGGTCGTGCTGCGGGTGTCGCTGTCCGGCTTCGTGCTCCCCTATACGGCGGTCGGGGCCGAGGTGACGGACGACTATCGCGAGCGCGCCAGCGTCGTCGCCTACCGCCTGTCGTTCCAGAACGCCGGCATACTGATCGGGGTCGTGCTGGGACTGGGCCTGTTCCTGTCGGGTCCGACCGGCATGCTGGAGCGCGCCAACTACACCCCCTTCGGCTGGACCTGCGCCCTCGTCATGTTTCTGGCCGGGATGATCGCCATTCGCGCCGTCTATTCGGTCCAGCCGCGCCTGCACGAGCCAGAGATCAGCCATGAGCCGATGGGGTCGGGTTTCCTCCGCGAGATGAAGGAGATGTCGCGCAACCGCTCCTTCATGCTGCTGTTCGCGACGGTCCTGCTCTATTTCCTCGCCTATTCGACCCACACCAGCCTGGCCCTGCACGCCAGCCGGTATTTCTGGGGGCTGGATACGACGGCCATCCAGCTGATTCTGCTGAGCGCCTGTCTGGGGCCGGTTCTCGGCGCCCCCCTGAGCGGCTTCGCCCTGCGCTTCATCGAGAAACGGACCCTGTCGCTGTTCGCCTATTTCGCGATCGCCTTCCTGCTGTTCTGGCCGCCCCTGTTCCAGATCTTCGGCCCCGTAAGGCTGACGCCGGAGGCGGCCTCCATCGTGCTGCTGGTCAACGGCTTGCTGCTCGGCACGGCCATCATGGCGGGGGGGATCGGGTTCCAGTCGATGATGGCCGACACCGCCGACGAGCATGAGTATCTGTTCGGCGTGCGCCGCGAGGGGCTGTTCTTCTCGGGGCTTACACTGGCCTACAAGGCGGCCTCGGGCGTGGGCGGGCTGATCGCCGGCGTCGCCCTCGACGCCATCCACTTCCCGAGCGACCTGGCCTCGCGCGGGCCGGATGTCGTCATCCCCGCCGATGTGCTGAACAAGCTGGCGCTGGCCTCCGGCCCCCTGCCGGCCCTGATCGCCTTTGCGGCGCCCCTGTTCCTGTTCGGCTACCGCCTGACCCGCAAGCGCCACGCCGAGATCATTGTGGCCCTTGAAGCCCGCAAGGCGGGACAGGCCTGATCCCCGCGTCGCCCCGGCCCCCGCTTTCAGGAGAAGCATGATGATCCGACTGGATGGACAGGTCGCCATCGTCACCGGCGCCGGCGGCGGTCTGGGCCGCGCCCACGCCCTGCTGCTGGCCCGGCGAGGCGCCCGGGTCGTCGTCAACGACATGGGCGAGGGGGCCGACGCCGTGGCGGCCGAGATCGTCGCGGCGGGCGGCGAGGCCGTGGCCGCCGTCGGTTCGGTCACCGACGTCGACTTCGTCGACCGCATGGTCGCGGACGCGCACCGGACCTGGGGCCGGATCGACATCCTGGTGAACAACGCCGGCATCCTGCGCGACCGGAGCTTCGCCAGGATGGAGCTCGACGACTTCCGGCAGGTGGTCGAGGTGCACCTGATGGGGGCGGTGATCTGCACCAAGGCCGTGTGGGACATCATGCGGGGGCAGGCCTACGGCCGCATCGTCATGACGACCTCCTCATCGGGCCTCTACGGAAATTTCGGCCAGTCCAACTATGGCGCCGCCAAGATGGCCCTCGTCGGCCTGATGCAGACGCTGGGTCTCGAGGGCGAGAAATACAACATCCGCGTCAACTGTCTGGCCCCGACGGCTGCGACGCAGATGATGGAAGGGCTGATGCCGGAAGAGACGGTTCAGCTGATCCGGCCGGAGTACGTCAGCCCGGCGGTGCTGGCGCTCGTGCAGGCCGACGCGCCCAACCGCGCCATCATCGCGGCGGGCGCCCGGAGTTTCGAGGCGGCCCGCATTTCCCTGACCCGGGGCGTCCATGTCGGGGGCGAGCTCGACGACCTGCCCGAGGCCCTGCTGGAGCGCTGGGACGAGGTCGTCGACCCGGCAGACGATTTCGTGCCCCGCCACGCCTTCGAACAGAGCCGTCTGGAGCTCGAGAAAGCCGGCCGGACGCCGGGAGAGGCATGATGACGTGGCTTGCCAGATCGGCGTCCCTGATCGTCGCCTTGCTGCTGGCCGTTCCCGCTCCGGTCCTGGCGCACGAGCCCGTCGTCGCAACCACCGCCCTCGGCGCGCTGACGGGCCAGTCCGAAGGCGGGGTGCGCGTCTTCAAGGGCGTACCGTTCGCCCGGCCCCCGGTCGGCGACCTGCGCTGGCGGCCGCCTGAACCCGCGGCCGTCTGGGACGGCGTCCGCGATGCGCGGTCCTTCGGTCCCGCCTGCATGCAGCCCCGCACCCGCTTCACGGACTATGAGGCGATCAGCGAGGACTGCCTGTACCTGAACGTCTGGGCCCCCGAAGGCGCCGGAGCGGCGCCGGTGATGGTGTGGATACACGGCGGATCGCTGTCCAGCGGGACCGGCGCCGAGCCCTTCTATGACGGCGCCGCCTTCGCCCGCGAGGGTGTGGTGGTGGTGACCGTCAACTACCGCCTCGGGCCGCTGGGCTGGCTCGCCCATCCGGCCCTGAGTCGGGAAGACCCGCAGGGAGTCTCGGGCAACTACGGGCTGATGGACCAGATCGCCGCGCTGGAATGGGTGCGCGACAATATCGCGGCGTTTGGCGGCGATCCCGGTCAGGTGACCATCGCGGGCGAATCCGCCGGCGCGCTCAGCGTCATGTATCTGATGGTCTCGCCCCGGGCGCAGGGCCTGTTCCATCGCGCGATCGCCCAGAGCGGCTATATGATCACCTCGCCGGTGCTGCGGGACACCCCGTACGAGCAGTGGCCGGATGCGGAGACGGCGGGGCTGACCGTCGCCGCCGCCCTGGGCGCGAACACAGCCGCGGAGTTGCGCGCCCTGTCGGCCGAGGCGATCATCGCCGGCGCGGCTCCGACCGGCTATTTCCCGATGGGGACGGTCGACGGCCACCTCATCCCGGATCAGATCATCGACCGCATCGATCAGGGGCTGCAGGCGCCGGTCCCGGTCCTGGCCGGCTACAACGAGGGCGAGATCCGCTCCCTGCGCATCCTCCTGCCCCCGCCCCCGGCCGGCGCCGAGGCCTATGAGGCCGAGATCCGCGCCCGCTACGGCGAACGGGCTGACGCCTTTCTGGATCTCTATCCGGCGACCGACATCGACGCGTCGATGCTGGCCGCCACGCGCGACGCCCTCTACGGCTGGAGCGCCGAACGACTGGCGGCGGGCCAGCAGGCCATCGGCCGGGGCGGCTGGCTCTACTATTTCGACCATGGCTATCCGGCGGCCGAGACCCTGGGCCTGCGCGCCTTCCACGCCTCGGAGATCCCCTATGTCTTCGGAACATTGGAGAGGACGCCCGGCTACTGGCCCCGGGTTCCGGACGACGAAATCGAGGTGGGCCTGTCGCGGTCCATGACCGGCTACTGGGCAAGCTTCGTCAGGACCGGCCGCCCTGCGGCGCCGGGACAGCCGGCCTGGCCCGCCTATGGGCCCGACCGGACCTACCTCGCGCTGGAGGTGGGGCCCGTGGCGCGGTCCGGACCGGACAACGGCTTCCTCCTGCACGAGGAGGTCGTCTGCCGCCGCCGCGCCCAGGGGCGCCAGGCGTGGCACTGGAATATCGGCGTCATTTCCCCGCCCCTTCCCGCCGCCGGCGGTTGTGGCCCGCGCCCTGACCAGACCCCGTGATAGCAGGGCGTCGGGGCGCTTGTTTCCGGCGCCGCGACTGACGCCTTGGCTCAGCCGCCCGTCATCAGGCGGACCAGGGCGTCGCGCACCGCGTCGACCTCGTCATGCCGCCGAAGGTTCGCGCCCAGGAAGCCGGCGGGACCCAGCAGGGCGGCGGCGATTCCGTCGGCGCCGGCTTCCCGCCAGAGACGTTTGAGGTCGTCCGCGGCGGGGTCGTCGACCGGGCCGTTGTCGCCGCGGACGTGCAGCGCCCAGCCGGCCAGGGCCTCGACGATCGCCGGACTGGTTTCGCCGCGATCCTGACGGGCCTGCAGCGTCTCAAGCCAGCGCTGGGGAATCTTCTGCGAGCCGTCCATGGCGATCTGGCTTAGGCGGTGAGCGAGGGCCGGATTGGCGAAACGCGCCAGCAGGGCGTCGGCGTAGGCGTCAAGATCCTGGCCCGGCGCGGGCGCGAAACTGGCCGGGGCCTCGATCCGCATCAAGCGATCGACAAGGGCGCGCAGGGAGGGATCGGCGACGGCCTCGTGCACGAAGACATGGCCGCGCCGCAGACCCAGATAGGCGAGCGCCGAATGGGCGCCGTTGAGCATGCGCAGCTTGGCGGTTTCGTAGGGGCCGACGTCGGAGACGAATTCGGCGCCGCCCGCCTCCCAGCGTGGACGAGGTCCGGCGAAGCGGTCCTCGATCACCCACTGACGGAAGGGTTCGGTCGTCACGGCCGCCTCGTCGCGCAGGCCCAGACGGGCGGCCGTCGCATCGAGCCGCGCGGGCGTGGCGGCGGGCACGATCCGGTCGACCATCGTCGAGGGAAAGGCGCATTCGGCGCGCGTCCAGGCGGCGAGGCCCGCGTCCACGCGCTCGAGGAATTCGTCCAGCAGGGCCGCCGTCTGCGCGCCGTTTCCGGCGAGGTTGTCGCAGCTGATCACGCTGAGGCCCGGCAGGCCCGCCGCCCGGCGCCGCGCCAGTCCGGCGGCCATAAAGCCGTGGATGGTCGTGGGCCGGTCCATCTCGGCGGCGCCGAGCCGGGGCGCGAGGCCGCCGCCGGGGGCGCGGTGATAGCCCTTCTCCGTGACCGTCAGGGTGACGACCTGAACGGCGGGGTCGGCCATGGCCGCGACGACCGCCTCCGGCGCCTCGGGCGCGACGAGCAGGCGCTGGACGGCGCCGATCAGCCGGACCGTCTCGCCCGAGCCGTCGCGGTCGCTGACCGTGTACAGCCCATCCTGGGGTTCCAGCGCGTCGCGCACGTCCGCGGAACGCATCGACACGCCGACGACGCCCCAGTCGCGATCGCCCGCCGCCATGGCGTCGTCGGTGTAGACGGCCTGATGCGCCCGGTGGAACGCGCCGAGGCCGAGATGGACGATGCCGCAGGCCTGGGCCTGGCGGTCATAGCCCGGACGAGCGACCGACGCCGCCAGCCGGTCCTGCGTCAGGGCCGAAAGCCTCAAAGCCGGTAGGCCTGCTTCGGCAGGCGGTAGGCCAGGTCGACGACGACCTCCGCCGCCTCGTCCTCGCCGATGCGGTGTTCGGCGACCAGCCGCGCCAGGAAGGCGCAATCGACCCTGCGGGCGACGTCGTGCCGGGCCGGGATGGAGAGGAAGGCGCGGGTGTCGTCGTTGAACCCGACGGTATTGTAGAACCCGGCCGTCTCGGTGGTCATCTCGCGGAAGCGGCGCATCCCCTCGGGACTGTCGTGGAACCACCAGGCGGGCCCCAGTTTCAGGCAGGGATAGTGGCCCGCCAACGGAGCCAGCTCGCGGGCATAGGCGCTTTCGTCGAGGGTGAAGAGGATCACCGACAGGCGGGGGTCGGCGCCGAAGGCGTCCAGCAGCGGCTTCAGCGCGTGGACGTAGTCGGTCCGGGTCGGGATATCGGCGCCCTTGTCGCGACCGTGGGTCTCGAACAGACGACGATTGTGATTGCGGAACGAGCCCGGGTGAATCTGCATCACCAGCCCGTCATCAAGACTCATCCGGGCCATTTCGGTCAGCATCTGGGCGCGGAACAGTTCGGCTTCGGCCGCGCTGACCGGGCCGGAGACGACCTTGTCGAACAGGGCCTCGGCCTCGGCCGCCGACAGGTTGGCGGTCGCGGCGGTCGGATGCCCGTGGTCCGAGGACGTCGCCCCTACCGCCATGAAGTCGGCGCGGCGCGCGCGGTGGGCGCGCAGATAGCCCTGCCAGTCGCGCACGTCCTCGCCGGTGATCTCGCCGAAGCGGGCGAGGGCGCCGGCGAACTGCTCATGCTCCGGGTCGATCACAGGGTCGGGGCGATAGGCGGTGACGACGCGGCCGCCCCAGTCGCTGTCGCGGATCGTCCGGTGGTGCTGCAGGCTGTCGGTGGGGCCCTCGGTGGTGGCGATCAGCTCGATATTGAAGCGGTCGAACAGGGCCCTGGGCCGGAAGGCCGGCGTGGCCAGGGCGGCGTCGATGACGTCATAGACATGGTCCGCCGTGCCGGCGTCGAGGACGACATCGACGCCGAAGACCTCGGCGAAGACATGGTTCAACCACAGCGACGAGGGGGTCCCGCGAAACAGGTGGAAATGGCCGGCGAACAGCCGCCAGGCCTCGCGCGGATCGGCGGCGCCCGGTCCCGACCGCGACGGCACGCCGAGAGCCTCGAGCGCCACGCCCTGGCTGTGAAGCATGCGGTAGAGATAGTGGTCGGGCGCCAGCAGCAGGGATGTCGGATCCGACCAGTTCGCATCGGTGGCGAACCATGCGGGGTCGGTATGGCCGTGCGGGCTGATGATCGGCAGGCCGGAGACCTCGGCGTAGAGCCGGCGGGCGATGGCCCGGATCGTCGGCTCGGCGGGAAACAGCCGGTCCGGATGCAGGACAAGAGGGGTCGCCATCATCAAACCGAACTCGACATTCCCGCTTCCCTGATCGGCAATTTGTCTTACCAATAGGTCCGGCGTGACAGGCCAGAACCCGGGCGTCAAGCCTCGGGCGGCGTACGGCTCGAGGACAGGACGGGACACGATGATAATCCAGTCGGCCAAGGTGATCGTCACCTGTCCCGGACGCAATTTCGTGACCCTGAAGATCGTCACGGATCAGGGCGTCCACGGGATCGGCGACGCGACCCTGAACGGGCGTGAGCTGGCGGTCGCCGCCTATCTCGAGCACCACGTCATTCCGGCCCTGATCGGCAAGGACCCGCGCAGGATCGAGGACATCTGGCAGTATTTCTATCGCGGGGCCTACTGGCGGCGCGGGCCTGTGACCATGTCGGCGATCTCCGCCGTTGATACGGCGCTGTGGGACATCAAGGCCAAGATGGCCGGCATGCCCCTGTACGACCTGCTGGGAGGCAAGAGCCGCGAGTCGGTCATGGTCTATGGCCACGCCAACGGCGCGGACATCGAGGAGACGGTCGACTCGGTCGGGAAATATATCGACATGGGCTACAGGGCGATCAGGGCCCAGTCCGGCGTGCCGGGTCTGGCGGACGCCTATGGGGTGGGGCGGGACAGGCTGTTCTACGAACCCGCCGACGCCGCCCTGCCCACCGAGACGATATGGGACACGCGCAAATATCTGAACTTTGCGCCGAAGCTGTTCGACAGGCTGCGCGACACCTACGGCTTCGACCATCACCTGCTGCACGACGGCCATCACCGGCTTACGCCGATGGAGGCCGCGGGGCTGGGCAAGCGGCTGGAGGACTATCAGCTGTTCTGGCTCGAGGACGTCACTCCGGCCGAGAACCAGGAAGCGTTCAGGCTGATCCGCCAGCACACCACCACGCCGCTCGCGGTCGGTGAAATCTTCAACACCATCTGGGACTGCAAGGACCTGATCCAGAACCAGCTGATCGACTACATCCGCACCACCGTGGTGCGGGCGGGAGGCATCACCCACCTGCGCCGGATCGCCGATCTGGCGGCCCTGCACCAGGTGCGGACCGGCAGCCACGGAGCCACAGACCTGTCGCCGGTGACCATGGGCGCGGCCCTGCATTTCGACACCTGGGTGCCCAATTTCGGCATCCAGGAATACATGCGGCACACGCCCGAGACGGACGCGGTGTTCCCGCACGACTACCGCTTCGACAAGGGCTTCCTCTATGCGGGCGAGACCCCCGGCCACGGCGTCGACATCGACGAGGATCTGGCCGCCAGATACCCCTACAGGCCGGCCTCCCTGCCGGTCGCGCGGCTTGAAGACGGAACGATGTGGAACTGGTGACGCGGAGCGCGCTCAGCGGCTGCGGCGTCTGTGCCGGAAGACGATCACGCCGCCCGCGAGGCACAGGGCGGAAAGCCCGAACCAGGTCAGGGCGTAGACGAGATGGTTGTCGCGGAACTTGACCACCGTCAGCCCGCCTGCCGGATAGCGGCCCGGCGCGTCGACGGCGTCCGCGTCGATGAAGAAGGGCGCCACCGGTCCGGCCATGCCCCGCGCACGCGCGATGGCCTGGACATCCCGTGAATACCAGCGACCGGCGGCCGGCGCATTGGCGCGCAGGAATCCACCACCGGGTTCGCTGGCGCGCAGCAGGCCGGAGACCTCGGTCGGTCCATCGACAGGCTGCGGCGGACGACGGGCCGGGTCCCGGGCCTCGGCCGGCACGAATCCGCGATTGACGATCACGACGCCCTCGTCCGTGCGCAACGGCGTCATGACCCACCACCCGGGCCCGGCCTCGGTCACCGCCTGGACCAGGGTCTCCCGATCATGGAGATAGACGCCCCGGACCCTGACCCGGGTGTAGGCGTCGTCCGGGGACCATTCCGTCCACGCCGGCAGGGGCGCCGGCGGCGCGGCGAGGCGCGCCTCGACCGTGGCGATCAGCTCGCGCTTCCACCCCAGTCGCTCGACCTGCCAGACGCCCAGGGCTGCGAAGCCGACGGCCAGCGCCAGGCACAGGGCCAGAAAGGCTATCCGGCCTGGAGCGGCGCGGCGGCTGCCGCCAGGGGGGGCGCCGGCTGGGGCGCGGTCGGCATCATGTTGCCGTGCAGGTGATACATGATCCATAGGGAGCCGCTGATGACGATGAGCACCATGATGGCCGTGAAGACCAGCGCCACCAAGGTCCAGCCGCCCTCTGACCGCGTGTTGACGTGCAGGAAGCAGACGGTGTGGACCGCGATCTGCGCAAAGGCCAGCAGGGTGATCAGGATAGCCGTCCACTGGACGCTGAGCACGCCCGTCATCGCCAGCCAGAACGGAATGGCGGTCAGCACGGCCGACAGGACGAAACCGGTCAGATAGCCGCGGCGCGAGCCGTGGTCGTGGCCGGCCTCGTGCGGGACCGGCGTCGCGGGATGATGGACCTTGGGGTCCTGATGCGCGGTCATTGCAGGGTCCCCAGCAGATAGACGAAGGTGAAGACGCCGATCCAGACCACGTCGAGCAGGTGCCAGAACATGCCCAGGCAGGTCAGACGCCGCTGGTTCTCCACCGTCAGGCCCCTCTGCCCCACCTGGACCAGCATGACCCCGATCCAGATGAGGCCGAAGGTGACGTGCAGGCCGTGGGTGCCGACCAGGGTGAAGAAGCCGGACAGATAGGCGCTGCGCTGGGGTCCGGCCCCCTCGGCGATGAGATGCGAGAACTCATAGAGTTCGACCCCCACGAAGGCCGCGCCGAACAGCGCCGTCAGGGCCAGCCACATCTGGACCCGGCGCGTCTTGCCCTCGTGCATGTCCAGCATGCCCATGCCGTAGGTGATGGACGACACCAGCAGCAGGCCGGTGTTCAGCGCCACCAGCGGCAGGTCGAACAGTTCGCGCGGCGTCGGGCCGCCGGCGTAGGCGAAGGCCAGAACGCCATAGGTGGCGAACAGGGTGGCGAAGATGAGCGCATCGCTCATCAGATAGATCCAGAAGCCGAGCAGGGTCGGGCTGGCGTGCTCCCCTCCGTGCTCGTGGGCTTCTTCCTGGACCAGGTAGAAGGTGGGGCTCTCGGCCTCCTGACGTGTCGTGCTCATGCCCTCGCCTCCAGGGCGCGCCGCGCCGCCTCGTCGTCGTTCAGCACCTCGACCGGGACGTAGTAGTTGCGGTCGTAGTCGAAGGTGAAGGCGATCGAATAGACCAGCAGGGCCGCGAAGCTGAGCGCCGCCAGCCACCAGATGTACCAGACCATGGCGAAGCCCAGCACCAGGGCGAGCCCCGACATGATCAGGCCGGCCCCTGTGTTGCGCGGCATGTGCACCGGACGGAAGCCCGACGCCGGCCGCTGGTGGCCGCGGTCCTTCATGTCGTACCAGGCGTCCAGGTCGTGGATGACCGGGGTGAAGGCGAAATTATAGAACGGCGGCGGCGAGGTGGTCGACCATTCCAGGGTCCGTCCGTTCCACGGGTCGCCGGTGAAATCGCGCAGCTTGTCCCGGTTCCGGATGCTGACCGCGATCTGGATGACGAAGGCCAGGATGCCGACCAGGATGATCAGGGCGCCGATGCCGGCGATGACGAACCAGGGCTGCAGGGTCGGGTCCTCGAAGTAGCGGACGCGCCGCGTCGTGCCCATCAGGCCGACGATGTAGATCGGCGTCCAGGCGACCCAGTAGCCGATCACCCAGCCCCAGAAGGACACCCAGCCCCAGAAGCCGTCCAGCTTGAAGCCGAAGGCCTTCGGGAACCAGTAGGTCATGCCGGCGAACAGGCCGAACACCACGCCGCCGATGATGACGTTGTGGAAGTGGGCGACCAGGAACAGCGAGTTGTGCAGCACGAAGTCGGCCGGCGGCACGGCCAGCAGCACGCCGGTCATCCCGCCGACGACGAAGGTGATCATGAAGGCGATCACCCAGGCCATGGGCAGTTCGAACCGGATGCGGCCGCGGTACATCGTGAAGAGCCAGTTGAATATCTTGGCCCCGGTGGGGATGGCGATCACCATGGTGGCGATGCCGAAGAAGGAGTTGACGCTGGCTCCGGACCCCATGGTGAAGAAGTGGTGCAGCCACACCAGGTAGCTGAGGATGGTGATGACCACGCTCGCATAGACCATCGACGAATAGCCGAAGAGCCGCTTGCCCGAGAAGGTCGAGGTGATCTCGGAATAGATGCCGAAGACGGGCAGGACCAGGACGTAGACCTCCGGGTGACCCCAGATCCACACCAGGTTCCAGTACATCATGGCGTTGCCGCCGAGGTCGTTGGTGAAGAAATTGGTCCCGACGTACCGGTCCAGCATCAGCAGGGCGAAGGCGCCGGTCAGGACGGGGAAGATGGCGATGGCCAGGACGTTGCTGCACAGCGCCGTCCAGGTGAAGACCGGCATCTTCATCAGGGTCATGCCGGGCGCGCGCATCTTGAAGATGGTGGTGACCATGTTGATCGAGGACAGCGTGGTCCCGACCCCGGCTATCTGCAGCGCCCAGAGATAGTAGTCCGGCCCGGTGCCTGGACTGTTCTGGATATTGGCCACCGGCACATAGTTCAGCCAGCCCGCGGTCGAGAACTCGCCCACGAACAGCGAGACCATGACCAGCGCCGCCCCGGCCACCGTCAGCCACAGGCTCAGGCTGTTCAGGAAGGGGAAGGCGACGTCGCGCGCGCCGATCTGCAGCGGCATCACATAGTTGACCAGCCCGACCACCAGCGGGATGGCCACGAAGAAGATCATGATCGTGCCGTGGGCGGTGAAGATCTGATCGTAGTGGTGGGCGTTGAGGTAGCCCTCGCTGCCGCCGAAGGCCATGGCCTGCTGCAGCCGCATCATCAGCGCGTCGGCGAAGCCGCGCAGCAGCATGACGATGCCGAGGATCATGTACATGATCCCGATCTTCTTGTGGTCGACGCTGGTCAGCCACTCGCGCCACAGCCAGCCCCACAGCCTGAAGCGGGTCACGGCCGCCAGAATGACGAGGCCCAGGAGCGCGACGACGGCGAAGGTGCCGATCAGGATCGGCTCGTGGATCGGAAACGACTCCAGGCTCAGGCGGCCGAACACGGGGCTGAAGGCGGGGGTCTGAGAGGACATGGACATCTCCGTCGGCCTAGCCGTGCGCCGCGCTGCCGGTCACCGGCGCGGTATGCGAAGAGGGAGCCGGGGCGTGGGCGTCGCCCTGGGGTCCGCGTTCGCCGGAGGCCTCGGGCGCTTCCTGACGCGGGTGGTGCATCTGCTCGGCCAGACAGGTCGTCCCGGGCGCGACGCAGCGGTTCACCACCCGGTCGAACAGACCGGTCGGGGCCGCGCTGAACAGGGTAGCCGGATGTTTCTCGGTCGGCTTCTCGAGGGTGAGATAGCCGGCGGTCGTCAACCCCGTGCCGGTCGTCTGGACCTGACGGACCCACTGGTCGAACGCCGCAGGCTCCACGCCGCGCAGACGGAAACGCATGTCCGAGAATCCCGCGCCGCTGTAGTTGGCCGAGAAGCCCTCATAGTCGCCGGGGCGGTTGATCACGGCGTGCAGCTGGGAGCGCATGCCCGGCATCGCATAGATCATCCCCGCCAGGGTGGGGGCGTAGAAGGTGTTCATCATATTGGTCGAGGTGATGTCGAACCGCACCTCGCGATCCACGGGCAGGACCAGCTCGTTGACCGTGGCGATGTTCTGCTCGGGGTAGATGAACAGCCATTTCCAGTCCATCGCCACCACCTGCACGACCATCGGCGCCTGCGCCGGATCGGTGGGGCGGCCTTCCGATATCCGGTCCAGCCGCCGGAACGGATCGAGCAGGTGGGTGCTCGACCAGGTCAGGGCGCCGAGGCAGATGATGATCAGCAGCGGGATCGACCAGATGGCCAGTTCCAGCGCCGTCGAATGGTGGAATTTCGGGTCGTAGGTCGCCTTCGCATTGCTGGCCCGGTACCGCCAGGCGAACAGCACGGTCAGGATGATGACCGGCACGATGACCAGCAGCATCAGTCCGGTCGAGAAATAGATCAGGTCGCGCTGCTGCAGGGCGACGTCGCCGGCGGGGTTGAGGACGGCGCGCTCGCATCCCGTCAGCAGACAGGCCAGGGAAAGCAGACCGAGCCCGGTCAGACGCCTGTGTAGGGGCAGGTGTTCGCTCATGACTTCGCCGTTAGGCCGCGCCCGCGAAAGGCTACATTGGACATTTTGTCCCATACACGTTTTGCGCCTATACCGGCAGAGGTAGCAAGTGAGCTCGGGCGACCTCGGCCCTGGCGGCCTTCCTGTCTGCGAGTGGGAAATGAACGCACCAACTGGCTCCTCCACCTCGACCCCCCTCGAACGGGACGCGCGGCTGGTCAACGCCGACGACCATGAGGTCAAGCCGGGCGATATCGCTATCGGGGTGATCATCGGTCGCACCAGCGAATTCTTCGACTTCTTCGTCTACGCCCTGGCGTCGGTTCTGGTCTTCCCGGCGGTGGTCTTCCCCTATGTGGACGCGGTCACCGGCACGCTCCTTTCGTTCGCCGTCTTCGCCCTGGCCTTCGTGGCCCGGCCCTTCGGCACCCTGCTGTTCATGTGGATCGACCGGAACCACGGACGGGGGGTCAAGCTGACGATCGCCCTCTTCCTGCTGGGCGGGTCGACCATGGCGATCGCCCTCCTGCCGGGCCACAACCAGATCGGAGCCCTGTCCGCCGTCCTGCTGGCCGTGTTCCGCTTCGGACAGGGCATGGCTCTGGGCGGCGCATGGGACGGGCTGCCTTCGCTTCTGGCGCTGAATTCGCCGAAGGATCGCCGCGGCTGGTACGCCATGATTCCGCAGCTGGGCGCCCCTCTCGGGCTGCTGGTCGCGGCCGCCCTCTTCGCCTATTTCCTCTCGATCCTGACGCCCGAGGACTTCCTGTCCTGGGGCTGGCGTTATCCCTTCTTCGTCGCGCTCGCCATCAACGTCGTGGCGCTGTTCGCCCGCCTCCGCATCGTCGCAACGCCCGAATTCGAGCGCCTGTTCGAGAGCCGGGAACTGCAGCCGTCGCCGGCCTTCGAGACCCTGTTCAAGGAGTGGCGCACCATCGCCCTCGGCGCCCTGGCGCCGCTGGCCGCCTTCGCCCTGTTCCATATCGTCACGGTCTTCCCGCTGTCCTGGGTGATCCTGACCGGCCAGGATGAACCCGTCCGCTTTCTGCTGATCGAGATGGTCGGCGCCGTGGTCGGGGTGGTCTCGATGCTGGCCTCGGGGATCATCGCGAACCGGGTCAGCCGTCGGCTCGTGCTGGCGGTGTCGGCCGTGCTGATCGGCGCCTACAGCGGGTTCGCGCCGCAACTCCTGAACGCCGGTCCCGTCGGGGAGACGGTCTACATGCTCCTGGGCTTCGCCCTGCTCGGCTTCGCCTTCGGTCAGTCGTCGGGCCTGGTGAACGACCGGTTCCAGCCGCAGTACCGCTATACGGGCGCCGCCATCGTCGCCAACTCGGCCTGGCTGGTCGGCGCCGGCTTCGCGCCGCTGGTGGCGCTGTTCCTGGCCCATCAGTTCGGGGTCTGGGCGGTGGGCGCCTATCTGCTTTCCGGGGCGCTGTGCACGCTGATCGCGCTCGCCATCAACAGGGACTGGGCGAGCGGGGCCCGCTAGGTCCCACGAAATCCCGTACGCCACCGACGCCGGCGCGGGCGTCCCGTCCGGGAAGCCGGCCAGGGGCGTCGCGGAGGCGCATGGCTGAACGTTGAGGCTCCGGGGTCCCGGGGCGGCCTGTCCTGCGCCGGGTCTACGCCCCCCGGGCGTATGGGGCGGTTGCGGGCGGGGGCGGGCAGTCTCGCACGCCGGCCCGCCCGCCGGCATCAGCCGACGGGCTGGGTCTCCGCCCCGGCCGCCAGGTCGATCTCCTGTTCATAGTCCTCGCCGGAGTCCAGCTGGATGATGATGGCCGTGTAGCCGAGCCGCAGCAGCTCGCCGAGGCGATCGATCGAGTTGACCACGACCGGCCGGCGGTTGCCCCGGCCCTCGCCCGCGGGAGCGATCAGCGCCACCGCCAGGTTGACCGGGAGCCGGATTTGCCCGTTCGAGCCCACCAGGCCGCCGGCCGGAGCCAGGAATTTGTCGATGAGGATCTGGCGGGCGTCGGTGGAGCCCGAGCCGACCACCTGCTGACCGTTGACGTTGATGGTGCCGTTCGGGTCGGTGGTGATCGATCCGAACGTGCCCTCGATCCTGCCGCCCGGGGCGTTGACCGCCACCGAGCCGGCGGTGACGTTGACGTTGACCGGCAGGGGCGAAACGACGGTGACCGCGCCGGGGGTCGAGACATTGGCCGAGATCGGGCCCTGGGCGGCGATTGTCACCCCCGCGCCGCCCTGGACCGTGCCCGTCACCGAACCGCCGGTCGAGGCCACGGCCACCGTGCCGGTGGTGGTCACATTGGTGTTGATCGCGCCCTGGGCGGTGACCGAGACCGCGCCGCCGCCCTGGACCGTGCCCGTCACCGAGCCGCCGGTCGAAGCCACGGCCACCGTACCGGTGGTGGTCACATTGGTGTTGATCGCACCCTGGGCGGTGACCGAGACGGCGCCGCCGCCCTGGACCGTCCCCGTCACCGAACCGCCGGTCGAGGCCACGGCCACCGCGCCGGTGGTGGTCACATTGGTGTTGATCGCGCCCTGGGCGTTGACCGAGACGGCGCCGCCGCTCTGGATGCCGCCGGTGACCGACCCGCCGGTCGAGGCGACCGCGACCGATCCGGCCGAGGCGATGTTGTGGTTGACGGCGCCGCCCGCGACGACGCTGACGGGTCCGCCCGCCGCGATCGACCCGCTGCTGGTTCCTGCGGTGGCCAGGCTGACGGAGCCGCCAGCGATCAGCGGTCCGCTGTCATTGCCGCCGACCTTGGCGTTGACGTCGCCAAGGGTGTCGAGCGTGTTTGCGCTGAACACCTGGTCGCCGCTGAGCTGCGAGACGAAATTCCCGGCCAGCTTGACGGTCTGGGCTGAGAAGTCGTCGCCGCTGACCGTCATGGCGCCGAGGCGCAGCGCCTCGCTGCCCAGGTTGCCGAGGATGATGTCCCCGTCGGCGGCGCCCAGGCCGGAGCCGGCGTTGAACACCACGCTCTGGGCGCCGTTGACCGTGCCGATCAGGTCCGGCTGGACGACGATGTCGCCGGCGGCCGGGCCTGAGCTGTTGAATGTGGTCACCGCCTGGGTCAGGCGCACGGTCGAACCGGCGTCCGAACCGAGGAAGGACAGGCTGGATCCGGCGTAGGTCGAGCCGGTCAGCACCGTGCCCGCCGAGCGGACCAGCACCGCGCCGAGGCGCACGTCTTCTCCCATCGAACCGAGGGAGGCCGTACCCGCCCCGGTGTCGATCGACAGCGACTGACCGCCGGCGCCGGTCCCGTCGACGGTCCCCGCGACGACATCGCCGCCGTGGGTGGCGATGGTGGTCCCGCCGTCCAGGGTGGTCCGGCCGGTCAGGGTGAAGTCGCCGTTGTCGGTGACAAAGCCGCCCGCGAGACGGATCGCTTCGCCGGTCCAGGACTGGGCGCCGACGGTGCGGGCCCCGCGGGCGGCGATCGACGCTCCCGAGACATCCAGGCCGGTCAGGGCCGTGGTCGCGCCGATCCCGCCCAGGCTGACCGCGCCGTCGGCCTCGACCGACAGGTCATGGGCGCCGTCGATGGTCCCCATGACCACGGAGTCGGCGTCGATCGAGGTCGCCCCGTTCAGGATCGCCGCGCCGTCGACCACCAGGTCGTCGCCGGCCGCATAGAGGCCGGTCAGTCCGATCGTGGCCGCGTCGTACGACTGGTCGCCGCTCGTCACTGCGCCTTGCGACATGATGGTCGCCGCGGTCACGTCGAGATTGGCCAGGGCGGTGGTCCCGCCGACCGCGCCGAAGCTCGCCGATCCGGCCGCGCCGACCGACAGCGAATGGGCGCCGTTGACGGCCCCGAGGACGACATTTCCGTCCGCATCCAGGCTGGCGTCGCCGGTCAGGTTCGTGGCGCCGTCGGCCGTGAAGTCGCCGCTGGCCACATAGGCTCCCGACAGGCCGATCGAAGCCGCCTGGAAGGTCTGGTCGCCCGTGGTCTCCGCGCCGTTGGAGGCGATCGAGGCGCCGGAGACGTCCAGCGACGCCAGGGCCGTGGTCCCGCCGATCGCGCCGAGGCTGACCGCGCCGTCCGCATCCACCGACAGGTCGTGAGCGCCGTCGACCGAAGCCAGGGTGACGT
>NZ_JAKFEB010000154.1:0-12138 GCF_036677305.1 Brevundimonas sp. | reverse complement strand
AGCGACCCGTCTCGTCGCTCCCCTTACCCGATCAGCGACTTCGCCGCCGCCCGCGCCTCGTCGGTGATCACCGCGCCCGACAGCATCCGCGCGATCTCCTCGCGGCGGGCCTCGTCGTCCAGCGTGTCCACCGTGGTCGTGGTCAGGCCGTCGGCGTCCGCCTTGCGGACCTTCCAGTGGGCATGGCCCCGGGCGGCGACCTGGGGGCTATGGGTCACGACCAGCACCTGCGCGCCCGTCGACAGCCGCTGCAGGCGCGCGCCGACGGCGGAGGCGACGGCGCCGCCGACGCCCTGGTCGACCTCGTCGAAGATCATCACCGGCTGGCGCTGGTCCTCGCGGCCGGCCAGCGCCGCCTTCATGGCCAGGGCGAAGCGGGCCAGTTCGCCGCCCGAGGCGATGGCGTCCAGCGGGCCGAAGCCGGTTCCGGCGTTGGTGGCGATCTCGAAACGGGTGGTCTCGACGCCCAGCGGCCCCCGGCGGCCCTCGGCCACGGGCTCGAAGGCGACCCGGAAGCGGGCGCGGTCCAGTTTCAGCGGCCCCAGCTCGGTCATCACCGAGGCCGTCAGCCGCTCGGCCGCCGCCTCGCGCGCCGAGGTCAGCAGCATGGCGGCGAGGTCATAGGCTTCGCGCGCGGCCGAGGCGGCGCGTTCGGCGGCGGTGATGGCCTCGGCCCCGTCCTCGATCAGGCGCAGCTGGTCGCGGAAGCGGACGCGCAGGACCGGGAGGCTTTCGACCGACGCATTCAGCTTGCGGGCGGCGGCGCGCAGGGCGAACAGCCGCTCCTCGGCCTTGTCCAGCCGGCCGGGCTCGAAGTCGAAGGCGTTGGCGGCGGCGTCGACGCAGGCGATGGCCTCCTCGGCCTCGACCATGGTGCGGTCGATGGCCTCGGCGGCGGCGGACAGTTTCTGCAGCAGGGGGTGTTCGGGATCGGTCCCCGCCTGCCCGGCCCGGGTGCGCGCGTGTTCGACCGCGCGCAGGGCGGCCGACAGCTTCTGGGACAGCTTGTCCCCGCCCAGCTGGGTGCGGGCGTCGGCCAGGTCGCCGATGGCCTTTTCCGCGGCGCCGAGGATGGCGCGTTCGCCGGCCAGTTCGGTCTCCTCGTCGGGGCGGGGGTCCAGTTCGTCCAGTTCGGCGAGGTTCTGCGTCAGTTCCTCGGCGTGGGCGGCGGCGTCGGCGGCGGCGGCCTTGAGGTCGGAGACGGCGCGCTCGGCGGCCTTCAGCTTCTCGGCGGCCCCGGCCACGCCGTCCAGCTGGGGCTGCAGGCCGCCGTAGTTGTCCAGCAGGGCGCGGTGGGTCTTCCAGTCCAGCAGGCCGACGGTCTCGTGCTGCCCGTGGACCTCGACAAGGGCCTGGCCGATCTCGCGCAGGGCGGCGACGCCGGCGGGCTGGTCGTTGACGAAGGCGCGGCTGCGGCCGTCCGCGGCGATGGTGCGGCGCAGGATCAGCTCCTCGCCCGGCGCGACCTCGAAGCCGCGCTCGGCGATCATCTCCAGCAGGGCGGGATCGTCGGGGGCCGTGAAGACGGCGGTGGCCGAGGCCTGTCTGGCTCCCGCTCGCACCAGACCGGCGTCGGCGCGGGCGCCGAGGGCCAGGCCGAGGGCGTCCAGAATGATCGACTTGCCCGCCCCGGTTTCGCCGGTCAGCACGGTCAGGCCGCCCTCGACCTCGAGATCGAGCGCGTCCACCAGCACGATGTCGCGGATGGAGAGGGCGGTCAGCACGGGCCCGCTTCCTCTCGGTTCAGGGGACTGAAGGCGCGGGGATCAGGGTGAGGCAAAGCGAATCGATCTCTCGGGCGACGCCGGAGAATGCTGGCCTTTCGCTCCCCGGGTAAAGCCCGAGGTTAGCGGAACATATCGGAAACGTCAGCCCGGGATGATCCGGCGCAGCCAGCTTTCGCGCTCGCCGGTCGGGGTGACGCCGGGCTGGCGGCCTTCCTCGGTCAGCAGGGCGTAGGCTTCGGCGTACCAGGGGCTGCCCGGATAGTTGAAGCCCAGCACGGCGCCGTTGCGGGTCGCCTCTTCCTTCAGGCCCAGCATCAGATTGACCTCGACCAGGCGGTAGAGGGCCTCGGGCGTGTGCGAGGTGCGCTGATAGGCTTCGTTCTCGATCACCGCCTTGTAGCGGTTGATCGCCGCCAGCGGCTGGCCGGCGCGCTGGTAGTAGCGGCCGATCGACATTTCCTTGCCCGCCAGCTGGTCGTTGACCATGTCGATCTTGATCGAGGCGTCGGTGGCGTAGGAGGTGCCCGGATAGCGGCGCTGCACATCTCGCAGCCCGTCCAGCGCCGCCTGGGCGTAGCCCTGGTCGCGGCCCACGTCGGTGATCTGTTCGAAATTGCACAGGGCCTTCATGTAGAAGGCGTACGGGGCCGACGGATTGCCCGGGAACAGCTGGATGAAGCGGTCCGAGGCGGCGATGGCCTCGGCGTAATTATTGTTCTGATAGTAGGCGTAGATCTGCATCAGGATCGCGCGGCGCGACCACTCCGAATACGGATGCTGACGCTCGACCTCCTGGAAATAGTCGATGGCGTCGGCCCAGCGCTTGCTCTGCAGACGCTGGTAGCCGGTGTTGTAGAGGGCCTCGACCGGGCGCTCCTCATAGGCCAGGCGGGGACGATTGGCGCCGCGGTTACAAGCCGAGATCGTCAGGGCTGAAACGGCCACGGTGGCCAGGATCAGGCCGGCGCGGAATTTGGAAGCAGGCAAGGACGACCTCAAAATGCAAGCCGGCGGGCGCGAACCCGTCGGCGCCCCCGAAAACGAGACGCGATCTCTACACCAGCGAACTTGTCTGCGCCAATGCACGAAGAAGACCTGCAAAAAGACGCTCTGCGCCTTGCCGCGGGGCCATCCGCTGGTATGTAGCGCGCCAGCGCCACGGCGGCATTTTCAGCCCGGCGATGACGGCGAAAGGATGACCGGACATGAAGCTGCTCTCTGGCAACTCCAACCGGACCCTGTCCCAGGCGATCGCGACCCACCTCGACATGCCCCTGACCAAGGCCCAGGTGAAGCGGTTCGCCGACAACGAGGTGTTCGCGGTCATCGAGGAGAACGTCCGCGGCGAGGACGTCTTCATCCTCCAGTCGACCAGCTATCCGGCCAATGACAACCTGATGGAGCTGCTGATCATGACCGACGCGCTGGTGCGCGCCTCGGCCAAGCGGATCACGGCGGTCATGCCCTATTTCGGCTATGCCCGGCAGGACCGGAAGACGGGCGGACGCACGCCCATCTCGGCCAAGCTGGTGGCCAATCTGATCACCCGGGCGGGCGCCGACCGGGTGCTGACGATGGATCTGCACGCCGGCCAGATCCAGGGCTTCTTCGACATTCCGACCGACAACCTGCTGGCCACGCCCGTGCTGGCGCAGGACATTCGCGAGAACTATCCGCGCGGCGAACTGATGATCGTCTCGCCCGACGTCGGCGGCGTGGTGCGGGCCCGCTCGCTGGCCAAACGGCTGGATGCGGACCTGGCCATCGTCGACAAGCGCCGCGCCAAGGCCGGCGAGAGCGAGGTGATGAACATCATCGGCGACGTCGAGGGCCGGCGCTGCATCCTGTTCGACGACATCGTCGATTCGGGCGGCACCCTGGTCAATGCGGCCCAGGCGCTGATGGACAAGGGCGCGGTCGAGGTCTCGGCCTATATCAGCCACGGCGTCTTGTCGGGACCGGCGGTCCAGCGCGTGACCGACGGGCCGCTGAAGGAACTGGTCATCACCGATTCCATCGAACAGCCCCACGAAGTTTTGACCTGCCCGAAAATCCGCACGGTCTCGGTCGCTCCGCTGATCGGCGAGGCCATCCGGCGGATCGCCAACGAGGAATCGGTCTCCAAACTGTTCGATTGACGGATCGCCCTGCCTCAAATTGGCCGGGAGCGCGTTCTCTGCTCCACGACTGTCAGTTCGAGGAGATTTCATGCGTCCGGTAATGATGCGCCGCGGCCTTTCACTGGCCGCCCTGTGCGCCGCCGCCGTCCTGGCGGGTTGCGCCTCGGGCAAGGCCGAAGCTGAAGCGGAAGCCGCGCGTCTGGCCGAGGCCGCCGCCCTGGCCGCCCGGACGCCCCCGCCGATCAACCTGTCCCGGAGCGTCGCCCAGGACGCGGCGGTCTATCTCGCCTTCTCCCGCAGCATCGCCGGCATCCGGGGCGGGTTCGAGAGTCCCGAGGCCATCCAGGCCGCCCTGCGCCAGGGCGCGGCCTACGACCCCGGCCAGATTTCCCGCGGCCTGGTCGCCTACGCCTCCATCGTGGCCCTGCAGTCGCCGGCGTTCGTCGCCGGCGTCAATCAGTACGGAATCAATCCGACCGGCCGGCAGAAGATGATCGCCGATATCGTCCGCGACCCCCGGGCCGCCTCATACATGCCCGGCGCGCAGGAGGCGGCGGGCCTGATCATGGCGGCGCTGGACAGCGAGATCGACGCCCTGAGCGCGGCCGCCAATTCGGTGGAGAACGACGCCTACGCCGCCCAGGCCGACGGGCGGAGGTCATGGGCGATCGCCCATGTGGTCGACCGCGAGGCCCGTCTGGCGAGCGCCAAGGACCTGTCGGTCCAGGCCATGGCGGCGCCGGCGGCCGAGTCGGCCCGTCTGTTCGCCGCCGCCGGCAGCGGCGCGGGCCTGGGCGTCAGCAGCGGCCGCCGCCGCGATCCGCCCTACCCGCCCGTGGTCACCAACGCCCTGGCCCTGGCGGCCCTCGCGGCGCTCGGGGCGGCCGGCGAGGACGCGCGGGCCAACACCGCCGCCCTCCAGTCCGAAGGCGTCAGCCAGAACTGCCTGAACGAGTCCAAGCTGAACCTGTACCAGTGCCTCGCCGCCTCGCGGCCCAGCTATGAGGACATGTTCTGCCTGGGCCGCCACATCGTGCGCGACCTTGCGACCTGCACCCGCAGCGCCGCCATGCCCGCCGCGACGGTCACGGTTTCCAGTCCCGTCGCCGTGGAGGCGCGTCCCCCGATCATCGTGACCGCGCCGTTCGATCCGCCCGCGCCCCCTTCGGCGTCCCCGTCCGCGGCCCCGACGGCGCCGCAGCCGACGACGATGTCGCCGACCCAGCGGTTGAACAGCGGCGCCGGCGCACCCGTCCGGAGCACACCCGGCGGCTGATCGCAGGAGGCCGGCGTCGATTCTGCTGGCGGATTAGTGATCGGCAAACAATTCGCGGAGCGTTATAAGGGGCTTGGAGTTTCGGCGCCCCGCGAAGGCGCCGTGCGTGTTCTGGGGAATTTCGCATGTTCATGGCCCATCCGCGCCGCGGCCTTTCGGTCGCCGCCGCCGCCGCCGCCTTCATCCTGGCCAGTTGCGCCACGCCCGAGCCGGAACCCGCTCCGCCGCCGGCCCCTCCCCCGCCGCCGCCCGCCGTCAGCCTGAACGAGGGCGTGGCCGAGGCCGCGTCCATCTACGTCGCCTTCATGCGCGAGGTCGGCACCATCCACGCCGGCTTCGACAGCGCCGAGGCCATCCAGGCCGCGATCCGCAAGGGCGCCTCCTACGAGCCCGCGCAGCTGTCGCGCGGCATGATCGCCTATGGCTCGATCCTGGCGCTGCAGTCGCCGGAGTTCGTGCAGGGCGTCCGCACCTTCGCCGTCGATCCCGCCCAGCGTCAGCAGATGATCGATCGCATCCTCGCCGACCCTGCTGCAGCGGCGACCTTCCCGGGCGCCGACGCCGCCGCCGGCCTGATCATCGACACCATCGGCAAGGATTCGGCCGCGATGATGCTGATCGCCGAGGCCGTCGAGGAAGACGCCTATACGATCCAGGGCCGCAGCGACCCCCGCCGCCGCTGGGCCACCGTCCACATCGCCGACCGCGTGACCCGTCTGGAGGGCGCCAAATCCCTCTCGGCGGTGACGATGCTGCCGTCGGCCGAGGAATCGGCCCGCCTGTTCGCCGCCGCCAACAGCGGCACGGGACTGGACCTGGGCCCGGCCCGCTCGGGCCCGCCCTACACGGCCGCCGTGGTCCGTTCGCTGGCCGTCGCCGCGCTCGCGGCTCTCGGCGCCGGGGGCGAGGACGCCCGCGCCCAGACCGAGGCGCTGGTCGTGGAGCAGAACAGCGAATTCTGCCTCAACATGTCCAAGCTGATGCTGTTCCAGTGCCTGGCGGCCTCGCGCCCCAGCTATGAGGACATGTTCTGCGTCGGCCGCCACGTGGCCCGCGACCTGGCCACCTGCACGGCCCAGAACATCACCCCGGTTCCGGTGGAGATCCCCCAGACCGCCGTGGCGGGCGGGGCTCCGGAACAGACTCCGGTCGCCGCCGAGGCCGCCGCCGCGTCCACCGCGGCGACGGCGTCGCTGAACAACGGCGGCTGATCCCGCGCAAGGGAGTCCGCGGCCTGTTGCGTCGCGGGGTTCTTGCGTGTAATGACCCGCGCTCTTGAATTCAGGGTCCCTGACCCCGCCGCGAGGGCTGACTGGTCAGCGCGGCGTTTGTGTTGTTGAGGCGAGGCGATGGCCGAGATCATTCTGAACGTGGACGTCCGTGATGGCGTTGGCACCGGCGGCGCACGCGCCGCGCGTCGCGCGGGCATGGTCCCGGGCGTGCTGTACGGCGGCGACAAGGCCCCCGTGGCCATCTCGGTGAACGAGCGCGACTTCCGCAAGTCGCTCTACACCGGCAAGCTGCTGGGTCACCTGGTGACCCTGAAGTACGGCAATGAATCGCAGCCGGTCATCGCGCGCGATGTCCAGTTCGACGCGGTCACCGACCGTCCGCTGCACTTCGACCTGATGCGGGTCGACGAAAAGCAGACCATCAAGATCGAAGTGAACGTCCACTTCATCAACCAGGACCAGTGCGAAGCCTTCCGTCAGGGCGGTTCGCTGGAAATCGTCCGTCACTCGGTCGAGGTGAAGGTCCGCGCGGATCACATCCCGGAAGACCTGATCGTCGACCTGGCCAACCACAAGATGGGCGACACCATCCGCTGGACCGACCTGAAGGGCACGGAAGAGGTCGAGCCGACCATCACCGACCGTGACTTCGTGATCGCCTCCATCAAGACCTCTTCGGCCGCCAAGGCCGCCGACGAGATCGAGGAAGCCATCGCCGAGGAAGTCGCCGCCGCTGCTGAAGCCGCTGCGGACGAAGTCCCCGCCACCGAACAGGCCGATGGCGAAGAAGCCGAAGCCGCCGAGGGCGAGAAGTCGGAAGGCTGATCCCTTCCCTTCGACTGTTTTGCGAAGCGGCCCCTTCCGGCTACGGATGGGGCCGTTTCCTTGTCCGGACCTGAGCCATGATCATCATCGCCGGCCTGGGCAATCCGGGCCCCAAATACCAGGGCAACCGCCACAACATCGGCTTCATGGCCGCTGACGGCATCGCCTCGCGCTGGACGTTCGGACCCGAGCGGGCGAAATTCCAGTCGGTGATCCGCGAAGGCGAGGTCCAGACGGCTGACGGACCCGTCAAGGTCCTGCTGATGAAGCCGCAGACCTATATGAACGAGAGCGGCCGGGCCGTCGGCGAGGCCGCGCGCTTCTACAAGGTCCCGCCGTCGCAGGTCATCGTCTTCCACGACGAGATCGATCTGGCGCCCGGGCGTTTCCGCATGAAGACCGGGGGCGGCGCCGCGGGTCAGAACGGCGTGCGCAGCCTGATCAGCCAGCTGGGCGCCGACTTCCGCCGCGGCCGCATGGGCGTCGGCCACCCGGGCGAGCCGCAGCTGGTTCACGGCCATGTTCTGAGCGACTTCCACAAGGCCGATCAGGTCTGGCTGGAGCCCATGCTGAACGCGGTCGCGGACGCCCTGCCCTTCGCCCTGGTCGGGAACGACGAGCGCTATCAGGCCGAGGTCATGCGTCTGGCCCCCGCGCCCAAATTCAGCCCGCGTCAGGCTGCACGGGGCGACGACTAGACGCGCCGCCTTGTTCGCGGCCAGCGGCGCCGATAGACCGCGCCCAACCCGGAAGGAACGACCATGAACCGCACCCTCGCCGCCGCCGCGTCCCTGCTCGCGCTGGCCGCCTGCAATTCCGGCGACCGCGCGCCTGCGCCCGGCGCGCCGACGGTCACGGTCGCCGACGCCCTGTGCCGCCCGACGCCGAAGGGACGCCAGACCACCGGCTGCTACATGACGCTGACGGCCAGCGGCGAGGACCGGCTGGTCTCGGTGGAAAGCCCCCGCGCCAAATATGTGCAGATCCATGAGAGCCGGATGGAGAGCAATATGATGATGATGCAGCAGCTGCGGGACGGCCTGCCCCTGGCCGCCGGCCAGGCGACGCCCCTGGCGCCCGGCGGCAACCACCTGATGATGCTGGGCGTCGAGGAGCCGCTGACCACCGGCGAGACCGTCACGCTGAAACTGACCTTCGCCACGGCCGCTCCGGTCGAGGTCACGGCCCGCGTCGCCCAGCCGGCGGCCGGCGAATACGACCACGTCGCGGCCCATTGACCGCCAAACCTGACAAACCCGGCGCGACCCGCTAAAGGCTCGCCTTCATCCCTCTGACTTGCCGCCTCTCGCGGACGGACCCTGCATCCGTCCGGCTGATCGGCTTCTGGAACCGCCCAAGCCCATGGCTCTCAAAGTCGCGATCGTCGGCCTGCCCAACGTCGGCAAGTCCACCCTGTTCAACGCCCTGACCAAGACGGCGGCGGCCCAGGCCGCCAACTATCCGTTCTGCACCATCGAGCCGAACACCGGCGACGTGGCGGTGCCCGAGCCGCGTCTCGACGTGCTGGCGGCGATCGCGGGCTCGAAGGAGATCATCCCGTCGCGGATCACCTTCGTCGACATCGCCGGACTGGTGCGCGGCGCGTCCAAGGGCGAGGGCCTGGGCAACCAGTTCCTGGCCAATATCCGCGACTGCGACGCCGTGGCCTTCGTGGCCCGCTGTTTCGTCGACGACGACATCACCCACGTCGAGAACCGCATCGACCCGATCTCGGACCTCGAGATCATCGAGACCGAACTGATGCTGGCCGACCTCGAAAGCCTCGAGAAGCGCGTCGTCAACGTCGAGAAGAAGGCCAAGGGCGGCGACAAGGAGGCCCAGACCACCCTGCGCCTGATCAATATGGCCCTGACCCCGCTGCGCGCCGGCAAGCCCGCCCGCGTGGTCGAGGTGTCGAAGGAGGACGAGAAGGCGTGGCACATGCTGCAGCTGCTGACCTCCCTGCCCGCCCTCTATGTCGCCAACGTCGACGAGGGTTCGGCCGACAAGGGCAATGAGCTGTCGGACCTCGTCGCCCGGCGCGCCGCCGCCGACAACGCCAAGTCCGTCGTCATCTCGGCCAAGATCGATTCCGAACTGGCCGTGCTGGACCCCGAGGAACAGGCCGAATTCCTCGAAAGCCTCGGTCTGGCCGAGCCGGGCCTGAACCGTCTGATCCGCGAGGCCTACGCCCTGCTGGGGCTGCAGTCCTATTTCACCGTCGGGCCGAAAGAGGCGCGCGCCTGGACGATCCATATCGGCGACACGGCCCCGCAGGCGGCCGGCGTGATCCATACGGATTTCGAAAAGGGCTTCATCCGCGCCGAGACCATCGCCTACGACGACTTCGTGGCGCTCAAGGGCGAGGCGAAGGCGCGCGAGGCCGGCAAGCTGCGCGCCGAGGGCAAGGCCTATGTCGTCAAGGACGGCGACGTGATGAACTTCCTGTTCAACTAGCCGGCTTCGCCTCGCCGGGCGTCGGGCAGCGCACCAGACTGACCACCGCGCTGTTGCGGTTGAGCCAGGTCAGCCGCATGGCGTCGCCCTGGACGTTCATGCGCACCCGCTCGCGGGAGGTCTGGCCCTCGGCCGAACAGGCCAGGCCGGCTTCATAGCCGTCGCGGACCTGGCTGACCGACAGGATGCCGCAGCTGTTCTCATAGCCCTCGAACCGGGTGGTGGTGATTTCGATGGGCCGCTCGGCGCCCTGCGGATTGGCGCACCAGGCCCTCCTGGCGGACCACAGGCCCACGAAGGTCTGCGGGCCGGATCCGGGCATGATCGCGCCGACGCCGGGCGGGGGCGTCGGCTCCGGCGCCTCGGCCTCGGGCGTGTTGATGGGCGCGGCGGGATCGGTGGGCGGATTGACCTCGGCGGGACCGCAGGCGGCGAGAACGAGAAGGGCGATCGGGACGAGGCGATGCTGGGTCATGGCTCGGAAACGCCGTTCGATGCCGAGGGCTCCCGATTTCGCGTCGATCACGAATTCGCGGCCACGCTTGCATCCTCGGGAAGATTTTGCGACCGGTTCGCTTGTGTCGAGAACAAGGGGGCGTCCCGCATGACTCAGAACACCAATCCATGGGCGGCCCAGGTGGACCCGCTGGCGCAGGATATCGCGGCGGTGCTCAAGCTCATGGGCGGATCCGCCCACCAGCGCGACGTGGTCCAGTGCGTGGCGGCGATGAAGCGGCAGCGCGGCGAGACCGTGGCCCAGGACCTGGCCAACAGGATCGTCGAGGTGTTCGAGAAATACCGCGACCTGTTCTTCAAGCCGTTCGGCGAGGAGTCGATGCGCTGGGCCCTGCAGCCCGGCGTCGCCTGATCCATCAAGCCCAGGCCAACGAAAAGGCGCGCCTCCGCGGGGAGGCGCGCCTTCGTCGTTCAGAGGTCGTCAGCCTTTAGAAGCGGCGGACGTAGCTCAGGCCGTAGGTGTCGAGTTCGCCGCCGTTGTCGTCGGTGAAGTCACGACGGGTCCAGTCGGCGCGGACGCCGTTGCGGCCGTCGAAGAAGTAGTTGGCGCCGGCGCCGTAGTTGACGCTTTCGCCGTCCTCGGTGGCCGACAGGCCGGCGGCTTCAGCCTTGATCGAGGTCGTGCCGTAGCCGACGCGGCCGAACAGTTCGAAATTCGGATTGATCGGCAGGGTGCCGACCAGATAGGCGGCGGCGTCGTATTCATGGGAAATGTCGCCCGAGACGCCGGCGACGGTGATCTCGTCGTCCACGACGCCGAACGAGGCTTCGCCCTCGACGCCGACATAGCGGTTGAAGTTCGCGGTCAGGCGGCCGGTGACGGCGCCCAGGGAGGCGTCGTCGCCGTCCAGCTGGGTGTAGCCGATCGAGCCGTTGACCTGCGGATTGGGGATGCTCTGCGCCATGGCGGGTGCGGCGATAAGAGTAAGAGCGGCAGTGGCGAGAAGAACGTTACGCATTGTTTCTTGTATCCTCTAGATGTGGTGACCATCGGTCACCGGCCCCATCCAGCGGAGACACAAATGGGTGGACGCAAACCCAGTTCCAGAGGCGCTTCGATACATAGTGACGACTGTGTGAAGCGAAGCACAGACCGCGTTCTACCAAACAAGACAGTTTTGTGGCAATGCGAACACTGATCGATCAGCGGTCCTTTTCACGCTCGGTTCCCGCCCTGGCGTGCAGGGCGGCCTGGGCCGCCGCCAGACGCGCGATCGGCACGCGATAGGGCGAGCAGCTGACGTAGTTCAGGCCGACCTCCTCGCAGAAGGCGATGGACGACGGATCGCCGCCGTGTTCGCCGCAGATGCCCATCTTGATGTCGGGGCGCCTGGACTTGCCGCGTTCGGCGGCGATGCGGATCAGGTCGCCGACGCCCTCCTGATCGAGGCGGACGAAGGGATCGGACTCGAAGATGCCCTTGTCCATATAGGCCTGCAGGAACCGGCCGGAGTCGTCGCGGCTGATGCCGAAGGTGGTCTGGGTCAGGTCGTTGGTGCCGAAGCTGAAGAATTCGGCGTGCTCGGCCAGGTCGGCGGCGCGCAGGGCGGCGCGCGGCAGTTCGATCATGGTGCCGACCAGATATTCGACGCGGTCCCCGGCCTCGGCGAAGACGGCCTCGGCGGTGCGGTCGGTCAGTTCGCGCAGGTATTTCATCTCCAGCCCGAGGGCGACCAGCGGGTGCATGATCTCGGGGATGGGGGCCTCGGCCGCCGTCTTCTTCACCTCCAACGCCGCCTCGAGGATGGCGCGGACCTGCATCTCGTAGATCTCGGGATAGGCGACGCCGAGGCGGCAGCCGCGGTGGCCGAGCATGGGGTTGGTCTCGTGCAGTTCCTTCGCCCGCCGCTTCAGCTTCGCGGCGTCGAGGCCCTGGGCTGCCGCCAGCGCGTCGATCTCGGCCTCGGTGTGGGGGATGAACTCGTGCAGCGGCGGGTCGAGCAGGCGCACCGTCACCGGCAGGCCGGCCATGATCTCGAACAGCT
>NZ_JAKFEB010000153.1:0-13137 GCF_036677305.1 Brevundimonas sp. | reverse complement strand
CTGATCGAGGAGGTGAAGGCGGCGCATCCGTGGGGCGACGCCACCATCAAGACCCTTCTGCATCGCCTGATGCAGAAGGGGGCGGTCCGCTCCCAAAAGGAGGACGGCCGCCAGCGCTATCACGCCGTCATCGACCGCCAGGCCTATGTCGAGGCCGAGGTGCAGGACCTTCTGGACCGGCTGTTCGACGGTCGGCCCGACCGCCTCGTGGCCCTGCTGGCCGACCGGCTGGACCTCTGACGATCTGACCGGTTCATCGACTCACCGGTCGACCTGGCCCGCCCGGGTCTGATGGCCGAGAAACACCTCGATCGTCGGGTGATCAGCGGCGAAGCGGCGGAGCCGGTTGGCGGATTGCTCGGCGTCCGGCTTCGCACGATCCGGAACGGGCTGAGGCATGGCTTCATCCCAGCCCAGACGGGTATGGACCGCATCCCCGACGACCAGTTTGGGCCCATCGACGGTGTTGATCAGATAGGCGGTCGAACCGGGTGAATGGCCGGGCGTGTGCAGGGCCCAGACCGATCCGTCGCCAAAAACGTCCAGCACGCCGGCGAACCGGCCGTCCGGATCCGGCGCGAAACTCCACTCCCGCAGCGGTGCGCGCCCGTTCAGAATGGCGTCGATGGGATATCCGAGCAGCCCGTTCATCGCGTGGGTCTCGCGCGCGTCGCCCGGCCCGAGATAGATCGGTATCGCGGGATCGAGATCGAGCACGCCGCCGACGTGATCGAAATGCAGATGAGTCAGGAACACGGCCCGCGGCGCCCCGCGACCCGCCAGCCATTCGGCCAGACCCCGGTCGACCCGCACCGACATGTCCGCCAGGCCCTTGCGCATCAAGGGGTTCAGCCGCGCCTGCAGATCGCGCGACACGCCGGCGTCGATCAGATAACGGCCGCGCGTCGGATGGTCGATGACATAGGCGTAGATGACGGAGGTCTCGAACCCTTCCGGAATCGCGGCGGTGCGGGGGTCATCCCGGTCGATGAAGCCGCCGCGTCCTCCGGTCCATTGCGCGAAACGCACCCGCTCGAAGCCGACCACCCCCGGCCGCGACAGGCTCGCCGCCATACGCTCCGTCGAGGAAGGCGCGCCGAGGTCGGCGGCGATCAGGGGATGTCGGGTCGCGGGGGTCGCGCAGCCTCCCAGCGCCAGCAAGACCGTCGCTATCGCCAGATACGCCAGATTTCGCATTATGGTTTTCCGCTCCGCTGTTCTGTGGCATATCGAAATACATAAAAATATCTCTGTCAATCATGCTTACGGAAGACCCATATGGCGTTGATAGCCACGCTTCCTCCGCCGGTTCCCACGCGTCCGGAGGCGCTTGAGCGCATTGCGGGGGTAAGCCGCCCCCTGCAATGGCTGTTCACCGCCCTGCTGGCGGTGGGCGCGGTCATCCTTCTCGGAGCGATCCTGACGGCGCTGTTCTATGAGGGGCCGAGGGTGCAGGTCAGGCCCGGCGGGCTGCAGATTTTTATTGAACCGGGCACGCCTCGCGTCATTCCCGGCTGGACGACGCTGGGCGCCATGCCCTTCACGCGCAGGCTCGCCCTGGCCGGGTCCGCCATCCTCATGCTGACGCCGGCGCTGGCGATCCTGTGGCAGTTGCACAGGCTGTTCAGCCTGTATCGCGCGGGGGTGGTCCTGGCGGCGGAGAACGCCCGCTGTCTCACCTTCATGGCGATCTGGCTCATCGCCTATGCGGCGGCCCCGACGCTGGGCCACCTTCTCGTCACGGCGGCGGGCTTTGACGACCGCGGCTGGCTGCGACTGGACAGCCTTCAGGCGCTGGGACTGGGGCTCGTCCTGTTCGTCATGGCGCGCGTGATGGCATGGGCCGCCGAGGTCCATGACGACGCCTCGAGGTTCGTCTGATGCCCATCATCCTCAGGCTCGACGTCGTGATGGCGCGCCGCAAGGTTCGTTCGAACGTGCTGGCGCGCGCCATCGGCATTTCCGAAACCAATCTGTCCCTGCTCAAGTCGGGAAAGGTCAGGGGCCTCAGGTTCGCGACCCTGGACGCCCTGTGCCGTTATCTGGACTGCGCGCCGGCCGACATCCTCGAATACGTTCCTGACTCGCCCGACGTCGCCGACGAACCGGAGATCCGGCTGACGGGGTGATCGCGATTCGATCATCCCGCGTGACGGCTCGCGCGGACGGCGCGGCCGTAGCTTTCGTCGCTCAAGTCTTCGAACCGGGTCGTCGAAATCGCACGGAATCCGTCGTCGAATTCCCCGTCGTCAAACGCCTCAGGCCGGGACGATCCGGGCGTCCCCGCTGGCCACCGCCAGCTTCGCCCGTGTGGTCAGCACGCCGGTCCTGTCCGACACCTTGTCCAGCACCTTGAACTCGGTCTGCCACCGCTCCGGCGTCACGTCGCAGACGACATAGCCGCGCTGGGCGTTGTTGAACTTCAGGAAGGGGTTGTCGGCCAGGTAGCGCCGCCCGTCGGCGCGCTGGTCCTGACCGTCGCCCGACGAACTGATCGAGGTGGCGACGAACTCCGACGCGATCGGCGCGCCCTCGGGATTGCGGCTGTCGCGGTACAGCTCGCCGGCGTAGTTCTGGTGCTCGTCTCCGGTCAGGACGATGGTGTTGCCGATGCGGCGCTCGCGCAGTCGGTCCAGCAGCCGCTGGCGCGGGATCGAATAACCGGCCCAGGTGTCCAGGTTGTAGCCCCGCTCGGGTCCTTCCTTGCGCTCCATGTCCATCACCATGATCTGCTGCGCCAGCACCTTCCAGTGCGCCCGCGACTGGTCGAGGTTGCGGTACAGCCAGGCTTCCTGCGCCTGTCCCAGCACCTCGGCCTCGCGCGCCGCCACGCCCGCGCAGGTCGCCGCCCAGGCGTCGTCGCACGGCTGGTCCGAACGGTAGGAGCGGGTGTCGAGGAAATTCAGGTCCAGCAGATCGCCCCACGACGACTGTCGGTACAGCTGCATCTCCGCCCCGCGCGGAAAGGCTGACCGGCGCAGGGGCATGTGCTCGTAGAAGGCCTGGGCCGCCGCCTGCCGCCGCAGCAGGAAGACCTCCCGCGGCACGCCGTCGTCGAAGGCGGCGACCCAATTATTGGCGATCTCGTGATCGTCCCACGTCACATACCAGGCGGCCGCCGCATGGCTGGCCTGCAGGTCCGTATCCATCTTGTACTGGGCGTAGCGCCGCCGGTAGTCGTCCAGCGAGTAGCACTCGCCGCCGAAATGCTGGCGCGGGTTCTCCATCGTCCCGCCCGAACCGGTGTAGGTCCGGCTGCCCCGGCCCTCGTAGATGTAATCCCCATAGCAATAGACGAAGTCCAGGTCCTCGGCCGCCGCCTTGCGGTGGGCGGTGTAGAATCCCTGCTCCCAGGCCTGACAGCCCAGCACGCCGAACCGGGCATGGGCGACCGCCGACCCGGCTGCCGGCGCCGTCTTCGCCCGGCCCGTGGCGGTGCGTTCGCTCCCGGCGATGAAGCGGTAGAAATAGTCCCGGCCGGGCTCCAGCCCTGTGACCTCGACATGGACGGCGTGCGCCATTTCGGGCCGGGCGATAACCTCGCCCTTCTGGGTGATGTTGGAGAAGCCGCGATCCGTCGCGATTTCCCATTTCACCGCCACGGGCTGGGACGGCATGCCGTTGCCGATCTCCAGCGGACGCGGGGCCAGACGGGTCCAGATCACGAAGCCGTCGGGCGCGGGGTCGCCGGCGGCGATGCCCAGCTGGAACGGATATTCGGCGAACACCGGATCGGCCAGCGCCTGTCGGCTCGAGCCCGCCAGCACGCCGCCGGCGCCGAGGCTCAGCAACAGCCCGCGACGGGACAGGGATTCAAATGAATGCATGGCGGCCTCCAGCAGCGTTGGCCCGACCTAGCCTTCAATTGTGACGGTCGTCCATGACGGTCGTCACGCGGGCAGGCGGGCTCGCAGACGCAGATGAATCGGGCTGCGGCTCCGCAAGGTGATCTGGTGCATCGGCCTGGGCTCGACGGTGCTGACCGCCTCGACCTCGGCCGCGCGCAACAGGGTCGCCAGCGCGATCATCGCCTCCTGCATGGCGAAGGCCGCGCCGATGCACACGCGCGGTCCGGCGCTGAACGGGATGTAGGCGTAGCGGTCGATGGATTTCCGATTTTCCGGCAGGAACCGTTCAGGCCGGAATTCGTCGGGCTGGTCCCACAGGCCATGGTGACGATGCAGCACCCAGGGCGAGATCACCACCGCCGTACCCGCCTCGATGGCCTGGCCGCCGATCTCATCGGGACCCAGCGCAAGCCGCGCCAGGGTGGGGGCCGGGGGGAACAGCCGCATGGCCTCCTCGATGACCGCCCGCGTCCAGGGCAGGCCATCCGCCCATTTGGGATCGGACAGGTCGAAGGCGTCTGCCTCGGCGCGCAGGCGGGCCGCGACGTCGGGGCTGCGCGAGATCAGGTGCAGGGCCCAGCCCAGCGTGCGGGCCGTGGTCTCGTGACCGGCGAGGATGAAGGTCAGGATATTGGCGGCGACCTCGCGATCCGACAGGGCCGCGCCGTCCTCCTCGTCGCGCGCCAGCAGCAGGGCGGACAGCAGGTCGTCGGGGGCCTCGGTCCCGCTTTCGATCAGGGCCCGCCGACGGGTGACCAGACGGCTGACGCGCTCCTCGAAGAAGCGGGCCACGCCGCCGCTGGCCGCCCGACCCAGACGCGGGACCCATGCAGGCGCGGCGATGACGTCCAGCGGATCAATCCGCGCGCCCATGGACAGATAGCGGTCCAGCGCCTTTTCGAATCCCTTGGCGTCGCCCTCAAGCTCGTCCGAGAACAGGGTGGCCGAGAGCATGTCGAAGGTCAGGCCCGACATCTCGCTGTCGATGTTCAGCACGCGGGCTCCGTGCTGCAGGGACCAGTCCCGGACCCGTCGCGCGCAGACCTCGCCCATGCGGACGGCCAGCCGCTGGGTGCGAACCGGAGTGAACAGAGGGGCCAGGATGCGCCGCGCGCGCCGCCAGGTGTCGCCCTCGGTCAGCAACAGACCGTCGGCCAGCATCGGGCCGAGAACGCGGCGCTGCAGGGCGCCCTTTTCGTAGTTGGCGGCGTTCTCGGTCAGCACGCGGCGGACGCCCGCCGGGTGGCTGACCACGATGACCGCGCCCATCGGGCCCTTGCCGTAGAGTTGCGGTTCGCGGAAATGCCGCTCGGACCACATGAGCAGGGGATCGCGCCAGCTGACCCACAGGAACTGCGCGAAGCCCAGGGGCTTGTTGCGTCGCGGCGGGGTCCAGGGGCGGAACGTCGGGGAGCCGTCAGCCATGAAGGGACGCTACGCCTGCATCCGGCCGGGCGATAGCGGGGTGCGTCAGTTCGCCGGGGTCGGCTTCCAGGCCTGCATCTCCGCGATCTCGCCCGTCTGCCTGTTCCTCACCGCCTGCGCCATGCGGCGGATCTCCGCGTCCTGCGATCGTGCAAGGGCCACATCCGCCATGGCCAGGGCGCCGCGATGGTGCTCGATCATCTTGGCGACATAGGCCTCGTCCACCGTATCGCCCGAGGCCGCCGCCATGCCGGCGTGCATGGCCGCTTCCGACGCCATGAAGGCCCGGTCCCCGGCGGAGACGCCGTGCCGCGTCATGCCCGGGGCCGCAGCCGGGACGCTCGCCGTTTCCCTGACAACCGCCGAGTGGTTCGCCGCCGCTGTCTCGCGCAAGGCCTGCTGGACCGGATCTCCGCCGCCGTCGCAGGCGGTCAGGGCGAAACTCCCCAGCAGGACGGCGACAACGGCACGCATCAACCCTCGATCCAGGTCGGCATCCACGCCTCGTGCATCTCGCGCAGATGATCCAGCGGCACGCGGAACAGGTCGCCGTCAGGTCCGCCCGAGGAGAAGTCGCGTCCCTTGGCGCGCCCGACCACCGAGGCGTGCAGCCCGGCCTTCTGGGCCGCCGCGATGATGCCCGTCGCGTCCGCCGTGGCGACCAGATAGCGGGCCTGATCCTCGCCGAAGAGCAGGATGTGGGCGTGTGTCGCCGAGGTGGCGTCCAGTTCGACGCCGCAGTCCGAGGCCAGCGCGATGTCCGCCGCCGCCCCGATCAGTCCGCCGTCCGACAGGTCGTGGACGCAGGTCAGGTCGCCGGCCTCGATCAGGCCGCGCACGAAGTCGCCCGTGACCCGCTCCAGCGCCAGATCGACCGGCGGCGGGGCGCCGTCCTCGCGGCCCAGAACCTCGCGCAGATAGATGGACGAGCCCAGCTCGCCGACCGTCTCCCCGATCAGCACCAGCACGTCGCCCTCGACCATGCCGCCGAAGCCGACGACGACGTCATAGTTGGTCAGAAGGCCCACGGCCCCGACGGTCGGGGTCGGCGGAATGGCCGCGCCGTTGGTCTCGTTGTAGAGGCTGACGTTGCCGCTCACGACGGGGAAGTCCAGCACGCGGCAGGCCTCGGCCATGCCGTCGATGGCGCGGACGATCTGGCCCATGATCTCGGGCCGCTGCGGATTGCCGAAATTCAGGTTGTCGGTGATGGCGATGGGCCGGCTGCCGACGGCGGTCAGGTTGCGCCAGGCCTCGGCCACGCACTGTTTGCCGCCCTCATAGGGATCGGCCAGCACATAACGCGGCGTGCAGTCGCTGGTCATGGCCAGACCCTTGTCCGTGCCGTGCACCCGCACCACGCCGGCGTCGGCCGCGGTGGCCGAGTCGTGCAGGGTGTCGGCCATGACGTGGCGGTCGTACTGCTCCCAGATCCAGCGCTTGGAGGCCATGTCGGGGCAGCACAGCACCTTCAGCACCGCATCGACCCAGCTCTCAGGCGCGGGCACGTCGGCCGGGGCCAGACGCGGCTGCAGCTCGGGCTGGACCCACGGGCGGTCGTACAGGGGCGCGTCGTCGAACAGGGGGGCCAGAGGCACGTCGCAGACGATCTCGCCGTGGTGTTTCAGGACCAGATGCCCGGTGTCGGTGGTCTTGCCGATGACGGCGGCGTCGAGGCCCCACTTCTTGAAGATGCGGTGGCCGTCTTCCTCGCGGCCCGGCTTCAGGACGGCCAGCATCCGCTCCTGGCTTTCCGACAGCATCATCTCATAGGCCGTCATGCCCTCTTCGCGCTGGGGCACGGCGTCCATGTTCAGCTCGATGCCGACGCCGCCCTTGCCGGCCATCTCGACCGAGGACGAGGTCAGGCCCGCCGCGCCCATGTCCTGAATGGCGGCCACGGCGCCCGAGGCCATCAGCTCCAGCGTTGCCTCGATCAGCAGCTTCTCGGCGAAGGGATCGCCGACCTGGACGGTGGGACGCTTCTCGTCCGAATCCTCGTCGAACTCGGCCGAGGCCATGGTTGCGCCGTGGATGCCGTCGCGGCCCGTCTTCGATCCGAAATAGACCACCGACATGCCGCCGCCCGGCGCGGCCGAATAGAAGATGCTGTCGGCCCGGGCCACGCCCACGCACATGGCGTTGACCAGGATGTTGCCGTTGTAGCCGGCGTGGAAATTGGTCTCGCCCGCCACCGTCGGCACGCCGACACAGTTGCCGTAGCCGCCGATGCCCGAGACCACGCCCTTGACGAGGCGCTTCGTCTTCTCGTGCGACGGGTCGCCGAAGCGAAGGGCGTTCAGCAGGGCCACGGGCCGCGCGCCCATGGTGAAGACGTCGCGCATGATGCCGCCCACGCCCGTCGCCGCGCCCTGATAGGGCTCGATGAAGGACGGGTGGTTGTGGCTCTCCATCTTGAAGATGCAGGCGTCGCCGTCGTCGATGTCGATGACCCCGGCGTTCTCGCCCGGGCCGCAGATGACCCGCGGGCCCTTGGTCGGGAACTTGCCCAGATGGATCTTGGACGACTTGTACGAGCAGTGCTCGGACCACATCACCGAGAAGACGCCCAGTTCGACGTTGTTGGGCTCTCGCCCCAGCCGGTCGAGGACGACCTGATATTCGTTCGGGGCCAGGCCGTATTCGGCGGCCAGTTCGGCCATGGTCTTTTCGGGAGCGCTCATGGGCGCGCCTTCTAGCCGTTCAGAGGACGGGTGTCAGCCGCCCAGCGCGGAACATCGCGCGCAGACGCCCATTGTTTCCGTGAAGCTCAAGGAGGCCGCGATGCCCGACCAGCCCATCGACCCCGCCGCGACGCCCGAGGATCCGGATACGCCCGTGATCGCCGCCGACGACGCGGGCGCCTCCGCCGCCGCCGAGCGGGCCTCCAGCGAGGCCGCCAATGATGATGACCGGCAAGAGGATCAGGCCTAGGCGCTGACGGCTCGCTCGACGCCTCGTCGCAGGCGCAGGCTCAGAACGATCGCCCCGACCAGAACCGCAACCGCCGCCACGAGGGCGAACCAGGCCAGCGGTCCGTTGCGGGCCTGTTCGGCCGCGAACGCTCCCAGCAGACCCCAGGCGATCGGCGCGGCGTAGGCCACGGTCCTGATCCGCTGGGTCACGGCGAGGGCGACCATAACCACCACGCCGATGGCGATCATCGCCCAGACGGTCGGCGACAGGACGGCGGGCAGATCGCCGTTTCCGGTCGCCACCGTGATCAGGTTCAGCGGCGCCGCCACCGTCAGCCATCCCGCCAGCATCGCCAGCGGC
The DNA here is from genome assembly GCF_036677305.1 of Brevundimonas sp. Taxonomy (GTDB): domain Bacteria; phylum Pseudomonadota; class Alphaproteobacteria; order Caulobacterales; family Caulobacteraceae; genus Brevundimonas. The sequence goes on along the minus strand of NZ_JAKFEB010000153.1, from coordinate 4,588 downwards.
CACACCGTCATCCAGCGGTCGCGGTCCCGGACAGGCAGGGCGCGGATAGGGCCCGCGTTCCGAAGCAGCGGGATCAGCACCACCGCCAGAGAGCCGAAGATCAGCAGGATCGTGGCGATCTCGGCGTCCATCGCGGCTGCGACGATCCACAGGCCGATACCGGCCATGGCCAGGGCCGAAGGCCAGCCGAGCCGATGGATCAGCAGGCTTTCGCCCGTCTGCGGCAGGACCTGCCGCACGGCATAGACCAGCAGGCCGAGGTAGATGACGCCCCAGATGGCGAAAGCGTAGCCCGCGACCTTCAGCGTCGCATCGCTGTCGGCGGCGAAATCGGCGGCGGACTGGCCCCAGCCGAGCGCCATCTGGCCCTGGCCGACCACCACGGCGAAGACCGCGGCGGCAAGGACGATCACTCGTCTGGTCATCTGGGCGGGCGTGGGACGGACTATGGACGACATCGTATTCTCCTCGGGCTGGAGACAAGTACGTTCGGTCTCGCACAAAGGTTCATCGCAGGAACCGGGGCGTCCCGGCGCGGGTTGATTGGGCCTCAGGAACGGAGACCCGCCATGGCCGACACCACACGTCCCACCCCCGCCGAATCCCCGCTCTCCGGAGCGGAGTCCGTCCAGGCCGACCGCGCCCCCGCGCAGGACGTCGGCCCCGGCGAAGGCGGGTCGGCCGCACGCCGCGACCCCGGCGGCGTGCGCAAGGCCGACCCGGATGCGCTGGACCAGTCCGTGGGAGCCGAGGGTTCCGATAACGACGAATCGCGCACGGCCAATCCGGCCGTCTGACGGTTTCATCTTGACGGACGCCGCTCGCCGACCTTCGATCAGCGAATGGGGGAATCCAGGGAACGGCAATCTTTTGAGGCCCGGCTGGCGGACGCCGACCGGGCCCTGGCCGCGAATCCGCGCGACCTTCGCGCCCTGATCGCCAAGGGCGACGCCCTGGTTGGCCTGGGCGACGAGCGGGCGGGCGCCAGCTTCTACAACTCGGCCCTGCGCGGCGCCGCCGACGTGGCCGATCTCCCACCCGATCTGGCGGTCGAGCTGCGGCGGGCGCAGGCCGCCATCCAGGATCAGGGCGCCCGCTTCCAGTCGTACCTGACCGACTGCCTCGCCCGCTCCGGCTTCGACGCCGCGACATCCAGCGACCGGTTCAGTCTGTCGCTGGACCTGATGGCCGGCCGCAAGCGGCTGTATCAGCAGGAGCCGCGCTTCTACCTGCTGCCCGGGCTGCCGCAGATTCAGTTCCAGCCGCGCGAGACCCTGCCGTGGATGTCGGCGGTCGAGGACGCGACGGCGGATATCCGGACAGAGCTCGAGGCCCTGCTGGCCGAGCCCGATCTGTTCCGCCCCTATGTCGAGCCGCGCGCCGACCGGCCGAACACAGATTCAAAGGGCATGGCCTCCAACGCCGACTGGAGCGCCCTGTTTCTGTGGAAGGACGGCGAGGAACAGCCGGACATGGCCCGCCGCTGTCCGCGCACGCTCGAGGCGCTTGCCGGGGTCCCGCTTTGCCGCGTTCCGGGCCGGACGCCGTCCATCCTGTTCTCGCGGCTCAAGGCCGGCGCGCGCATCCCGGCGCATCACGGCCTGATCAACACCCGCCTGATCTGCCACCTGCCGCTGATCGCCCCGCCGGGCTCGCGCTTCCGTGTCGGCAACGACGTTCGCGAGTGGAAGGAGGGCCATGCCTGGGCCTTTGACGACACCATCGAGCACGAGGCCGTCAACGACAGCGGGCAGGACCGCACCATCCTCATCTTCGACGTCTGGAAGCCCGAGGTGACCGGGGAGGAACGCGCGCTGATGTCCGCCATGTTCGAGGCGATCGACGGCTATGGCGCGGGCGGCAAGGCCTGGGGGGTCTAGGGTTTCACCCGGGCGGGGTTGCCCATCGCCGTCGCGCCTGCGGGGACGTCCCTCGTCACGACCGAGCCCGCGCCGATGATCGCATCGTCGCCCACCGTGACGCCCGGCAGGATCAGGGCGCCGCCGCCGATCCAGACATTGCGGCCGATCCGGACCGGCCTGCCGAACTCGATCCCGGCGGCGCGCTCTTCCGGCGCGCGCGGATGGTCCGCCGTCAGAATCTGCACGCCCGGCCCGATCTGGGTCTGGTCGCCGATGACGACCTCGCAGACGTCCAGGATCACGCAGTTGAAGTTCAGAAAGACGCCGCGGCCCAGCCGGATGTTGTAGCCGTAGTCGCAATGGAAGGGCGGGCGGATCACCGCGCCGTCGCCCGCCGCGTCCAGCCGTTCGCGCAACAGGGCCAGTCGGTCGGACGGGCTGGATCCGAAGGCCGCATTGTAGCGGATCATCCATTGCTTGGCGGCGGCGTGATCGGCCTGCAGGCCGGGATCGCCGGGATCATAGGGCTCCCCGGCGACCATCTTCTGACGTTCGGTCATGGTCATCGCCGAGCCCCGGGCTCAGGCGGCGGCGTAGATGGACCGGAACAGGGTGGCGCCGTCGGCCGAGCCCAGCTCTTCCTCGAAGGCGCGATCCGGGTGCGGCATCATCCCCAGCACGTTTCCGCGCGCGTTCTGGACCCCGGCGATGTCGTTCACCGAGCCGTTCGGGTTGTCGACATAGCGGAACACGACCTGGCCCTCGCCCTCGAGACGGGCGAGATCTTCGGGAGAGGCGAAATAGTTTCCGTCGCCATTGCCCTGGGTCATGATCACCTCGCGCTGGCCCTGATAGCCGGCGGTGAAGCGGGTCTGGCCGTTGGTCACGGTCAGGCTGATGGGCTTGCAGACGTATTTCAGGCCGGCGTTGCGCAGCAGGGCGCCCGGCAGCATCCCGGCCTCGCACAGGATCTGGAAGCCGTTGCAGATGCCCAGAACGGCCACGCCCTCGTCGGCCGCCTTCTTCACCGCCTGCATGATCGGCGACTGCGCCGCCATGGCCCCGCAGCGCAGATAGTCGCCGTACGAGAAGCCGCCCGGCAGCACGATCAGGTCGAGGCCCGGGGGCAGCGCCGTCTCCTGATGCCAGACCATGTCGACCCGCTCGCCGGTGGAGCGTTCGACGGCGACCTTGCAGTCGCGGTCGCAGTTGGAACCGGGGAAGACGATGACGGCTGCGCTCATGGCGGCGCCCTTTAGCAGCGTTTGCCGCTGATGTCAGGGTCTGGCGCCGTCCGGCGTCTCGCTTCGGACCGTGGCGAGGAATTCCGTCATGGCCGCCACGCGGGGTTCGGCCATCCGGCGGGCGGCGTCGGTCTTCAGCCGAGGGGGAATGTCGGCGGCGAATCGCTCGATCCGCCCCAGCGCCTGATCATAGTCGGGCCGGTCCCCCGTCGCCGCCAGAAGCCGGGCGGCCCCGAGGGCGCCGAGGAAATCCAGGGCGTCGGCGTCGTGAATGGCGATCGCCTCGGGACCTCCAGGCTCCTTGTCGTACATGTGTCCAAGGATGGCGGCGCGGACGGCCGGGAATTTCTCCATGGGGAAACCCGCCTCCTTCAGGAAGGGCTCGGCCAGTTGGACCGAACGCACGGCGTGATCCACGCCGGCGACAGCGAACGGCTCGATCCCGCCCCAGTCGTGCAGGAAGGCGGCGGCGAACATCACATCAGGGTCGACGGTCAGCCCCTCGGCCTGCGCCACCGCCATGCCGAACAGATAGTCGCGCTCCGAATGCCGCCAGCCCCAGCTCGGGTGCTGGAAATGCTGATGCGCCTGCGCATAGACAGCCCGCCGCCAGGCGCTGTCCATCGGAATGCCCGCGGGCGTCGCCGTCGCGTCGTTGGCGACCGCCGGAGCGTCCTGCGCTGCGGCCGCGCCTGCCGTGGCCAGCAGGGCCGCCGCAGCGATCGCCGTGATGATGGTCTTCATGCCGCCCCTCCCGATGGCTTGCTCAGCCCTTGTTCTCGTACACGCCGATGATCGTCGCCTGGGCCAGCGTATGGAAATGCAGGTTGAAGCCGTATTTGGCGCCCGAATCCTCGGGCGTGACCGGCAGGCTGTCCACGTCCACCGCGAAGACCGTGAAGATGTACCGATGCGGCCCGTGCCCCTGTGGCGGCGCGGCTCCACCGAAGCCGGGCTCGCCGAAGTCGGTTCGGCCCTCGACCGCGCCCGCGGGCACGGGACCGCCCTCGGCCAGTTCGGTCACATCGGCGGGAATGTTGGCCACGGTCCAGTGCCAGAAGCCCGAGCCGGTCGGCGCGTCGGGGTCGTAGCAGGTGACGGCGAAGCTCTTCGTGCCCTCGGGGGCGCCGGACCAGCTCAGCTGCGGCGAACGATTGCCCCCGGCGTAGACCTGGGCGTCGGGCAGGACGCCGCCGTCCCTGAAGCCCGTGGAGGTGACGGTGAAGGCCATGAGATCGCTCCGCGCTGAGTTCGGAGCCAGCCTAACGCACAAAGACGGTCGCGGTCGCTAGTGCGCCGCGTCCTTGGCCGCCGGGGTGAAGGCCGAATCATCGGTCAGTCCGCCGGCCAGCGCCGCGGCGAAGATCAGCACGCAGACCAGGACGAAGGCCGCGACCGAGAACTGGATCAGCCGCTTCACGCGGCCTCGATGCGGTAGCTTTCGATCACGGTGTTGGCCAGCAGCTGCTCGCACATCTTCTT
>NZ_JAKFEB010000152.1:0-5366 GCF_036677305.1 Brevundimonas sp. | reverse complement strand
CATTGAGACGACGGCCGGCTCCCGGCCCTTAGCGGACATTCGCCGCGACCTCTCCGGCTCCATCCCGCCTCAGGCGACCCGGTCCAGACGGGCGACGAAGAAGCCGTCCACCCCGCCCTTTTCGGCCCACATCGACGGCAGGATGCGCAGCCAGCCCTCGGGCGTCAGCGCTTCTTCCGGCGCGCCGACGGCGACCGGATCGGCGGGCGCGGTCCTGAAGGCCGCGTTCCGGCGCAGGAAGGCGATGATCTGGGTCTCGCCCTCCTCGCGCTCCAGCGAACAGACGCAATAGACCAGCCGGCCGCCCGGCTTCACCCGTTCAGCGGCGGCGTCCAGAAGCCGGTGCTGGACGTCGGCCAGCTTGGCGACGTCGGCGGGCTTGGTGGCGCGCAGGACTTCCGGGTTGCGGCGGAAGGTGCCGGTCGCGGTGCAGGGGGCGTCCAGCAGCACGGCGTCGAACACGCGGTCGTCGTCCCAGTCCTCGGCGGGCGTGGCGACCACCTCGGCCTCGAGGCCGGTGCGTTGCAGATTTTCGGTCAGCCGCTTCAGCCGCACCGCCGACCGGTCCAGCGCCGCCACGGTCGCGCCCGAAGCCGCCAGTTGCAGGGTCTTGCCGCCCGGCGCCGCGCACAGGTCGATGACGGTTTCGCCGGCCTTCGCGGCCAGCAGCCGTCCGGGTACGGCGGCCGCCGCGTCCTGGACCCACCAGACGCCGTCGTCGAAGCCCGGCCATGTCGCGACATCGCCGCGCCGGCCCGTGCGGATCGAACCGCCCGGCAGGACCTCGCCCTCGACCGCCTCGGCCACGGCCGCGCCGTCGACGTCGGGCTTGACGCTGAGGTCCGTCGCCGGCTCCTCGCGTGCGGCCAGGGCCAGTCCGACCAGCGCCGCCTCGCCGTAGGCGGCGCGCCAGCGGGCGGACAGCCATTCGGGCAGATTGCTCTCGGCCGTGGTCAGGCCCGGCCCCTCGCGGTCGATGCCGCGCAGCACGGCGTTGACCAGATTCTTGTAGGGCCGCGTCCTGGGCTCGCGCTCGGCCAGTTTCACCGCCGTCGACACCGCCGCGAAGGCCGGCGTCTCGAGGATCAGCATCTGGGCCAGGGCCACGCGCAGGATGGTGCGCACCGCCAGCGGCGGGCCCTTCTGCAGCTTGCGGTCCAGTATCTGGTCGATCTCGCCCAGACGGCGCAGGGCGGCCATGGCCACGGCGCGAGCGAAGGCCCTGTCCGGTCCCGGCAGGCCGGCGACCTCGCGGAACGACAGGGCGGCGTCCAGCCCGCCGCGGCCTTCCAGCGCCGCGTTCAGCAGCACGCCGGCCGCGATCCGGGCCTCGACGCCGATGTCTGCGCTGTCGTCCTGGACCTGCACCTTGGGCGCGCGCGGCGGCCGGGTTCCGGCCCGCGCCTTGTCGGCCATGCGGCGGCCGCGGGCGGCGGAGCTGCGCCCCTGTTCGGGTCCCCGGCTCATGCGATCTGCCTCATACGGCCACCTGTGCGCCCAGCTCGACCACGCGGCCGGGAGGGATATGGAAGAAGTCGGTCGGATTGGCCGCGTTGCGGGTCAGGAAGATGAACAGCCTGTCCTGCCACAGCGGCATGCCCTGGGTCGCCGAGGCGATGACCGAGCGGCGGCCGAGGAAGAAGCTGGTCGACATGATGTCGAACTTCAGACCCTGTTTGCGGCACACGCCCAGCGCCCTGGGCACATTGGGCTGTTCCATGAAGCCGTAGCTGATGGTCAGCTTCTTGAAGTCGTCCGAGATCGGCTCGATCGTGACCCGCTGGTTTTCCGGCACGCGCGGCCGGTCGGTGGTGCGGACGGTCAGGATGACGTTCTTCTCGTGCAGAACCTTGTTGTGCTTGAGATTGTGCATCAGGGCGACCGGGGCGACGTCGGGGTCGCTGGTCAGGAAGATGGCCGTGCCCGGCGCCCGGTGGGGCGGACGGGCGCGCAGCATCTCGATCAGGTCGGTCAGCGGCAGGCTGTCCTTGCGCGTCTTGTCCGACAGGATCTGGGTGCCGCGCACCCAGGTCCACATCAGCAGCACCAGGGCCGCGCCCAGCACCAGCGGCATCCAGGCGCCGTCCGGAATCTTGAGCAGGTTGGAGGTCAGGAAGACGGTGTCGATGAAGCCGAACGGGATCAGCGCCCCCAGCACGGCCCACACCGGCCAGTTCCACTTATGCCGGATGACGGAGTAGGCCATCAGGGTGTTGATCAGCATGACCCCCGTCACCGCCACGCCATAGGCGGCGGTCAGGTTGTGCGAGCTCTGGAAGACGAACAGCAGGACCAGCACGCCGATCATCAGCAGGTTGTTGACCGCCGGCACATAGATCTGGCCGGCCTGGGTCTCGGAGGTGTTCTTGATGTCGATGCGCGGCAGCAGGCCCAGCTGGACCGCCTGCTGGGTCACCGAGAAGGCGCCGGTGATGACCGCCTGGCTGGCGATCACGGTCGCCGCCGTCGCCAGTCCCAGCATCGGCCAGTAGATGGCCGAGGGCACCATGCTCCAGAACGGATTTTCCGCTGCGCCCGGATGCGACAGGATCAGGGCGCCCTGTCCGAGGTAGTTCAGCGTCAGACAGGGCAGGACGAAGCCGATCCAGCCGGCGCGGATCGGGGCTTTGCCGAAATGGCCCATGTCGGCGTACAGCGCCTCGGCGCCGGTCACCGCCAGGAAGACGCTGCCCAGGATGATGAAGCCCAGGAAGCCGTCCTTGATCAGCAGCTCCACGCCATAGTGGGGCGACAGGGCCCGCAGGATCGAGACGTCGTCGAAGATGTGGATCACGCCCAGCACGCCGAGGCTCAGGAACCAGAGCGCGGTGATCGGCCCGAAGAAGCGCGCCAGACCGGCCGTGCCCCGCGCCTGGACCAGGAACAGGGCGATCAGGATTCCCGCCGAGACGGGCACGATGAAGGGATCCAGCCGGCCGCCGACGCCCGGCGCGTCCTTGACGCCCTCGATCGCCGAAAGGACCGAGATGGCCGGGGTGATGATGCCGTCGCCGTAGAACAGCGCCGCGCCGCATACGCCGAGGATGAAGATGAAGGCGCTGCGCCGGCCCACCGCGTGGGTCGCCAGCGCCATCAGGGCCAGGGTCCCGCCCTCGCCCTTGTTGTCCGCCCGCATCAGGAACATGACGTATTTGAACGTCACCACGACCATCAGCGCCCAGAAGGCCAGGGAGACGACGCCGATCACGGCCAGGTCGCCGCCGACGCCGTCCCGGGCGTGGCCGATCGCCTCGCGCAGGGCGTAGAGGGGGCTGGTGCCGATGTCGCCGAACACGACGCCGATGGCGCCGATGATCAGGCCCCATTTTCCGGCCTTGACGTGACCGCCCTCGCCGGCCGCCGCGGGGTGCGGATGGGCCGGGGCGACGGACTTGTCGGAGGGGGTTGGGGAGTTAGAGGCGGCGGCGCCGGCGCCGTCTTCACCTTGGGGAGAGGCCCCGGCCATGAAGTTCCTCCGGGACCCCGCACAGCGCGGTTCCCATCAAAAGAGCGGCGAGCCTTTAGGCCCTTTCATTCCGCGGTTCAATCGTGCTGCGGGTGCGAAGGTTGCATGGCCCGCGCCGCCCGGGGGAACCCGGTTTGTGAAACGGCCTCGCAACGCCTATCTTGAGGCCTGCACCATGTCAGACAGCCAACGCTTTCCCGTCGCCGCCCACACCCTGGCCTATCTGGCCCACAAGGGCGCCTTCTCGCCTGCCGACGCGGCGGCGAGCGCGGTTCTGGCCGCCTCCATCCCGACCAACCCCGTCGTCGTGCGCCGCGTGACCGCCCTGCTGGCCAAGGCCGGGCTGATCGCCACCCGGCCGGGCGCCTCGGGCGGGGCCTGGCTGCTGCACAGGCCCGAGAACATCTCGCTGGAAACCGTTCTGCGCGCCGTCAACGGCTGCGCCCAGCTGGGTTCGCCGCCCGCCGGGGCCAAGGGCTGCCCGGTCAGCGAGCACATCCCGCGTCAGGTCGCCAAGGCCCTGACCGCCGCCGATCTGGCCGCCGGCGCGGCCCTGTCGAAGATCACCATCGCCGACCTGCTGGACAACGACCCGCCGTCGCTGGCCGCCTTCGCGCCGCATTCATCCTGCCCGGTCGCCGCCTGACATGAGCCTGCCCTCGCGGCCGCGTCCGGTCGTGCTGGTCACGGGCGCGTCCGCCGGCATCGGCGCGGCCCTGGCCCGGGTCTATGCGGAACACGGCCGGGACCTGGTCCTGACCGCCCGCCGCGAGGCGCCGCTGAAGGCGCTGGCCGAAGAGCTTTCCCATGCGGGCGCCGCGACCACCGTCCTGACGGAGGACCTCGCCGACCCCGCCGCGCCGCGACGCCTGTACGACGCCCTGCAGGCGCGGGGCCTCCACATCGACGGCCTGGTCAACAACGCCGGCTTCAGCCGCACGGCGGGCTTTCTCAACACCGATCCGGCCGCCCATTCCGCCATGATCCGCGTCATGCTGGCCGCCCCCGTCGAGCTGGCCCGGCTGTTCGCCCCCGCCATGGTCGAGCGCGGCTACGGCCGCATCCTCAACGTCGCCTCGCTGGCCGGCCAGATGCCCGCGACCGGCGGCGACACCCTGTACGGGCCGATCAAGAGCTTCCTGATCAAGGCCTCGCAGGGCCTGCACCTCGAATTGCGCGGGACCGGCGTCCACGTCACCGCCCTGTGCCCCGGCTACACCCTGACCGAGTTCCACGATGTGAACGGCACGCGGGATGAGGTCTCGTCGGCCTATCCGGGCTGGATGTGGCAGACCGCCGACCACGTGGCCCGCGTGGGTTACGCCGCCTGCGAGGCCAACCGGCCGAAGGTGACGCCGGGGGCGATGAACAATCTGCTGGCGGCGCTTGCCAAGCATTTGCCGGACGGCATGGCGCTGAACATGGTCGGCGGCCATGCGAAGCGGCTGAAGCGGATCTGAACCGGTTCTCCCCTTCCCGTCATTCCGGGGCGGGGGCCGGCGCAGCCGGGAGCCGAACCCGGAACCCAGGCGTCTCGACGCGGGGGCGGTGAGCGGACCAGTCGATGGGGTCCGGTCTCCTGGGTTCCGGGTTCCGCTGCGCGCCCCGGAATGACGGGATGGGAAGGGTCGACCGCCTCAGTGACCGCCCTCCGGATACGGTGTGGTCACCGCCCCCGAGATCATGCCCGGAATGGCTTCCGACAGGCCCAGCAGGATGAACTGGATCGCCAGGGCGCAGAGGATCAGGCCCAGGACGCGCACGATGATCGACATGCCGATGTCGCCGAGGATGCGGCTGATCGGTCCCGTCAGGGCGAAGCACAGGAAGGTGGCGACGCAGGCCGCGACGATCGCGGCCATGCCCGCGACCTGGCCCTGATAGCCGATCTTGGACGCCT
>NZ_JAKFEB010000151.1:0-3208 GCF_036677305.1 Brevundimonas sp. | reverse complement strand
AGTGGCTAGTGGCTAGTGGCTAGTGGCTAGTGGCTAGTGGCTAGTGATTGTCGCACGACTGACGGCGGAAGGGCGACGCGGTCAGCGCGGCCCCGCAGGCGGCGGCCAGCCACCAGCCACTAGCCACTAGCCACTTCACAGCCGCAACGCTCCCGGCCCCCCGGCGTTCACCCGCCATGGCAGCCCGCGGCGAACTCAAAACCTATCAGGCCAAACGCAGCTTCGCGGAAACGCCGGAGCCCAAGGGCCGCAAGGGCAAGGCGAAGACCACCGCCCTGACCTATCTGATCCAGCGCCACGCCGCGACGCGCCTGCACTACGACTTCCGCATCGAGGTCGACGGCGTACTCAAGTCCTGGGCCGTGACCAAGGCGCCGTCGCGCGACACCCTGGTCAAACGCCTCGCCGTCGAGGTCGAGGATCACCCGCTCGACTACGGCTCGTTCGAGGGGACCATCCCCGCCGGCAACTACGGCGCCGGCACGGTGCAGATGTGGGACCGCGGCACGTGGGAGCCGCAGGAGCCCGACCTCGATGCTGCCTTCAAAAAGGGCCAGATCAAGATGGTCCTGCACGGCGAGCGGCTGAAGGGAAAATGGGCGCTGATCCGCCTCCGCTCCGACCGCGGCAAGCCTTCGAAACGCAACAACTGGCTGCTGATCAAGGAGCGCGACGAATACACCGTCGAGGGCGAGGGCGACGCCAATATGGAGATCGACGCCTCGATCGTCTCGGGCCGCACCCTGGCCGAGATCGCGGGCGGTTCGAAGGAATGGAAGTCGTCAAAGACCACCACCCGCAAGGCCCCGCCCAAACCCCAACCCACCAAGGCCGCCGCCAGCACCTCGAAAAAGCCGCCCGCCTTCGTCCCCATCCAGCTGTGCAAGATCGCCGACTACCCCCCGCGCGGCGCCGGCTGGGCGCATGAGATCAAGTTCGACGGCTACCGCATCCAGATCGGCGTCGGCGGCGGCAAGGCGACCCTTCGCACCCGCAAGGGCCTCGACTGGTCGGCCAAATTCCAGGCCCACGCCGACGACGCCGCCCACTGGCCCGACGGCGTCGTCGATGGAGAGCTGTGCGCCCTCGCCGAGGACCACATGCCCGACTTCTCGGCCCTGCAGGCCGCCATCTCGGACGGCAAGACAAGCGAGCTGATCTATTTCGCCTTCGACCTGCTGTTCGAGGGCGACGAGGACCTGCGCGGCCTGCCCCTGTCCCACCGCAAGGCGCGGCTTCAGGCGTACATCGACCGCATCCCGAAGAGCGCCGCGAAACGCATCCGCTACGTCGACCATTTCGCCACTACCGGTCAGGCCGTGCTGGACAGCGCCTGCCGCATGGATCTGGAAGGCGTCATCTCCAAGTCGCTGGACGCCCGCTACACCGCCGGCCGCTCGACCACCTGGCTGAAGTCCAAATGCCGCGGCCGGGACGAGGTGGTCGTCGGCGGCTGGACCTCCGAGGGCGACCGCTTCCGCTCCCTGATCGTCGGGGTGCAGGACGTCGACGCCAGGGACGGCAAGGGCCTGCGCCACCTCGGCCGGGTCGGCACGGGCTACAGCCAGCCCCTGCTCAAGACGCTTCTGCCCGCCCTCAGGAAGGCGAAGACCGACCACAGCCCCTTCGTCGGCAAGGGCGCCCCGCGCCGCTCGTCCTCCGCCGGCCAGACCATCCACTGGGTCACGCCCACCCTCGTCGCCGAGATCGAACACGGCGGCTACACCGACACCGGCTCCCTGCGTCAGGCGGCCTTCAAGGGCCTGCGCGAAGACAAGTCCGCACCCGAGGTGACGGAGAAACCGCAGGCGCCGTCGAAGCCGTCAAAGGAGACCGGCAAGGTCTCCGCCCCGCCCCAACTGGCCATCCCCGGCGAGCCGCGCGGCAAGGCGAAACTGGTCGTCGCCGGCGTCACCATCTCCAACCCCGACCGCATCCTGTGGCCCGCGGCCGACGGCAAGCCGGCCCTGACCAAGGCCGACCTCGTCCGTTATTACGAGATGGCCGCCGAACGCATCCTGCCCCACGTCGCCGACCGCCCGGTCTCCATCATTCGCGCGCCCGAGGGCATCACCGGCGAGACCTTCTTCCAGCGCCACGCCATGCCCGGCTCCAACCCGCGGCTGAAGCTGATCGATGTGAAGGAGCGCAAACCCTATGTCGGCGTCGTCGACGTCGGCGGCCTGGTCGCCATCGGCCAGTCGGGCGGACTGGAACTCCACCCCTGGGGCTGCAAGCCGAACGACCCGGAAACGCCGGACCAGATCACCTTCGACCTCGACCCCGACGAGGGCCTGAATTTCGCCGACGTCATCGCCGCCGCGAAGACGGTGAAGAAGGAGCTGGAGAGCCTCGGCCTCAACGCCTTCGTCAAGACCACCGGCGGCAAGGGGCTGCACGTCGTCGCGCCGATCAGGGCCGACGCGAAAAGCCGCATCGAATGGGACCAGTGCAAGGCCTTCGCCAAGGCCGTCAGCGAACGGGTCCGCGCCGCCGACCCCGACCATTTCACCACCACCCTGGCCAAGAAGGCGCGGGGCGGAAAGATCTTCCTCGACTATCTGCGCAACGGCCGCATGGCCACCGCCGTCGCCCCCTGGTCCCCCCGCGCCCGCCCCGGCGCCGGCGTCGCCTTCCCCCTGTCCTGGTCGCAGGTGAAGACCGGCCTCGATCCCCGCGCCTACACCCTCCACGACGCCGCCGCCCTGCTGAAGAAGCCCGATCCCTGGAAGGATTTCCGCGACGGGGCGGTGAACCTGCGGCCGGTGCTGAAGAAGGTGTTGTGAGGGATTTGTCCCCGGCGCCCGCCACCCCCGTCATTCCGGGGCGGAGCGCCACCCCACCTTCCGTCATTCCGGGGCCGAGCGCAGCGAGGAACCCGGAACCCAGGGGACCAGGCTCGATATTGGCGGCGCGTCGGACGACGGCGTCCGATCCCCTGGGTTCCGGGTTCGCTCTTCGAGCGCCCCGGAATGACGGTTCAATGCTGCAAGTTGGCGCTGAAACAGACGACTTCCAGAAGCCAACCCTTTGACCTCTAACGTTTATCAACACGCAGCAGCGTCATCTCGTAGCCGCATGTAACCCCCGCCCCATAATCCCCCCATCCCGTCGGTGGGGAGGGCGTCGGATCCACGCTTCTCGATGTCGGCGGGCTGTGGTCGAGCGATGAAGCCCGGGGGCGCTTACGCCGGGGGTCCTTGAGGAC
>NZ_JAKFEB010000150.1:0-4030 GCF_036677305.1 Brevundimonas sp. | reverse complement strand
GCCGGGCCGTATTCGGGCTCGGCGGCCATGACGCAGAGGGCGGTCTTCGGACCGAAGCTGGAAAGGGTCCAGTCCCGGCTCACGCCCGCCGCTCGTAGAGGGCCGCGAAGAAGCCGTCGGTGCCGGTCGAGGCGGGCGACAGACGGATGCGCCCGCCGGAGGCCTTGCCGCCCAGACCCGTGTGGGCCGCGTTGGTCAGGGTCTTCGCCGCCAGCAGGTCGGCAGCCGCGACCGGCTTGAAGCCGGGATGCGCCGCCTCGAAGGCGTCGGCGACGGCCTCGTTCTCGCGCGTCAGGATCGAACAGGTGACATAGGCCAGCCGGCCGCCGGGCTTCACCAGCTGGGCGGCCTGTCCGAGGATGCGCAGTTGCAGGGCGTGCAGCCGCTCGACCTCGTCGGCCTTCAGACGCCAGGCGTCCTCGGGCCGGCGGCGCCAGGCGCCGGAGCCGCTGCAGGGGGCGTCGACGAAGACCAGATCGGCCTTGCCGTTGAATTCCTCCACGCCGCCGCCGTTCGGGCCCAGCATGCGCAGGTCGGCCTCGACGCCGGCGCGTTCGAGACGCGGACGGATGTTGTCGAGCCGCTTCTGGACCACGTCGCAGGCGATCAGCCGCATCCCGGCGACGCGCGGCGCCGTCTTCACGGCCGCTTCCTCGTCAGCGCCGACCGGCGACCAGCCCGCGGGCCGGGGCGCGGCGACCTTCGAGGGGTCGGCTTCAGGCAGGCCCTGCACCGCGAGGGCCAGGGTCTTGCCGCCGCCGCCGGCGCAATAGTCGACGACGATGCTGTCGGGCGTGAAGTCCAGGCCCGATCCGGCCAGCCAGGTCACGATCTGACTGCCCTCGTCCTGGATCTCGATCTCGCCCACGTTGAAGGCCTGGAGGCCCTGAACATTGGGCGCGGGCTCGGACGGCAGGCGCAGGCCGACCGCCGACCACGGCGTCGGCGCGGGCGACAAACCGCCTGCGGTCAGGTCGCGGCGGGCGGCCTCGACCGTGGTCTTCGCCGTATTGACGCGCAGGTCGACCGGGGCGCGGGCCATCAGGGCGGCGGCCTCCTCGCTCCAGCGGTCGCCGAAGGTCGTCTTCAGGTCCTCGGCCACGAACTCGGGCAGGCCGGCGGCGGCCCAGTCGGGCAGATCGCCCTCCCCGGCCTCGATGCGGGCGCGCTCCTGTTTCGACAGGGGGCGCGGGCCGTAGCCGTCGCCCGAGTGCAGGGCCTCGATCTCTTCCAGCGACAGGCCGTCGATGAAGGCCAGCGAGCCGATCACCAGCGCCCGTCCGTCCTCGCGACCGCCCATGGCGCGGACCAGACGACCGCGCGCGCGCAGCACCTCATAGACCCGCTCGGCGACGGCGCGGCGGTCCTTGGACCCCGCATAGCGGTTGGCGGCGCCCCATGCCTTGAGGACCACATCGGCGGGCGCGCGGCCCTGGGCGATGCTGTCGAGGACGGAGGCGGCTGAGGCCAGGCGGGCTGCTGGGGTCAATTCAGGCTTTCAAACGAACAGGGCCGCGAGGACCATGAGCAGCCCCACGAGCGACGCCACCCACACCAGAGAGCGGACATAGGCGACTCCGAAGGCGTAGAGCGGCAGGTAGATCACGCGGCCGAAAAGATAGAGATGCGTCCCCCACAGGGTCAGGGGGCCGCCGTCCTTGCCAGCCACATGCGCCATAATCACGGCGGCGGCGAAGATGGGCAGGGTTTCGAACAGATTGGCCTGGGCGCGGATCAGCCGGCCGGCCAGCTTTCCGGGCGGGGGAACCGCCTCGTCGCGGGCGCCGGCGTTCCACTTGACCCCGAGCTCGGCCGTCCGCGCGATGACGGCCGCGAGAATCTGGACGACGGCCAGGATCAGCACGAAGGCCAGGACGATGAATTCAGGCGTCATATCCATGGCTTCCATCCCCTCTTCCGTCAGCCCTGCCGATAGTTCGGCGCTTCCCGCGTGATCATCACGTCATGGACATGGCTTTCGCGCAGACCGGCGCCGGTGATGCGGACGAAGCGGGCCCGCTCCTGCAGCTCGGGAATGCTTCCCGCGCCGACATAGCCCATGGCCGCCCGCAGGCCTCCGACCATCTGGTGCAGCACCGGGGCGATCGGCCCCTTGTACGGCGTCTGGCCCTCGATGCCCTCGGGCACCAGCTTCTGGGTGTCCTCGACTTCCTTCTGGAAATAGCGGTCGGCCGAGCCGGCGCCCATGGCCCCGACCGAGCCCATGCCCCGGTACGACTTGTAGGACCGGCCCTGGTACAGGAAGACCTCGCCCGGGCTTTCGTCGGTGCCGGCGAACATCGAACCCATCATGGCCACGCTGGCGCCGGCCGCGATGGCCTTGGCCAGATCGCCCGAATATTTGATGCCGCCGTCGGCGATGACCGGAGCGCCCGACTCCTTCGCCGCACGGACGGCCTCCATGATGGCGGTCAGCTGGGGCACGCCGACGCCTGCGACGATGCGGGTGGTGCAGATGCTGCCCGGGCCGATGCCGACCTTCACGGCGTCGGCGCCGGCGTCGATCAGGGCCCGCGCGGCGTCATAGGTGGCGACATTGCCGGCGATGATCTGGATGCGGTTGGATTCGCGTTTGATGCGCTCGACCACGCGGCTGACCTGGATCGAATGGCCGTGGGCGGTGTCGATGACCACCACGTCCACACCGGCCTCCGCCAGCGCCATGGCCCGCTCATAGCCCGCGTCGCCCACAGTCGAGGCGGCGCCGACCAGCAGCCGGCCCTGATCGTCCTTGGCGGCGTGGGGATGGGCCTGGGCCTTCTCGATGTCCTTCATCGTGATCAGGCCGGTGGCGCGGTAGTCCTCGTCGACGACGATGACGCGCTCGATCTTGCGGTCGCGCAGCAGGGCCCGCGCCTCGTCGCGGCCGGCGCCCTCGCGCACCGTGACCAGATCGCCCGTGGTCATCAGCTCGATGGCCTTGCGCGTCGGGTCGGTGTCGAACCGCATGTCGCGGTTGGTCAGGATGCCGACCAGCTTGCCGCTGACGGGATCGACCACCGGGAAGCCGGAAATCTTCTTCTTGGCCACGATCTGGCGGATCTCGCCCAGGGTGGTCTGCGGCGTGATGGTCACCGGATTGATGACCATGCCGCTTTCGTAGCGCTTCACCTCGCGGACCTGATCGGCCTGTTCCTCGACCGTCATGTTGCGGTGAAGGATGCCCAGACCGCCGGCCTGGGCCATGGCGATCGCCAGCCGGCTTTCAGTGACCGTGTCCATGGCGGACGAGGTCAGCGGGATGTTCAGCCTGATGTCGCGGGTGAGCTTCGTCGAGACGTCCGCGTCGGCGGGCATGATCTCGGACGGGCCGGGTTCCAGCAAAACATCGTCGAAGGTGAGCCCTTCGCGTATCTCCATGAGGAGTCTCCGTTTTGCGGGCCGCGTATAGCGGCGACAGGCGGGGAACCGCAAGGGCCGGGCGCGCTTATCGCCACGATAAGAACAATTGGCTTGCCGGATGCGGCGCCGGCCCCACATCTGGAGATCCATGGTCCGCACGCTCATCAGCACCGCCCGCCGCCTCGCGCTCAAGATCGCGAGCTATGGCGTGATGCACCTGGTGGTCGCCATACTGGTGGCCTTCGCCATCACGCGCGACTGGCGGCTGGCGCTGGCCGTCGGCGTGGTCGAGCCCTTCTTCCAGACCATCGCCTATTCGATCCACGACCGCGTCTGGCACCGGATCGAGCGGCGCAAACGCCTGTCGACCGTCGAGGAGGCCGCCGAGGCGTTCACCGCCCGGCTCCAGATCATGGCGCCGGAGGAGCAGACCCGCGCCCACGGCCACCACGGCCACAGCCACGCCCTGCCCCGCTCGTTCAAACAGATCGCGCTGAAATCCGTCACCTACGGCGTGATGCATTTCGTGGTCGCGGTGTCCGTGGCCTTCGCCCTGACCGGCGACTGGCGCGTGGCCCTGACCATCGGCATCGTCGAGCCGCTGGTGCAGACGGTCTTCTTCACCGCCCACGACCGCATCTGGACGCGGATAGAGGCGCGGAAGGCG
>NZ_JAKFEB010000149.1:0-4454 GCF_036677305.1 Brevundimonas sp. | reverse complement strand
TGGAGCGCGCCAAGCGGTCGCTCCACGCCACCACGCACGAGGAGCTGAACGGATGAAGGCGCGCGACTACAAGGCGGCCCATTTCCTGTGGTCGGTCGACGACGACGGCGTCGCCACCCTGACCCTGAACCGGCCTGAGCGGAAGAATCCACTGACGTTCGAGTCCTATGCCGAGATGCGCGACCTGTTCCGCGCCTTGACCCACGCCGACGATTGCAAGGTGGTGATCGTCACCGGCGCGGGCGGCAACTTCTCCTCGGGCGGCGACGTGCACGAGATCATCGGCCCGCTGACCGAAATGGACATGCCGGCCCTGCTGACCTTCACCCGCATGACCGGCGATCTGGTCAAGGCCATGCGTGGCTGTCCCCAGCCCGTCATCGCGGCGCTGGACGGCGTCTGCGTTGGGGCCGGCGCCATCATGGCCATGGCCTCGGACCTGCGCATCGCCACGCCGCGGACAAAGACGGCCTTCCTGTTCACCCGCGTCGGCCTGGCCGGTTGCGACATGGGCGCCTGCGCCATCCTGCCCCGCCAGATCGGTCAGGGCCGGGCGTCGGAACTGCTGTTCACCGGCCGCGTCATGACCGCCGACGAGGGCGAGCGCTGGGGCTTCCACAACCGCGTCGTCGAGGGCGAGGCCCTGATGGAGACAGCGCTGGAACTGGCCCGCTCCCTGGCGAAGGGGCCGACCTTCGCCCACGGGATCACCAAGAACCAGCTCAACGTCGAATGGGACATGAGCCTGGAGGCTGCGATCGAATCCGAGGCCCAGGCACAGGCCATCTGCATGCAGACCAAGGACTTCCGCCGCGCCTATGAGGCCTTCGCCGCCAAGCGCGAGCCGGTGTTCGAGGGGAACTGAGCCATGGCCGACCGCACCTTCCTCGACTGGCCCTTCTTCGACGACCGCCACCGCGCCTTCGCCGCCGACATCGAGACCTGGGCCGAGGCGAACGGCGACGTCCTGCACCTGCATGGCGACCATGATCTGGACGGCGACTGCCGGACGATCCTGAAGGCGCTGGCCGACGGCGGCTGGCTGAACAACGCCGTGCCGGACGCCAACGGCAAGCTGGACGTGCGTACCCTGTGCCTGACGCGCGAGACCCTGGCCCGCCGCTCCGGCCTCGCCGACTTCGTCTTCGCCATGCAGGGCCTCGGCTCCGGCCCGATCAGCCTGTTCGGCACAGACGACCAGAAGTCCCGCTGGCTGCCGGGCGTGGCGTCGGGTCAGACCATCGCCGCCTTCGCCCTGTCCGAGCCCGACGCCGGATCGGACGTCGCCGCCCTGTCGACCAGCGCGCGCCGCGACGGCGATGACTGGATCCTCGACGGGACCAAGACCTTCATCTCCAACGGCGGCCTCGCCGACCGCTACACCGTCTTCGCCCGCACCGGCGAAGGAACGGGCGCCAAGGGCATCAGCGCCTTCGTCGTCGACGCGGATGCGCCCGGCTTCGAGATCGTTGAGCGCATCCCCCTGATGGCCGCCCACCCGCTGGCCACGATCCGGTTCAACCGGTGCCGCATCGACGGCGACCGTATCCTCGGCGCGCCGGGCGACGGCTTCCGCATCGCCATGGCCACGCTGGACGTGTTCCGCTCCACCGTCGCCGCCGCCGCCCTCGGCTTCTCGCGCCGGGCCTTCGACGAGGCGGCTAGCCGCACCGTCGCCCGCAAGCTGTTCGGAGCGCCGATGAGCGACCTGCAGCTGGTGCAGGCCTCGCTGGCCGACATGGCGCTGAAGATCGACGCCTCGGCCCTGCTGATCTACCGCGCCGCCTGGCTGAAGGATCAGGGCGCGCCGCGCGTCACCCGCGAAGCCGCCATGGCCAAACTCTACGCCACCGACGAGGCGCAGGCCGTCATCGACCAGGCCGTCCAGCTGTTCGGCGGCCTCGGCGTCGTCTCGGGCCATCCGGTCGAGCGGCTGTACCGCGAGATCCGCGCCCTGCGCATCTATGAGGGAGCCTCCGAGGTGCAGAAGATCGTCATCGCCCGGCAGGTTCTCGCCGGCATGGGAGGCGCCTGATGGGGAGCAGCGCGCATCTCGACCTGTTCGTGCTCGACCATCTGCCGCCGGCGGAGCAGCAGCCGGAACTGATCTTCGACCTGCCGGAACTGAACTATCCCGATCGGCTGAACGCCGGCGTCGAACTGCTGCGTCGCGCGATCGAGGCGGCGGGCCCGGACGCCCGCGCCCTGATCGACCACGACCTCGAGTTTTCGTGGAGCCGCGTCGACGCCATCTCGGGTCGGATGGCGCAGGTGCTGGTCGAGGAGATGGGGCTGGTTCCCGGCAACCGCGTCCTGCTGCACGGGCCCAACTCCAGCTGGACCGTCCTCGCATGGTTCGCGATCCTGAAGGCCGGCGGCGTGGTCGTCGCCACCATGCCCATGCTGCGCGCAGCCGAACTGGCCACCGTGATCGACAAGGCGCGGATCAGCCATGCGCTGGTCTACGACGCCTTCGCGGAGGTCGTGGCCGAGGCCCGGGACGGGGCGCCGTCCCTGACGGAGGTGATGACCTCGACGGTCCTGCGGATGGCGGCCCAGGCCCTGCCCATGGGCTTCCGCTTCGAAGCCGTCGACACGGCCGCCGAGGACCCCGCCCTGATCGCCTTCACCTCGGGCACCACGGGCAAGCCCAAGGGCTGCGTCCATTTCCATCGCGACATCCTCGCCATGGCCGACACCTTCGCGAAACACATCCTCGGCCTGACGAAGGACGACGTCGTCGTCGGCACCCCGCCCATCGCCTTCACCTTCGGCCTCGGTGGGCTGGTGGTCTTCCCGGCCGCCGTCGGCGCCGCGACCGCCTTCGCCAATCGCCCCGGCTTCGACGCCCTGGCCGAGACCGTCGCCCGCCATCGGGCCACCGCCCTGTTCACCGCCCCGACCGGCTACCGCGCCCTGCTGAAACTGGCCGGCGAGCACGACCTGTCGTCGCTGCGCACCTGCGTCTCGGCCGGCGAGGCCCTGCCCGCCGCCACCTCCGACGCCTGGCATCATGCGACCGGCGTCCGCATCATCGATGGCATCGGCTCGACCGAGATGATCCACGTCTTCATCTCGGCGCGCGGCGACGACATCCGCCCGGGCAGCACCGGCAAGGCCGTCCCCGGCTATCAGGCCCGCATCATCGACGCCGACGGCCGCCCCCTGCCCCCGGGCGAGACCGGCCGCCTCGCCGTGCGCGGCCCGACGGGTTGCCGCTATCTCGACGACCCGCGACAGGCCGCCTATGTCCAGGACGGCTGGAACCTGACCGGCGACGTCTACCGGCTGGATGAGGACGGCTGGTTCTGGTTCGTGGCCCGGTCCGACGACATGATCATCTCGTCCGGCTACAACATCGGCGCGCCCGAGGTGGAACACGCCCTGCTGCGCCACCCCGCCGTCGCCGAGGCCGCCGTCATCGGCGCGCCCGATCCCGAACGCGGCCAGATCGTCCAGGCCTTCGTCGTCCTGAACGAGGGCTGCGTCCCGTCCGACGCCCTGCGGGCCGAGCTCCAGACCTTCGTGAAGGGCGTCATCGCCCCGTACAAATACCCGCGCGGCCTCGACTTCGTGGACGCCCTGCCCAAGACCCAGACCGGCAAGCTGCAGCGCTTCCGGCTCAAGGAGCCGACATGACGGGCGAAGTTTTCACCGTCGAGCGCCGCGTCCGCTTCGCCGACTGCGACGCGGCGGGCATCGTCTTCTTTCCGCGCTATTTCGAGATGCTGAACGGCGTCGTCGAGGACTGGTTCGCCGGGCCGCTACAGGCCTCGTTCCGCGAACTGCATGTCGAGCGCCGCGTCAGCGTTCCGACGGCCGCCGTCGAGGCCCGCTTCATCGCCCCGTCGCGGCTGGAGGACGAGCTGACCTTTGATCTGACGGTGACAAGGCTGGGCGGAGCCTCCTGCGGCCTGCGCCATCGCATCAGGGCCGGCGACGATCTGCGCTTCGAGGCGAGCCAGACCATCGTCTACGTCGGCGCCTCGCTGAAACCCGAGCCCTGGCCCGAGGCCCTGCGCGCCCGCATCGCCCCCTTCGTGGAGACCGCCCCATGAACCGCGTCCTGCTTCCCGAAGGCTGGCCCCGGCCGAAGGGCTATTCCAACGGCGTCGAGGCCACCGGTCGCACCGTCTACGTCGCCGGCCAGATCGGCTGGACGCCCGAGGGCGTGTTCGTCGAGGCCGGTTTCGCCGGCCAGTTCCGTCAGACCATCCAGAACACCCTCGCGGTCCTGACAGAGGCCGGAGCCGGCCCCGAGCATATCGTCCGTATGACCTGGTACGTGGTCGACAAGGCCGAATACCTGTCCGCCCTTCGCGATATCGGGGCGGCGTGGCGCGAACTGATCGGGCCCCACTATCCCGCCATGGCCGTGGTCGAGGTCAAGGGGCTGATCGAGGACGCGGCCCGCATCGAGATCGAGACCACCGCCGTCATCCCCGCGTGAGGCT
>NZ_JAKFEB010000148.1:0-1693 GCF_036677305.1 Brevundimonas sp. | reverse complement strand
GCCTTCCTGCTGCTGCTGTCGCTGCCCGTCCTGGCCGGCGCCATCACCATGCTGCTGGCCGACCGCAACTTCGGCACCAGCTTCTTCGACCCGGCCGGCGGCGGCGATCCCGTCATGTTCCAGCACCTGTTCTGGTTCTTCGGCCACCCCGAGGTCTACATCCTGATCCTGCCGGGCTTCGGCATCGTCAGCCACATCGTCTCGACCTTCTCGAAGAAGCCGATCTTCGGCTACCTCGCCATGGCCTACGCCATGGTCGCCATCGGCTTCGTCGGCTTCATCGTGTGGGCGCACCACATGTTCACGGTCGGCATGAGCGTGAACCTGCGCGCCTATTTCATCGCCGCGACCATGATCATCGCGGTGCCGACGGGCGTGAAGATCTTCAGCTGGATCGCCACCATGTGGGGCGGCTCCATCAGCTTCAAGACGCCCATGCTGTGGGCGATCGGCTTCATCTTCCTGTTCACCGTCGGCGGCGTGACCGGCGTGGTCCTGGCCAACGCCGGCATCGATTACAGCCTGCACGACACCTATTACGTCGTGGCCCACTTCCACTATGTGCTGTCGCTGGGCGCGGTCTTCGCGATCTTCGGCGGCTTCTACTACTGGTACGAAAAAATGTTCGGGGTGAAGTACAACGAGTTCCTCGGCTGTGCGCACTTCTGGATCATGTTCGTCGGGGTCAACCTGGTCTTCTTCCCGCAACACTTCCTGGGCCTCCAGGGCATGCCGCGCCGGTATGTGGACTACGCGGACGGGTACGCCTTCTGGAACCACATCTCGTCGATCGGCTATGCGATCACGGCGGTGGGCGTGCTGGTCTTCCTGGTCATGCTGGCCGAGTCGGCGATCCGTCGCCGCAAGGGCGTCGCCAACCCGTGGGGCGAAGGCGCCACGACGCTGGAGTGGACCCTGTCCTCGCCGCCGCCGCACCACCAGTTCAACGAGCTGCCGGTGGTCAAGAGCGACGACCACTAGAGGCCGGTTGATCCGGAACTGACACACGGGGGCCGCTCTTTCAGCCGAAAGGGCGGCCCTCAGGTTTTTGAAATGCGATGACTGAAGCCACACCCCAGCCCGCGATCTCGACGGCCCAGCCGGAAGACTTCTTCCAGTTGCTGAAGCCGCGCGTCATGTCGCTGGTGATCTTCACCGCGGTGACGGGACTGGTCGTCGCCGGGGGGGACCTGGACTGGATCTCGGCCGCCATCGCCATCCTGTGCATCGCCGTGGGCGCGGGCGCGGCCGGGGCGCTGAACATGGCCCTGGAGGGCGAGACCGACGCCCTGATGCGGCGCACGCGCGGGCGGCCTGTCGCGGCCGGGCGCGTCCGCAAGAACGACGCCATGGCCTTCGGCGTCATCCTGTCGATCTTCTCGGTCATGCTGCTGGGCATGACGACCAACTGGCTGGCGGGCGGCCTGCTGCTGCTGACCATCGTCTATTACGCCGCCTTCTACACCCTGCTGCTGAAGCGCCGGACGCCCCAGAACATCGTCATCGGCGGCGCGGCGGGCGCCTTCCCGCCCGTGATCGGCTGGGCCGCGGCGACCGGCCAGGCGCCCTGGCAGGCGTGGCTGCTGTTCCTGATCATCTTCCTGTGGACCCCGCCGCACAGCTGGGCCCTGGCCCTGTATTCGGCCGGCGACTACGCCAAGGCCGGGATCCCGATGATGCCGGTGGCGCGGGG
>NZ_JAKFEB010000147.1:0-4923 GCF_036677305.1 Brevundimonas sp. | reverse complement strand
GCCGTGCTGCTGCACGCCGCGGTCGACTACCCGCTCAGAACGGCGACCATCGCGACGATTTTCGCCATGTGCTGTGCGTTGCTCGAGCTGGCGGGTCATGCCGAGCCCGAACCTCAAGCCCGCCGGAGACGCGTCCGGGCCTGAGCTGGCCGGGTCCGACTAAACCCGCCGATGTATCAGACGGCGATCTCAAGCGCTGAGGACGGGGTCAGGTCCGGCAGCCTGACGATACCCCGCGCGCCTTCTGCCGATTGGATCAGGGCGCGCCCGGAACCTGACAGGCGAAGAGCGCTCAATACGCCGGACTCATAGGCTTTCGTATCGATCCCTATCCTTCGGTGATCCATATGGACCTCGGCCGTCGGCGTGTGGCCATGAACCACGATCTTGTCGAACTCGATTTCGCTGTCGAGGAAGCTGCGGCGAATCCACATCAGATCATCGGCGGATTGCCGATCCAGGGCTTCGCCCGGTCGCGCGCCGGCATGGGCAAAGAAATAGTCTCCGACGGCGAAGCTCAATTCCAGATTTTCGAGGAACTGCTTCTCGGCCGGCGTGACCCTGTGCGCGAGATCAGCCGACAAATGGGCCCAAGCCTCAAGCTTGTGTTTGAGCTGCGGAACCCGAAGACCGTAGGACTGAAGCGTGGCGTCGCCGCCATATTCGCACCACTTCGCCCCCTCTGCCGGATCCTCCAGGAAGTCGAGCATCGCCTGCTCGTGATTGCCCCTGAGGAAACGCCACTCAATGCCCCGGTCAGCGGTCAACCCGGCGAGGAACTGGATAACCCCGCGGGAATCCTGGCCGCGGTCAACATAGTCGCCGAGGAAGACAACCACCTTGCGGTCCGCGACTGTCGCGTCGAGATCCGCCTGGATCGCATCAACGAGCGGATGCAACAAATCAAGCCGGCCGTGAATGTCCCCGATCGACCACACCACAGTTCCGTCGGGAATAGCGGGGGAAACGGGGGCCTTCACAGGCGCACGACGCTTCAGCAGCTTTAAGAACATTGCTCTCTACGTGATCGCCAGCGGGACCCGTACGCGCGGGTCACCAGAATGCACTATACGCAACGTACGTCCGCAAAAGGGCGTCGCTGCTAACCCTCGAACACCGCACCGAAATCCGCGTTCGCCTGCGCATATTCGGTCGGGCGGCCTATGTCCATCCAATACCCCTCGGCGCGTTGCAGCCGGACCGGCAGTTCGCGCGCGATCATGTCGGCGATCAGGGCCGGCATGTCATAGAAGGCGTCCTTGGGGATCAGGTCGAGGACGGCGGGGGACAGCACATAGACCCCCGCGCTGATGGTGTAGCTCTGGGTCGGCTTCTCATCGATGCGGGTGACCTGCGCCCCGTTGGCGTTCACGACCCCGAACGGCACCTGCATCTGGTAGTCGCGCACCACGACCGTGGCCAGGGCGTCCGACTGCAGGTGGGAATCCAGCAGGTGGCTGTAGTCGGCCTTGGCCAGGACGTCGCCGTTGGTGACCACGAAGGGCTCGTCCGGGCGAGGCATCAGGCTGAGGGCGCCGCAGGTGCCCAGGGGCTTGTCCTCACGCAGATAGCGGATGTTCAGGCCGAGGGCCGAACCGTCCCCGAAGTGGCCCTCGATCTGCTCGGCCTTGTAGTTCACGGCCAGCCAGAAATTCCGGAACCCCTGCCCCGCCAGATTGCCGACGATGGTGTCCAGGATCGGCCGCGAGCCGACGGTCAGCATCGGCTTGGGCGTGTCGCGGGTCAGTTCCGCCAGACGCTCGCCCTTGCCGCCGGCCATGATCACCACCGGATTGGTGCGGACCGGGATGTTGAGGAAGTCCTCGACCGTGACCATGCCGACCACGCGGCGGCCGCGGTCCAGGATCGGCAGCTGGCGCAGGCTGTGCGCGCGCAGGGTCGCGAGCATGGTCGCCGGATCCTGATGGTCGTCGGCGCAGACGGGTTTCCTGTTGGCGGCGCCGATGGCCTGGTCTTCCATCCCCGCGCCCTTGATCAGGGCGCGGCGCACGTCGCCGTCGGACAGGGCCCCCAGCAGCCGCCGATCGCCGTCGACGACCAGGGCGATGCCGGCGCCCGTCGAGTCGATCGAGATCAGGGCGTCGCGGAACGTCGCCTCGGGCCCGATCAGGGCTTTTTCCCACTGACGCATCTACTCCGCCCCCTGCCCGTCCTCGACCTGCGCCTCGAGCGCATCGTCGGGCGCATAGTCGCGCTGCGCCGCCGTGCCGATCAAGCGCCATTGCTGCATCGGCGACAGGCCGTCGGCGGGCCGCTTCGCCGTCATGGCGTCGGGCGTCAGGATTTCGCCGCGGCGGATCGGCCGGGCGGCGACCAGCGCCCGGCGCGCGATGGCCAGATTGCCCAGTTCGGCCGGCGCGGGCGCCTTCTCAGGGCGGCCCAGCGCGATCTCGACGTCGCGGATTCCGCGGACCATGGCGGCCAGTTCGTCGGGCTCCAGCGAGGCCGGATGGTCGGGTCCCGGTCGGGTCCGGCTGAGGGTGAAATGCTTCTCGATCACGCAGGCGCCGCGCGCCACGGCGGCGACCGCCACGATCTGGCCGAGGCTGTGGTCGGAATAGCCGACCTTCAGGCCGAAGGTTTCCGCCATCGTCCCCATGGCGCGCAGGTTGATGGCCTCCAGCGGGGCCGGGTATTCGGTCGTGCAGTGCAGCAGGGTGACCTTTTCGTGCAGGGCCGCCTGACCGTCGGCGAAGGCGCGTTCGAGGTCGTCGGGCCCCTCGGGATCTCCGTCCCGCGTCAGGCCGAAGGCGATGACGGCCAGGGCCGCGCGCACCTCGTCCAGCGTGGCCATGCCGGTCGAGACGATCAGCGGCGGCCCCACGCGGGCGGCGGCCAGCAGCATGGCGCCCCAGGTCAGGTCGCCGGACGGAATCTTGACGGCGGGCATGTCGAGGCCGGACAGGAAGTCCAGGCTCTCCATGTCGAAGGCCGTCGACATGAAACGCACGCCGCGGCGGGCGCAACGGTCGGCCAGGACGCGATGGTCGTCGCGGCTGAGCGCCAGCTTGCGCACCATGTCCAGCTGGGTCCCGCCCTCGCCGGTGTTGGTCTCCTGATAGGCGGCCTTCATGGCGCGGGCGGTCAGGACCGCCTCGGGGACGAAGGTCTGGAATTTGACCACATCGGCCCCGGCCTCGGCGGCGACGTCGATCATGCGGCAGGCGTCGTCCAGCGAACCGTCGTGGTTCACGCCGGCTTCGGCGATGATGAGGACCGGGTCATGCATGGGGCGGCTCGCCGTCGAAGAACCGCTTGCGCAGCAGGATGTCGCGCGGCGGGGCGGAAATCAGGGCCTGGACGATGCGCGCCGAGCTCTGGCCGTCGCCATAGGGATTGTCGAAGCCGCCCACCTCGCCGGCCATGGCGCGGGCGATGGCGGCGGAGATCGGGGCCGGTTCAGCCGCGCAGCGGATGACCGAAGGCCCGGCCAGCCGGCCGGCCTGACGCAGGCCGATATCGACCGTGGGCGTGCGCACCGAGGGCGCCTCGGCCAGACCGCTTGAGGAGTTGCCGACCACGGCGTCGCAAACGGCCAGCAGGGGAAGATAGGCGGGACCCAGGGCGTCGTGCAGGCTGACATTGCTCCGGCCCCTGGCGAAGGCCTCGAACGCCGCGTTGAAAGCCATCCCCCCGGGGTCGGCGTTGGCGCGCGTGATCCACAGCGTCGCGTCCCCCATCGGCTCCAGCGCCTTCAGCAGGGCGTCAAGCTCTGACCTGCCCTTGTCCGGGAGCGTCGTCACGGGATGGAAGGTCACCAGCAGGTTCTTCGCGCCCAGCGGCCGTCCCAGCCGGGCTTCCAGCGCATCACGGGCCATGGCCGGCGCGCGGGTCAGCATGTCCAGACCGGGGTTGCCGACGACATGGACCCGGTCCGGCGCCTCGCCCATGCGGATGACGCGGCGGGCGGCGTCTTCATGGGTGACAAGATGCAGGTGCGACAGCTTGGTGAGGGCGTGGCGAATTCCCTCGTCGATCGCGCCCTCGGTGACGTCGCCGCCGCCGATGTGGGCGACGGGCACGCCGGTCAGCATGGCGGCCTGGGCGAGGGCCAGGGTCTCGAACCGGTCGCCCAGCAGCATCAGGATGTCGGGCTGGAGCCGTTCCAGCGCCTCGACCGCGCCGGTCAGGCAGGCGGCGCTGGAACGGGCGAGACCGGCGGGATCGTCGGCGGTCAGGTCCATCGGCACCCGGGCGTCGACGGCGAAGCCGTCGGCCTCGATCCCGCCGACCGTCAGGCCGTGCCGCTCTTCCAGATGGGTTCCGGTGACGAGGAGCTGCAGCGACAGCCCCCCGGCGGCGGCGATGTCGCGCATGGGCCAGGTCAGCAGGCCGTAATCGGCCCGCCCGCTGGTCGCCACGCAGATCCGCCGTTTGCCCAACCGCTCCTCCATGATGAAGCTGTAGGCCGCGCGCCTTAGCAACCTGCTACCATGTCCGGGGAGGATCGCATGCGAATCGGATTGTGCGGAACCGGCGGCTTTGCGCGGGAGGTCGCGCCCCTGGCCGTGATCCAGGCGGGCGCGGACAATGTGCAGCATATCGATCTGGAGCCGGGCGCCGGAGATCTCAACGGCCTGCCGGTCGTCCAGCTGGCCGACGCCCCTGCAGACGCCGCCATTTCGATCGCCATCGCCGACGCCGCCGTACGCCGCCGCGTCGACGCGGAGATGACGGCGGCGGGACGGTCGTTCGTCTCCATCGTCGCCCCGACCTGCGTCTTCCGCGGCCCCTCGCAGATCGGCGAGGGCGCCATCCTGTGCGACCACGTCGTGATCACCGCCAATGTCGTCATCGGCCGGCATTTCCAGGCCAATCTGTTCAGCTACGTCGCCCACGACTGCGTCGTCGGCGACTTCGTCACCCTGGCCCCGCGCGTCTGCGTCAACGGCAATACGGTGA
>NZ_JAKFEB010000146.1:0-10756 GCF_036677305.1 Brevundimonas sp. | reverse complement strand
TCGACGGCGATCATCTTCGTCTTCGTCGCGAACCAGCCGAAGAAGGGCAGGGGCGTCAGCTCCTGCTTCATGATGAAACAGTTGTCGGGCAGGACGGCGAACGGCGCGATGACGTCCAGCATCGACTGGTGCTTGCCCGCGATCAGGGCGGCCCCGGTCGGGCGGTGCTCCAGCCCGCGGAACTCGACCTTGACCCCGGCGATCCAGCGCAGGCCGAACAGGCAGAATTTCGACCAGCTGCGGATCACCCACATCGACTGGCGGTAGGGCATCAGCAGGGCCGGCGACAGGCCGACGGCGAACAGGGCCATCGACAGATACAGCCAGGCGACGAACAGCAGTGACCGGACGGTGACCAACTCAGGCGGCCTTTTCGGCGGGCGCGGCGTCCGCGGGGGGACGGCCGCCGCCGATCGTGGCCCGGCCCAGGGCGGCGAGGTATTTCATGTATTCCAGCGTCATCCGCCGGGCGGTGACGGCGGCCTTCCACCAGCGCGAATTGTCCAGCGACGGCGTCTCGACCGCATAGGGCGTCAGCCGCACGCCGGGAGCGGCGGCGCGGATCTCGGTCAGGGCCCGGGGCATGTGGTAGTCCGATGTGACCACGATCAGGCTGTCATAGTCCTTGGCGGCGGCCCAGGCGGCGATCTCCTGGGCGTTGCCCAGGGTGTCCTCGGCCTCGAAGCCCAGGTCGACGCAGCAGTTGAACAGCTTGTTCGAGCCCGGGGTCAGGGCGCGCAGTTCCTGACGGCGGACCTCGCGGTTGACGCCCGAGATCAGCACCCGCTCGCCCTTGTCCTGCTCCAGCAGGCGGATGGCGGCGTTGACCCGCTCGGCCGAGGGGCCGGTCAGGGCCACGATGGCGTCGGCGCGCTCGGGCTCGGGCGCGGGCGTGAATCCGCGCACCCGGTCGGCGAAGGCGAACAGTCCGATCGCCCAGATGAGCGCCAGAATCGCGATGAAAGTCAGAAACTTCATGCGGTTAACCTAGTGACGCCCCTTCAATCGCGCCAGCGCCGTGAAACGCGCCGCCACAAGCGCCACCGTAGCGGCCAGCAGCGGGCATGGCGAGAGGATCAGCACGTCGCTCCACATCAGCGGCAGGGCGGGTGTGACGCCCTCGGCGCCGCCGAGGAAACGCAGGCCCGCGACCAGAATCATGGCCGTCAGGGCGCCGATTCCCCCCGCGACCGCCGCCACCAGGCCGTAGCGGACCTGATAGAGGCCGGCGATGGCGCCGTCGGAGGCGCCGTTCAGGCTCAGGGTCTCGATCACGCCCGTCCCGGCCGCCATGCCGGCGCGGGTGGCGTAGGCCACGGCGGCGCCCGCGGCACCGGCGGTCAGCAGGAAGGCGGCCAGGGCCAGGACGGTGATGAGGGCGGCGGACCGCTCGACCTCGCCGCGCCACAGGCTGTGGTCGTCGACGGTGGCGTCGAGACCGGCGCTGGAGAGGGCGCGGCTCAGGCTCACGGCGCTGGCGGGCGCCGTCCGGTCCAGCCGCACGGTGACCAGATGGGGGATGGGCAGGTCGGGCAGGACGGCGTCGCCCAGCCATGGCCGCAGCAGGGCCTCGGCGGTCTTGCGGTCCATGGCCTCGGCCTCGGTCACGCCCGTGACGCCGGCCAGCGTCTCGGCGGCGCGGGCGGCGGCCTCGGCGCCGGTCTCGCCGACGCGGGGGCGAACCTGGACCGTGGCCTCGGACCGCAGCTGGCGGGCCCAGCCGTGGGCGGCCCGGTCGGCGGCGACGGCGCCGACCGCTGACAGGCAGGCGAGGAAGCACAGGACGGCGATCAGCGAGGCCAGCCAGCGCTCGCCGCCCGCGTCGCGCGGCAGCAGGGAGGGGCGGCGTGTGAACAGGCCGGAGATCACGCCTCGCCTCCGGTCAGGCGACCGCCCTCGAGGCGCAGGATTCTGGCGCCCGACCGTTCGGCCAGGGCCTCGTCATGGCTGGCGATCAGGACCGTGGCCCCCAGCCGGTTCAGCGACTGGAACAGCTTCAGCAGACGCTCGCCCATCTTCGCATCCACGCTGCCGGTCGGTTCGTCGGCCAGGATCAGGTCGGGGCCCGCCACCACGGCGCGGGCGATGGCCAGCCGCTGCTTCTCGCCGCCCGACAGCGACGGCGGCAGATCGTCCATCCGGTCGCCCAGATCGACCCAGTCCAGCATCTCCCCGACATCGGCGGCGTAGTCGATCTGTCTGCCGCCCGCGAGGCGCAGCGGCAGGGCGACATTGTCGAACACCGACAGATGGTCCAGCAGGCGGAAATCCTGGAACACCACGCCGATGCGCCGCCGGAAATCAGGCAGGGCCTTGCGCGGCGCCATGGTGGCGTCCTCGCCGAACAGGTGCAGGGTCCCCGCGTCGGGACGGGCCTGCAATGTCAGCAGTTTCAGCAGGGTCGACTTCCCCGCTCCGGAGGGCCCGGTAAGGAAGTGGAAAGAGCCGGCTGGCAAGGTGAGGTTAACGTCCCGCAGCGCGCGGTGCGTCGACGCATAGCCGAAACCCACGCCGGACAGGCGGACGGTGTCGGTCGCGGAGGCGGATCGTGTGGCGCGGCGGGGCTGGACGGACATCGATTTTGGGTCAGGACGCGGTTTCGAACCGCGACGGGAGGGGGCGAAGAGCCTCGCAGTCAGCCGACATGATACTGACCTGCCCGTCCTGCGCCACCAGCTATTTCACCCCCGATGAGGCGATCGGGCCCGGCGGCCGCACCGTGCGCTGCAAGGACTGCAAACACACCTGGCGGGCCACGCTGGACGAACCGCTGGAGCTGTCGATGTCGACCGCTCCCTCCGAGGCGGCCAGTTTCAGCTCGCGCGAAGAGCCCGAACCCGAATCGCTGGCCGAGACGCCCGCTCCCGAACTGCCCCGCGCCTTCCGCGCCCGCGCCGAACAGCAGCGCCGCCTGCGCCGCGCCGCCGCCCATGGCGTGGTCTGGGCCGGCATCGCTTCGGGCTTCGCCGCCCTGCTGGCCAGCGCCTGGCTGTTCCGGGTCGAGGTGGTCGAAATGGCCCCGCGCGCGGCCCAGGCCTACGCCGCTGTCGGTCTGACGGTGAATCCGACCGGTCTCGACTTCGAAGCCATCACCGCCCGGCCCCTGCCCAGCGATCCGGGCAAGGTGCTGGTCTCGGGCGCGCTGAGGAACGTGCGCGACAATGAACGCACCGCCCCGCCGGTGCGGGTCGCCCTGCTGGACGCGCAAGGGGCCGAGATCGGCCACGCCGTGGTCCGCATCGACGCCGCCCCCGTGCTGCCGGGCAAGGTGCAGGGCTTCGCGGCCGTAATCGCCGATCCAGGCGCGCGCGGACAGGGCATCGGCGTCGATTTCGTGCTGGATTCGCCCGCCGCCCGCGCCGCCCGCCCCGTCGAGCCTCAGGCGCCCGCGCCGGTCCGGGCCGACACCCGCCGCGCCGCGCCGCCCGCCGTTCACGAGCCCAGCTCCGCCCCGCTGCACGCGGCCGGCGCCGTCGGCCTGCGTCCCGCCCTGTCGCCGGGATCGTCGGCCCCGCTGGACATGCAGCCGATCGACGCCGTTCCGGTGGTGGACACGCATGCGGTCGAGGCGCTATCGGCCTCGAATGGCTGAGACCTCCGCGCCGACCGTTCTCCTGCCCGAAGCCGAGGTTCAGCGCATCGTCGCCGAACTGGCGGCGCAGATCGCCCCCGTCATCGATGACGAGACCGTCGCCGCGGTCCTGCTGACCGGCGGCCTGTGGTTCGCCGCCGACCTGACCCGCGCCCTGTCGCGTCTGGGCCGCAACGTCCGCTTCGACGCCCTGTGGCTGGCCTCCTACGGCGACGAGCAGACCAGCCGGGGCAGGATCGAGGTCCATGCGCCTTTGCAACGTCCGATCGCGGGTCGGCGGGTCCTGATCATCGACGACGTCTTCGACACCGGCCTGTCGCTGGCCGAGGCCGTTCGGATCGCGACCGAGGCGGGTGCGTCAGAGGTCCTGACCGTGGTGTTCGCCAAAAAGCCCTGGCCCCTGCCGCGCGCGCCCGAGCCGGACTTCGTCGGCTGGGAGGCGCCGAACCGGTTTCTCGTCGGCTACGGACTGGATCACGCCGGGGCCCTGCGCGGCCTGCCGGATGTTTGCGCGCTGGACTGACGGCCTGCCGGAAGCCTACCGGAAGAAGAGGCGGCGCGCCCATCGGGCTCCTGCGCCTTTCAGCCATTCGATCATCTTCTTGATCTCGATCAAGGCCGCGCCCGCTCCGCCGAGAGCGCCGGAGAGGCTTTCGAGGATGATGTCCGAACAGTCGAGATAGTCCTTGGCGGCGGCGTCGGCCCACTCCTCGGACGAGATATCCGTCAACGTCCCGTCGTTCTCGATCACGAAGGGGCCGGGCCCCGCAGGCGGCGGGGACAGATACAGGTCCCGTGCCTGTCCGTGAACCTTGAGCTTGAAGTCCAACTGCACGCCCGTAAGGCCGTGATGCGCGAGAGCGTCGACATGGTCGTCCCAGTCACGTTCCAGCATCCGGATCATCGCTGAAACCTGCGGAGCGCCGCCCGCATCGTACGCACGGCTGGCCAGGGCGCGGAGATCTTCGGACATGAATCCCGGATTGGCGATCATCGCCTGAAGGTCCTTGTCGAGGGTCTTGAGGAAGGCGATCAGCCGGAGGCCGTCATCCCCCGCGTCGCCTTCCGGGCCACCCCCGCCTTGGCCCGAGCCGCCAAAGCCGGCCTCCTGACCTGAAATCGTATCGCTCACGATCAACCCCTTTTTGCGGTTCCGAGGCCGGAACCGTAAAAGTTGTTCAGCGCGACAGCCAGTCCGCCTTCGGCTCGCGGGCCCACATGTCCTCATACGACGGTCGCGACCGGACCACGGCCCAGCGATCGCCGTCCACCAGCACTTCGGGGACCAGAGGCCGCGAATTGTACTCGCTGGCCAGCACCGCCCCGTAGGCCCCCGCGCTCATGAAGGCGACGAGGTCGCCCGCCTGGAGCGGCGGCAGCATGCGGTCGCGGGCGAAGATGTCGGTGGATTCGCAGATCGGCCCGACGAGGTCATAGGCCAGAAGCTCGCCCTCGCGCGGTCGCACCGGAACCAGATCGTGGAAGGCGTCGTACAGCGCCGGGCGCATCAGGTCGTTCATCCCCGCATCCAGCACCAGGAAGCGCCGGCCGTCCGCGCGCTGGTTGACCTGGATGACGCGGCTCAGCAGCACACCGGCGTTGGCCGCCAGCAGCCGGCCCGGTTCGAAGGCGGCCTCGACCTCAAGCCCGTCCAGCACCCGCGCGCACATGGCGGCGTAGTCGCTGATCGACGGCGTGTCCGTCTGGCCGTGATAGGGCACGCCCAGCCCGCCGCCGAGGTCGAGGCGGCTGACCGCATGGCCGTTGGCGCGCAGGGTCAGGACGACCTCGCGCAGGGTGCGGAAGGCGGCCTCCATCGGCTCCAGCGAGGTGATCTGGCTGCCGATGTGGCAGGCCAGCCCGACCGGCGTCAGATGCGGCGAGGCCGAGGCCCGCGCATAGAGATCAATCGCCTCCTCGACCGGCACGCCGAATTTGTCGGTCGCGCCGCCGGTGGTGATCTTGGCGTGGCCGCCCGCGCCGATCTTCGGATTGACGCGAATGGCTATATTCGGGGTCGCTATCGCTCGCGACGCGGTCCCTCGCTGCCTGAGCGACGAAGAGACTTCGATCAGCCGGTCCAGTTCCGCGCCGCTCTCGACATTGATCTGGCGCACCCCGGCCTCGATGGCGAAGGCCAGTTCGGCGTCGGTCTTGCCCACGCCCGAGAAGATGATGCGGTCGCCCGGGACGCCCGCCGCCAGCGCCCGCCGGATCTCGCCCTCGGACACGGTGTCCGCGCCGCAGCCCAGCCGGGCCAGGGTGGCCAGCACCGACAGGTTGGAGTTGGCCTTGACCGCGAAGGCGATCAGGGCGTCTCCGAGCGCGCTCCGATGGGCGTCGACCGCCTCGCGCAGCAGGCCGTAATGCCGCGTCAGGGTCGCGGTGGAATAGACATAGGCCGGCGTGCCCACGGCGTCGGCGAGCGCTTCCAGCGGCGCGCCCTCGGCGTGAAGGGCGCCGTCGATCCGGTCGAAATGATGCAAGGCCTAGCGGTTCGGCTGGGCGCCCGGGCCGTTGTAGGGGCTGGTCGGCCCCCCCTCGATCGGCGCGGTGCTGGGCGGACGGTAGACGGTGGCGGGCTCGGGCAGGCCGGGGGCGCGACCGTCGCGCTGGCTGCGCTCGGTCTGTTTGGCGGGCGGGGCCTCGAGGTCGGCCATCCGGCCGCAACCGGCCGCGGAGACGGCGAACAGGGCGAGGACGCCCAGGCTGACGATGTTTTTCATCCCAATGCCCCTACGCAAGACGCGCCTTCCATTCGGCGATACGCGCGCGGACCTGTTCCGGCGCCGTGCCTCCGAAGCTCTGGCGACTGGCGCAGGACGCTTCAGGGGTGAGGACCTTGTACACCTCTTCCGTAATTCCCGCCTCAAGCGATTGCAGTTCGGACAGCGGAATCTGCGCCAGATCGAGGCCCATCGCCTCGGCCCGTTTCACCGCCGCGCCGGTGACATGGTGCGCCTTGCGGAACGGCAGGTTCAGCTCGCGCACCAGCCAGTCGGCCAGGTCGGTAGCCGTCGAGAAGCCGGCGCCGGCCGCGGCGCGCATCCGCCCGGTGTCCGGCTGCAGGGCGGCGACCATGGCCGTCATGGCGCCGAGGGCCAGGGTCAGGGCGTCGAAGGCCTCGAACACCGGCGGCTTGTCCTCCTGCATGTCCTTGGAATAGGCCAGCGGCAGGCCCTTCATCACCGTCGACAGGGCGACCAGCGATCCCATGATCCGGCCCGTCTTGGCCCGCACCAGTTCGGCGGCGTCGGGATTGCGCTTCTGCGGCATGATCGACGAGCCGGTCGTCAGGTCGTCGGGCAGGCTGGCGAAGCCGAACATGGGCGTCATCCAGACGACGATCTCCTCGGCCAGCCGCGACAGGTGGCCCGCGGCGATCGAGGCGGCGGCCAGGCTCTCCAGGGCGAAGTCGCGGTCCGAGACGGCGTCCAGCGAATTGGCCATGGGCCGGTCGAAGCCCAACTCCGACGCCGTCATATGCCGGTCGATGGGGAAGGGCGACCCGGCGAGGGCAGCGGCGCCCAGCGGGTTCTCGTTCATGCGGGCGCGGGCGTCGGCGAACCGCCCGGCGTCGCGGCCGAACATCTCGACATAGGCCATCAGATGGTGGCCCAGGGTGACCGGCTGCGCCGTCTGCAGATGGGTGAAGCCCGGCATCAGGTCGTCCGCGTGCTGCTCGGCGCGGGTCAGAAGGACGGCCTGCAGGCCCTTCAGCTGTTCGACCGCCCGGTCGCAGGCGTCGCGGACCCACAGGCGGAAGTCGGTCGCCACCTGGTCGTTGCGGCTCCGCGCCGTGTGCAGCCGCCCGGACGGCTCCCCGATCAGCTCGGCCAGCCGCGCCTCGACATTCATGTGAATGTCCTCGAACTGGTCGCGGAACGGGAAGGAGCCGTCGCGGATCTCGCCCTCGATGGCGTCCAGACCGTTCAGGATGGCGTCGGCGTCGGCCCGGGTCACAATGCCGCGCGCCGCCAGCATGCGGCAGTGGGCCCGCGAACCGGCCAGATCCTGGGCCCACAGGCGGCGGTCCACGCCGATCGAGACGTTGATGGCCTGCATGATGTCGGCGGGCCGGGCCGAGAAGCGGCCGCCCCACATGTCTTGACCTTCCGCGTTCGGATCGGCTTTGGTCGGGGCGGGCGGCGTTGGATCGGACATGAAGGTCTCGAAAGCGGTTTTGGGCGTGGCGGCGGGCGCGCTGCTGATCGGCGTGATCGGCGGCGCTGCGCTGCTATACGCGAAACCCGGCGCGATCGACAAAGCGCCGCCGGCGGCGGCGGCGAAAAGCGAGCTGGCGCGGTTCGCCCGAGGCTCGATCGCCGCGCTGGAAACCCCCGCCGTGCTGGAGCCGGCGCCCGCCTATGTATTCAGGACCCGCGACGGCGCCGACGCCCGGCTGGCCGATTTCCGCGGCAAGGTGGTGGTGGTCAACGTCTGGGCCATGTGGTGCCTCCCCTGCCGCACCGAAATGCCGACCCTGGCCCGTCTGGCCGAGGCCTATGAGGGCCAGGACCTGATCGTCCTGCCCGTCAATGTCGACAATGACGCCGACAAGATCGCGGACGCGAAGAGCTTCATCGACGTGCACGAGCCGCTGCCGCTGTACAGCGACCCGAAATTCCAGTTGCCCTTCGAACTGCCGGGCAAGGGCAAGATGCCCCAGACCGTCCTGCTGGACCGGCAGGGCCGCATCCGCGCGCATTTCTCGGGCGAGGCCGACTGGGCCAGCCCGGAAGTCCGCGCGCTGATCGACGCGCTGTTGGCTGAAGCCGCCTAGGCGCTGACGGCGCGGGCCTCAGTTGCCCCTGGTGTCGGTCGCGGTCTCGGCCTTCTGGTCGTCGGCCTTTTCCGCGAGGGTGTCGGTGGCCTCGTCGACTTCCTGGGCGACCTCGCTGGCCCCCGCGGCGATGGCCGAGCCGACCTGGGCGGCCTCTTCCTTGAGCGCGGAACCCGCTTCCTCGGCGGCCTGACCGGTGTCGGCGGCGGCTTCGTTGGCGTCGGCCTGGGCGTTGTCCTGTTCGGCCTGGCTGCAGGCGGCGAGCGACAGGGCGGCGAGGGCGGCGAGGGCGACGGTCTGGATGCGCATGGGAAATCCCCCTTCAGCGTGGAACCTTGGCGGTAAACGCGGCAAGGGGGTCCCGGTTGCGCCTCAGGCCGTCGGGCCCCAGACCGCGCGCAGACGCGCCGCCCGGCCGCAGAACCGGGTGTAGCCCGCATAGCGTTCGGGATTCAGCCGCGCGAAGTCCTGATGATAGGCTTCCGCGGGCCAGAAGCGTGCCGCGTCCCGCACCGGGGCGACGAAGCGGGCGGCCCCGATCCGGACGGCGGCGGCCCGGCGCGAGGCCTCGGCGGCCGGCTTCTGGGCGGCGCTGGCGAAGACCGCGGTGGCGTAGGACGGGCCCTGGTCGCAGAACTGGCCGTCCGGATCGGTCGGGTCGATGGTCAGCCAGAAGCGGTCGACCAGCTGCCGGTAGCTGATCCGGGCCGGATCGAAGGTGACCTGGACCGCCTCCAGATGTCCGGTTCCGCCGCGTACGACCTGGTCATAGGTCGGCGTGGCGACGCGGCCCCCCGCAAAACCGGATACGGCGGCGACCACGCCGGGCATGCGCTCGAAATTGGCCTCCGTGGACCAGAAGCAGCCGCCGGCGAAGACGGCGACCTCGCGCCGGCCGCTGTCGCGGGCCTGGGGAGCGGACGCAGAGGGGGAGGGGGCGCTCTCGGCCGGATCGCCGGGCGAACAGGCGGCGATGGCGAGCAGGACAAGGCTGGCGAAGGCGCGGCGCGACATGGGGACGATCTCCGGGGACGCACGGCGTCCGCCGGAACATACGATTCCTCGCCGCCCGGGGTTTCAAGGCCCGCAAGCAAAAACCCCCGGCCCTCTTTCGAGGACCGGGGGTCTTGTTGTGGGCCTACCGGCCTTCGGCCTGGATGAGGCCGAAGGCTGGCATCGCCTTCCGGGTTTAGCGGAAGTTGATGCCGATGGTGGCGCGACGGTTGAGCGGCTCGCGAACGCCGTCGGCGGTCGGGCGGGCCAGGGCGGTTTCACCCTTGCCGTCCAGCGAGATCACGCCGCCGTTGACGCCCTGGGCGACCAGCGCGTCCGCAACGGTGCGGGCGCGGCGGTTGGACAGGCCGACGTTGTAGGCGGCCGAACCCGAGGTGTCGGCGTGGCCGACGACCAGAACGCGGGTCGGACGGCCGGTCTTGGCGTAGTTGGCGGCCTGGGTGA
This sequence comes from Brevundimonas sp., assembly GCF_036677305.1. Taxonomy (GTDB): domain Bacteria; phylum Pseudomonadota; class Alphaproteobacteria; order Caulobacterales; family Caulobacteraceae; genus Brevundimonas. The sequence goes on along the minus strand of NZ_JAKFEB010000146.1, from coordinate 923 downwards.
CCACCGACGAGGCTTCAGCCGTGAGGTCCGAGCGATCCCAGTCGAAGTAGACCACGAACTCACGCGCGGCCGGAACCTGGGCCACCGGAGGCGGCGGAGGCGGCGGCGGCGGGGGCGGCGGGGGCGGCGGGGGCGGGGGCGGCGGCACATAGACCGGCTCGTCCGCACCGAACGCATAGCGCAGGCCCAGGGTCACGGTGTGGCTCTCGTCGTAACGGCCCTGGAAGGGACCGATGGCCGAGGCCGCCGTCGAGGTGAAGGTGGCGAACTCCATGTTCGACACCAGGTAGCGGTAGGTCAGGTCCAGATGGGCCCGGTCGCTGACCGCCCAGGCCAGGCCGGCGATGCCTTGCGCCGCCAGCTTGGTCGAGCTGTCGTCCGCACCCACGCCGATGGCGCGGTTGTTGGCGAAGGTGCCCACGAAGTTGGTGTCGACGCGGTTCACGCCGGCGCCCAGGCCGATGAACGGACGCAGGGCGTCATCGGCGCTGCCGAAGTCGAACAGCACGTTCATCATCAGGGTGGCGGCCTTGAACTCGCCGTCCGGAGCCAGGCAGGCGCCCGCAGACACGTTGCACACGCCGCTCGGAACCCCGCCGGGGCCCGGACGATCGATCATCTCGATGTCGTTCTGGCGATAGCCGCCTTCCAGCTCAACGCGCCAGTTCTGGTCGAACCGGTAGCCCAGACGCGCAAACGCGGCCCAGTCGCCCTCGGTCGCGATGTCGAACTGTGCGTTCGTGGTCTGCGAGATCGTCTCCACGTCGCCCAGCGTGTGGTAGCCCGCGTCAATCGCGCCATACCAGCCGTTCGGCTCAGCCGCCGCAGCGCCGGCCGACAGGGCGAGAGCCCCGGCCGCACTGGTGGCCATGATAAAAGTCTTTACGCGCATGGGTGGATGCCCTCCGCAGCCCAAGTGAATC
>NZ_JAKFEB010000145.1:0-18739 GCF_036677305.1 Brevundimonas sp. | reverse complement strand
TTCGGCGTGCCGGTGCTGGGCCTGCGCGGCGTCTCGGACGGCCGTTCGGAGCTGTCCGCCCTCGAACACTGGACCGACGCCCTCGCCGAAGTCGATCAGGCTCTGGCCGCCGCGCTCGACCTGTTGCATGACCATTTCACGCCTGCCGTAACGGAGCCCGCATGACCGCCCCCGCTGATCACCAGAAGGTCCTGATCGTCGACTTCGGCAGCCAGGTCACCCAGTTGATCGCCCGGCGCCTGCGCGAGGCGAGCGTCTATTGCGAGATCCATCCCTACGCCAAGGCCGAGGCGGCGCTGGCGGCGATGAAGCCGCAGGCCATCATTCTGTCGGGCGGACCCGAGAGCGTGCACGAGGAGGGCAGTCCGCGCGCGCCCCAGGGCGTGTTCGAGGCCGGGGTTCCCGTGCTGGGCATCTGCTACGGCGAGATGACCATGTGCGAACAGCTGGGCGGCAAGGTCGAGGGCGGCCACACCCGCGAGTTCGGCCGCGCGGAGATCACCGTCGAGAAGACCTCGCCCCTGCTGGCCGACCTGGCCCCGGTCGGCGAGGACGAGACGGTCTGGATGAGCCACGGCGACAAGATCGTCGCCATTCCGCAAGGGTTCGACGTCGTCGCAACGTCCGAGGGCTCGCCCTACGCCGTGATCGCGGATGAGGCGCGCCGCTTCTACGGCGTCCAGTTCCACCCGGAGGTGATGCACACCCCGCGCGGCGCGACGATGCTGAAGAACTTCACCCACGGCATCGCCGGGCTGAAGGGCGACTGGACCATGGCCGCCTATCGCGACGAGAAGATCGCGCAGATCCGCGAACAGGTCGGATCGGCCAGGGTGGTCTGCGGCCTGTCGGGCGGCGTCGACAGTTCGGTGGCCGCCGTGCTGATCCATGAGGCGATCGGCGACCAGCTGACCTGCGTCTTCGTCGACACCGGCCTGCTGCGCAAGGACGAAGCGAAACAGGTCACAACCCTGTTCAGGGAACACTACAACATTCCGCTGATCCACGTTGATGCGTCAAAGGAATTCCTCGGCGCCCTGGCCGGTCAGTCGGACCCGGAAACCAAACGCAAGACCATCGGCCGCGTCTTCATCGAGATCTTCGATCGCGAGGCCAACAAGATCGAGGGCGCCGAATTCCTCGCCCAGGGCACCCTCTATCCGGACGTGATCGAGAGCGTCTCGTCGTCCAGCGGCAAGGCCCACGTCATCAAGAGCCACCACAACGTCGGCGGCCTGCCCGACTTCATGAAGCTGAAGCTGGTCGAGCCGCTGCGCGAACTGTTCAAGGACGAGGTCCGCGCCCTGGGCCGCGAACTGGGCCTGACCGACGCCTTCGTGGGCCGGCATCCCTTCCCGGGACCGGGCCTGGCCATCCGCATTCCCGGCGAGATCACGCCGGACGCCGTCGAGACCCTGCAACAGGCCGACGCCATCTATCTCGAGGAAATCCGCAAGGCCGGTCTCTACGACAGCATCTGGCAGGCCTTCGCCGTCCTGCTGCCGGTCAAGACCGTCGGCGTCATGGGCGACGCGCGCACCTATGAGAAGGTGCTGGCTCTCCGCGCGGTGACCTCGACCGACGGCATGACGGCGGACTTCTTCGAATTCCCGTGGGACGTCCTGGGCCGCTGCGCCACGCGCATCGTCAACGAGGTCCGCGGCGTGAACCGCGTGGTCTACGACGTGACGTCCAAGCCGCCCGGCACGATCGAGTGGGAATAGGCCGGGGCTTTCGCAGCCTTTCGACGGCGCTTTCACGCTGGACCATCCTGTCCCGTCCAGAGGGGGCATAAGCGGCGGCCCCGGCGACGCTGGACCAACTGCGGGTCAGGACTGCCTCCGCAGGGTCGCCTCCGCCATGGTCATATCCTCGGCGGTGTTGATGTTGATGAAGGGATCGCCGCGATCGACGGGCCAATCCACGACGGCCCAGCCGACGGCTTCGCCCAGGCCGCGCAGGGACAGGCGTCCCTCGCTCGCCCTCTGCGCCAGGGTCGGCGCCGTGGAGGTGCGCCACAAGGCGCAGACGGGATGCAGCCGGCCCCCGCTCGCGGCGACCGCCGCCCCGACGTCCTTCGTCAAGGCCGACTCCAGCCGCAGGCAGAGGTCGTCCGGCAGGAAGGGCATGTCGCAGGGAAGCGTCAGGACCCTGTCGGCGCCGGCGTCCGCGGCCCAGGCGAGGGCGGAGGACAGGCCGGCGAGGGGCCCCGCGATCCCCGGCGCGTCCAGCACGACCGTCCCGGCGAAGCCGCTCACCTGATCGGGCTCGCGCACCACCAGGATCATCGGCGCGGGGATGGCGCGGGCCGTCTCCAGGGTCCGGTCCAGGAGGCGGGTTCCGCCCAGCCGCCGATGGGGCTTGTCGCCGCCGATCCGCCGACCCGCTCCGCCGGCGAGGATTGCGATGACGAGGGTCATGCGGCCCCGCGTTGTCTCGACCGTCCCGTCCTGGAGCCGGCCCCCCGTCGGGGAAGCGGGAGCGGCGCGACCAGACGGCCGGCCTCGTCGGCGTTGCTGACCGTCGTCTCGAGGTCCCGGACAAGGCCGTCGCGAATGGAATAGATCCAGCCGTGGATCGACAGCGGCTGGCCGCGGCGCCAGGCGTCGGTGACGAAGGGGTTGCGGGACAGCGACCTCACCTGGGCCAGCACGTTCTTTTCGGAGATGAAATTGACCCGTGTTTCCGGGTCGTGGATGGCGTCGAGGTCCGACTGATGGTCCTCGCAGAGGCGCTGCACCCGTTGCATCCAGTGATCGAGGACGCCGTGACGTTGTCCGTCCAGCACGGCGCGCACGCCGCCGCAGCCGTAGTGGCCGCAGACGATGATGTGCCGCACCTTCAGCGACTCCAGGGCGAACTGGAGCACGGCCAGCAGGTTCATGTCCTGGGCCGGCGCCAGGTTGGCGACGTTGCGGTGGACGAACAGCTCGCCCGGCTGCAGCCCGACCACTTCATTGGCCGGAACCCGGCTGTCGGAACAGCCGATCCAGAGATATTGCGGCGTCTGCTGCGTCGACAGCCGGCGAAAATACTCCGGGTCGAGCCGGGTCCGGGTCGCCGCCCAGGTCAGATTGTTGCGAAGCAGATCCTCGATCATGACGCGGCCTCGTCGCCCGGGGGATCCAGCAGAATGCCGCGCCGCGCCGCCAGCCGGACGCTGAGCGACCTGAGGTCCGCGGCCGTCAGACGAAGCCGGGCGATGGGCAGAACCACGGCGTTCTCAAGGGCGATATGGCGGCGGTCGTGCAGGGCGAACTCCGTGAAGAGGCGTCGGGTGTCCCGGTCACGACCGGGCGCCTGGCCGTCCGTCAGCGCCCGTTCCAGACCGGAGGCGAGGGCGCGGGCCTGTTCCAGATCGTCGCGGTGCTCGGCCGACAGCGCGCCCAACAGGGCGCCCAGCTCGTCCGCAGGCTGGCATCGCCGGCGTAGAAGCGGAAACAGGTCGTCCTCCTCGTCGATGATGTGCAGGGGCATGTCGTGGCGCAGGAAGTCGACGATTTCCCGGGCCTCGTCGCGCAGCAGGACGGTCGCGTTTCCGACCCGCTCCAGCAGCCGGCATAGCTGACGATGGCGATAGTGGTCGGCGAACAGCCAGTTCAGCGGTTCATGAACCAGCTCGGGGGGCAGCGGCTCGATCCAGCGGCTCTGGCCTGTCCGCCCTGCCTGCCCGGTCATCGGTCTCGAGCCGGTCGTCGATCCGCCGGCGCCATCATCAGGAGGCCGGGACGGCAGGTGCGGCCGGTCGCAGCCATGTCAGTGCCTCCGGATCAGGGTGAAGGTCCGCCCGGGGGCCGTCAGCTTCGATTTCAGGATCGCCCGCACGCAGGCCAGGGCCGGGTCGTCCGAGCCCTGGGCGGCGGAGATCAGCCGGGTCCAGCCCTGGTCGTCAGCGCCCTGGATGAATCCGGATATTTCGCCCTGGACGAATTCGGCCAGGGCCACCCCGCGCTCGGCGGCGATCTGGCGCGCCTGGGCGGCCAGCGCCGGATCGGCCTCGTCCAGCCAGACCTCCAGCCGCGCGGCGACCGCGGACCGGTCGTTCAGCAGGTCGCCCAGGGACAGGGCGCCGGGCGCGACGCCGCCGTCCTCCGTGACGCTCAGGGCCACGCCCCGCTCGCGGGCCTCGGCCACGAGGCCGGAGACATATCGGGCCGCCGCGGCCGTCCAGGCCCGGCTCTCCAGATGCAGGGAAATGCGGGGCAGGACATGGTCGAAGTGCAGCAGGCGACCTTCGATCCGGCGCTCCAGTCGCAGGACGTGCCAGCCGAAGCGTGACCGGATGGGCTCCGAGGCGGTCTCGCCATCCTGCAGACGGTCCAGCCCGGCCTCGACCTCCGCGGCGAGATCGCCCGGCGACAGCTGGCCCAGCGAGCCGCCGACGCCCTTCGACGGGCAGTCCGACAGCGCCTTGGCCAGGTCCGCGAACCTGTGCGGATGAAGCGCCAGTTCGGCGATCGCCGCCCGGGCGGCGGCGTGCGCGTCCGCCCAGTCGGCCTCGTGCTCGCCCTTGGGCGCGAACAGGATATGGGAGGCCTGGGTCAGGGACGGGGTGAGGAACCGTTCGGGCGCGCTGTCATAGACCCGCCGACATTCCTCCTCGCCGGGGCGCTGCACCTCGATCTCGGCGTCGAGCACTGCGCGGACCAGGGCTTCCTCGGGCGTCTCCTCGCGGCCGTCCTCGTCCCGTTCAGGATCGGGCGTCAGGCCGAGCTGGTGGGCGCGATCCAGCAACAGGGCCTTGATGGCCAGGGCGTGGGCCGCCGCCGCCCGGGCCGCCTCGGCGCCGGCGGCGGGATGGTTCTGGGCCTCTTCCGCCACCAGGCGCTCGGGAAGCGCCACGCCGTCGACGACGATGACTGCGCTCATCGGATCGAATCCCCGGCGCGGCGCGTCACCGGCATCCGTCGCTTGCTGCGGACAAGTTGCCAGCCGCGGCGGTTCAGATACCAGACCGGCGCCGAGAGCATGTGGACCAGCCGGGTGAAGGGGAAGAAAATCATGATCGTCAGGCCCAGGACGATGTGGATCTTGAACACCCAGTCGACGTTGGCCACGACATCGGCGATGCGGGTCCTGAAGGTGAAAATCCCCTGCGCCCAGGTCATGAATTTGATCATTTCCGCGCCGTCCAGGTGACCCATCGAGACGCGGATGGTGAACAGGCCGAGAAGCAGCTGGACCAGCAGGATGATCAGGATCGCCGTGTCGCCGAATTTGGAGGTGGCGCGGATGCGGGGGTCAAACAGGCGTCGATGCAGCAGCAGGAGGCCGCCGATCAGCATCAGCGCGCCGGCGAAGCCGCCCGCGACGATGGCCAGCATCTGCTTGAAGGCGTGGGCGACGCCCAGGCTGTCCCAGATCACCACGGGCGTGAGCAGGCCGACGAGGTGCCCCCCGAAGATCATCAATATGCCGACGTGGAAGAGGACTGAGCCCCACATCAGCTGTTTACGCCGGAGCAGTTGGGACGAGCCCGTGCGCCAGGTGTACTGCTCGCGGTCGAAACGAATGACCGACCCGAGGATCAGAACCGCGAGGGCGATGTAGGGATAAACCCCGAAGAAGAAGGTGTTCATATCCATGGCGGGGGGTCCTCAGGCGGCCGCGCCGGCGCGGCGGCTCTTGTCGGCGGGCGGGGCGGCGTTCATGGCGGACAACATGGAATCGGCCTTCGGACAGTCGACGTCGGATGGACCGAAGGTGACGGCGGTCTCCTCCCAGGCCTTGTCCAGCGCCTCCAGGTCGTCGGGATTGTCGTCCGGTTCCTGCATCAGGGCGGCGACCGCGTCGGAATCCGGCACGGCTCCGGTCATGGCCGTGAGCGCGCCGAACACGGCCCGATAGGGGCTTTGGCGTTTGTGCAGCCGCTCGGTCAGGGCGGCCAGGACGTGCGCGCCCTCGCCGAGCAGGGAAGCGGCTTCCTCGTCCGGCAGGGTCGACAGGAAGTCCAGAAACACCGGCAGGTGGTCCGGCAGTTCGCTGGCCGTCAGCTCCAGTCCGTAGGAGCGATAGAGTTCGATCAGGGCCGCCATCGCCTGCCCGCGATCGCGGCTCTCGCCGTGGATATGCTCATACAGATTGAGCGACAGCGACCGCGTCCGGTCGAACAGGTGAACGAAGCCCTCCTGAAGGTCGTACAGGTCGTCCTGTTCCAGCTTGCGAACGAGCTTTTCCAGGGCCCCCACGATCGGTGCGGGGACCATGCCTTCCGACCGGATGGCGGCCATGATCTCGGGCGCGGCCGCCTGGATCTCCGCGGTCGGGTAGCTGAGCAGGAGGGCGAGGGCGCGATAGGTCAGGGCCATGATCAGGCCACCTCTGCTGTCGGCTTGGCGCGTGAGCGTTTGTCGGCGCCGAACAGGCCCAGTTCGGTGCGGCCTCCCGAACAGCCGTTGCCGAAGGTGAAGCCGCAGTTCCCCCGCAGGTCGTAGGCGTCCTCGACGGTCTCGCGGTGGGTCGAGGGGATGACGAACCGGTCCTCGTAGTCGGCGATGGCCATGATCCTGTACATGTCGTCGATCTGGGCCGCGGTCAGGCCGACCGTTTCGGCCAGGCCGTGGTCGATCCGGCCGTCCACCGTCCGGGCGCGCATATAGGCGCGCATCGCCAGCATTCGCCGCAGCGCCAGGGTCACGGGCGCCTCGACCCCGGCGGTCAGGAGGTTGGCGAGGTATTTCACCGGGATGCGCAGCGAGTTCACATCCGGCATCTCGCCGTCCATCTCCAGGGCGCCGACGGCGGCGGCGTTCTGGATCGGCGACAGCGGCGGGACGTACCAGACCATGGGCAGGGTCCGGTATTCGGGGTGCAGCGGGAAGGCGACCTTCCAGTCGATCGCCATCTTGTAGACCGGGCTGCGCCGCGCCCCCTCGAGCCAGGCTTCCGGCACGCCGTCGGCCCGGGCCTGGGCGATGACGGCCGGATCGTGGGGATCGAGGAAGATGTCGAGCTGGGCCTGGTAGAGGTCCTTCTCATCCGGGGTCGAAGCCGCCGCCTCGATCAGGTCGGCGTCATAGAGCAGCACGCCCAGATAGCGGATGCGGCCGACGCAGGTCTCCGAACAGACGGTCGGCTGGCCGACTTCGATGCGGGGGAAGCAGAAGGTGCATTTCTCCGATTTTCCGGAGTCCCAGTTGTAATAGATCTTCTTGTACGGGCAGGCCGAGACGCACATCCGCCAGCCCCGGCACTTGTCCTGGTCGATGAGGACGATGCCGTCCTCCTCGCGCTTGTAGATCGCGCCGGAAGGACAGGCGGCCACGCAGGTGGGGTTGAGGCAGTGCTCGCACAGCCTCGGCAGGTACATCATGAAGGTGTTTTCGAACTGGCCGTAGATCTCCTTCTGGACGCCCTCGAAATTGGCGTCTTCGGACCGCTTGGCGAACTCGCCGCCGAGGATTTCCTCCCAGTTCGGCCCCCATTCGATCTTCTCCATCCGCTTGCCCGTGATCTGCGAGCGAGGGCGGGCGGTGGGGAAATGCTTCATCTCCGGGGCCGTCTGCAGATGGCCGTAGTCGAAGTCGAACGGCTCGTAATAGTCGTCGATCTCGGGCAGGTCCGGGTTGGCGAAGATGCTGGCCAGGATGCGCCACTTGGCGCCCATGCGCGGCTCGATCCTGCCGTTGGCCTTGCGCCGCCAGCCGCCGTTCCACTTCTTCTGGTTTTCCCACTCCCTGGGATAGCCGATGCCCGGCTTGGTCTCGACGTTGTTGAACCAGGCGTACTCAACGCCCTTGCGGCTGGTCCAGACGTTCTTGCAGGTCACCGAACAGGTGTGGCAGCCGATGCATTTGTCGAGATTCAGCACCATGCCGATCTGTGCGCGGATCTTCATTGGCCGAACTCCTTCGCTTCGAGCGGCTCATCGAGCCAATCGACCGTCTTCATCTTGCGCAGGACGACGAACTCGTCCCGGTTGGAGCCCACGGTTCCGTAGTAGTTGAAGCCGTAGGCCAGCTGGGCGTAGCCGCCGATCATGTGGGTCGGCTTCAGCACCGTGCGGGTGACCGAGTTGTGGATGCCGCCGCGCCGTCCGGTGATCTCCGACCCCGGCGTGTTCACGATCTTCTCCTGGGCGTGGTACATGAAGGTCGTGCCTTCACGGATCCGCTGGGAGACCACGGCCCGGGCCGTCAGGGCCCCGTTGGCGTTGAAGACCTCGATCCAGTCGTTGTCGACGATGTCGGCCTTGCGGGCGTCCGTCTCCGAAATCCAGACCACCGGGCCGCCGCGGTTGAGCGTCAGCATCAGCAGATTGTCGGAATAGGTGGAGTGGATGCCCCATTTCTGGTGCGGCGTGATGAAGTTCAGAACGATCTCGGTCTCGCCGTTGGGCTTGAGGCCCTTCACGTGCGTGGTCTTGAGGTCCACCGGCGGCTTGTAGACGCACAGCGCCTCGCCGAAGGCCCGCATCCACAGGTGATCCTGATAGAGCTGCTGCCGGCCCGTGAGCGTCCGCCAGGGGATCAGCTCATGCACATTGGTGTAGCCGGCGTTGTAGCAGACCTTCTCGCTCTCGATGCCCGACCAGATGGGCGATGAGATGATCTTGCGCGGCTGGGCGAGGAGATCGCGGTAGCGGATCTTCTCGTCCTCCTTGGGCAGGGCCAGGTGGATGTGGTCGCGCCCGGTCTGTTTCTCCAGCGCCGCCCAGGCCTTCACGGCCACCTCGCCGTTGGTTTCCGGCGCCAGCATCAGAATCGTCTCGCAGGCGTCGATCGACGTATCGATGCTGGGCATGCCTTCGGTCAGGCCGGGCTCAAGCACGGCCCCGTTCAGGGCCCGTAGCTCGTCGACCTCGTGGGCCGTGTTCCAGCCCAGGCCCTTGCCGCCATTGCCGACATTGGCCAGCAGCGGGCCGAGCGCCGTGAACTGCTTGTAGAGGTTGGGGTAGTCGCGCTCGACCACCGTGATCTGGGGCATGGTCTTGCCCGGGATCGCCTCGCATTCGTCGAGGTACCAGTCCCGCACCTCCAGCGGCTGGGCCATTTCCCCGGGGCTGTCGTGCTGGATCGGCGTAAGGACGACGTCCTTCTCCACCCCCAGGACTTCCGGCGCGACGGCGGAGAATTTCTTCGCGATGGCCTTGAAGATGTCCCAGTCCGACCGCGACTCCCAAGCCGGGTCCACGGCCGCTGACAGCGGGTGGATGAAGGGGTGCATGTCGGAGGTGTTGAGGTCGTTCTTCTCGTACCAGGTCGCCGTCGGCAGAACGATGTCGGAGTAGACCGCCGTGGTCGACATACGGAAGTCGAGCGTCACCAGCAGGTCGAGTTTTCCCTCCGGCGCCTCGTCATGCCAGACGACGTCGACGGGCTTCACCTGACCGGTTTCGCCCAGGTCCTTGCCCTGCACGCCGTGCGAGGCGCCGAGCAGGTGTTTGAGGAAATACTCGTGGCCCTTGCCCGAGGAGCCCAGCAGGTTGGAGCGCCAGATGAACATGTTGCGCGGCCAGTTGGCCGGGTCGTCCGGGTCCATGCAGGACAGTTCGATAGATCGGTCCTTCAGTCCGTCGACGGTGAAGGTCCTGGCGTCGACGCCCGCCGCCTCGGCGGCCGCGGCCAGCTCCAGCGAGTTGCTCTTCAGCGCCGGGGCGGAGGGCAGCCAGCCCATCCGTTCGGCCCGGACGTTGAAGTCGATCATCGAGGCCTTCCACGGACCCTCGGGGGCCGTCGGCGACAGCAGTTCGTCGATGCCCACCGTCTCGTACCGCCACTGGTCGGAGTGGGCGTAGAAGAAGGAGGTGGAGTTCTGCTGGCGGGGCGGACGGATCCAGTCGGTGGCGAAGGCCAGCGGGGCCCAGCCGGTCTGCGGCCGCAGCTTCTCCTGGCCGACGTAGTGGGCCCAGCCGCCGCCGGACTGGCCGACGCAGCCGCACATCACCAGCATGTTGATGACGCCGCGGTAGTTCATGTCCATGTGGAACCAGTGGTTCATCGCCGCGCCGATGATCACCATCGACTTGCCGTTGGTCTTCTCGGCGTTGGTGGCGAAGCCGCGGGCGGTGGCGATGATCTGGTCCCGGGGAACCGAGGTGATGGCCTCGGCCCAGGCCGGCGAATAGGGCTGAAGGTCGTCGAACGAGTCCGGCATGCAGTCGCCGCCGAAGCCCTGGTCGACGCCGTAGTTGGCCAGGAACAGGTCGTAGACGCAGGCGACCAGGGCCTCCCCGTCCTTCAGCTTCACGCGCCGGACCGGCACGTTGCGGGTCAGGACATCGGGGTGGTCGGTGGAGGCGAAGCCGTTGCTGGCGGTGTTGGCGAAATAGGGGAAACGGACGCCGGCGACCTCGTCATGGGCGTCCTTGAGGCCCAGCTTCAGCGTGGTTTCGCGGCCCGCGGCGTCGCGTTCCTCCAGGTTCCAGCGACCGTCCTCGCCCCAGCGGAAGCCGATCGAACCGTTGGGCACGACGATCTCGCCGGTGGCCTCGTCGATGGCGACCGTCTTCCAGTCGGGATTGTTGGCCTGTTCGAGATCGCCGACGAAATCCGAGGCGCGGACCAGCCGCTCGGGCGCATAGCCGCCCTCCTGGGGCACGAGCCGGACCAGCATCGGCAGGTCGCTGTACTGGCGCAGGTAGTCGCGGAAATACGGCACCTGCCTGTCGACGTGATACTCCTTGAGGATCACGTGACCGAAGGCCATGGCCAGGGCCGCGTCGGTGCCCTGTTTGACCGGCAGCCACAGGTCCGAGAATTTCGAGGCTTCCGAATAGTCGGGGCAGATGACCACCGACTTGGCCCCGCGGTAGCGGGCCTCGGTGTAGAAATGCGCGTCCGGCGTGCGGGTCTGCGGAACGTTCGAGCCCCACAGCAGCATGAAGCTGGAATTGTACCAGTCGGCGCTCTCGGCCACGTCGGTCTGTTCGCCCCAGGTCTGGGGCGAGGCGGGAGGCAGATCGCAGTACCAGTCGTAGAAGGAGCCGGTGACGCCGCCCAGCAGCTGCAGGTAACGGGCGCCGGCCGCGTAGGAGATCATCGACATGGCCGGGATCGGCGAGAAGCCGAACACCCGGTCAGGCCCCCAGCGTTTGACCGTATGGGCGTTGGCGGCGGCGATGATCTCCGTGATCTCTTCCCAGTCCGCCCGCACGAAGCCGCCGGCCCCGCGCATGCTGATGTAGGACTTGCGGGCGGCGGGGTCGTTCTGGATCGAGGCCCAGGCCGCCACCGGCTCCAGCGTCTCGCGCGCCTTGCGCCACACCCGCAGCAGGCGCGAGCGCACCAGCGGATATTTCACCCGGTTGGCCGAGTAGAGATACCAGCTGTAGCTGGCCCCGCGCGCGCAACCGCGCGGTTCGTGGTTGGGCAGGTCCGGCCGGGTGCGGGGATAGTCGGTCTGCTGGGTCTCCCAGGTGACGATCCCGCCCTTGACGTAGATCTTCCACGAGCATGAGCCCGTGCAGTTCACGCCGTGGGTCGAGCGCACGATCTTGTCGTGGCGCCAGCGGTTCCGATAGGCCTCTTCCCAGCTCCGGTCCTCGTCGTTCATGACGCCGTGGCGGTCGGAAAACAGTTCTGTCTTGCGCGTGAAGAAGGCGAGACGGTCCAGGGTGTGGCTCATGATCAGGCCGCCGATTTCGGAGAGAGGTTCAGGATCGAGCGCCGGCGGGCGTAGAACACCCAGTTCACGGCGGCGCAGGTGATGTAGAAGAGCAGGAAGATGTAGAGGGCCGTCATCGGCCCGCCCGTGGCCTTCATGGAGTTGGCGAAGGCCAGGGGGATGAAGAAGCCGCCATAGGCGCCGATGGCCGAGGAGAAGCCGACGATGGCGGCCGATTCCAGCTCCGACGCCTTCAGCCGCTCGGCCGGGCCGGCGCCGGGCAGCAGGCGGGGCATGTCAGCCCGCACCAGGGCCGGGATCATCTGGAAGGTCGAGGCGTTGCCGACGCCGGTCCAGAAGAACAGCCACATGAAGCTGGCGAAGAACAGGCTGAACGCCGGTTCGCCGCCGAAGGCGCCGACGCTGTAGAGCACCGCGAGCACGCCCACGATCAGGGCGTAGAAGACGACCTGGGTCACGTTCTGGCCGCCCCGGCGATCCGAGACCCAGCCCGTGATCGCCCGCGAGGCGGCTCCGACCAGGGGGCCCAGGAAGGCGATCTGCAGGATGTTGACGTCGGGGAAGAGCGTCTTGCCCAGCAGGGGAAAGGCCGCCGAAAAGCCGATGAACGAGCCGAAGGTGCCGATGTAGAGGTAGCACATCAGCCAGTTGTGCTTGCGCTTGAACACCACGGCCTGCTCGCGGAACGAGGCCCGCGCGGAGGCGACGTCGTTCATGCCGAACCAGGCGGCGGCGGCGGCGATCAGGATGAACGGCGCCCAGACGAAGCCGGCGTTCTGCAGCCAGACCTGGTGCTGGACGCCGTTTTCAACGTAGGTCTGCGGGGCTCCGAACAGCGGCGTGAACAGGGCGAGGCCGGTGACCAGCGGCGCCGTGAACTGCAGTACGCTGACCCCCAGGTTGCCGAACCCCGCGTTCAACGCCAGGGCGTTGCCCTTCTCGACCTTGGGAAAGAAGAACCCGATATTCGCCATCGACGAGGCGAAGGCCCCGCCGCCCAGGCCGCAGAGCAGGGCCAGGATGACGAACACCGGATAGGGGGTGTCGGTGCTCTGGACCGCGACGCCGATGCCGATGGCGGGGATCGCCAGGGACAGGGTCGAGAGCGTGGTCCACAGGCGGCCCCCGAAGATGGGGACCATGAAGCTGTAGAATATCCGCAGGGTCGCGCCGGACAGCGCGGGCAGGGCCGTCAGCCAGAACAGTTCAGCGGTGGAGAACCGGAAGCCGACCATGTTGAGCCGGGTCGCCGCCGTCGACCACAGCATCCAGACGGAGAAGGCGAGCAGCAGGTTCGGGATCGAAATCCACAGGTTGCGGCGGGCGATTCGCTGGCCTGTAGAGGCCCAGAACGCCGGCTCCTCGGGTCGCCAGTCGTGCAGAACGTGACGGGACATGCGCCTCTTTCTCTAGTGCGAACGGGTGGGGGAGGCGGCGGCGGTCCTGTCGGGACCGACGCCGGCCAGCTCGGGGAATTCGGGCAGGGTCGCCAGCAACGGGGAGCGTTGATGCTCCATCCGGCGGACGGCGAAATGCATCCAGACGAGAGCGGCGAGGACCAGCAGGAACAGCAGCATGAAGCAGCTGGTCCAGACCCCGGTCAGGTCATTGAGGACGCCGAAGACGATCGGCAGGATGAAGCCGCCCAGGCCGCCGATCATCCCCACCAGACCGCCGACCGAGCCGACATGGTCGGGGTAGTAGACGGGGATGTGTTTGTAGACGGCCGCCTTGCCCAGGCTCATGGCGAAGCCGAGCACGAAGACGATCGCGGTGAAGACCGGCAGGCTCATCGCCAGGCGGAAACGGATGGGCCCGTCGATGCCGTCGACCACATAGGAGGTCGCCGGATAGGCCAGGATGAAGGCGCAGACGACGCTGATGATGAAGGTCAGATACATGACCTTGCGGGCGCCGATCCGGTCGGAGAGCCAGCCCCCGAACACCCGGAACAGCGAGCCGGGAATCGAATAGGCCGCGGCCAGCATTCCGGCCACGCCGATGCCCACGCCATAGGCCCCGGTCAGATAGTGCGGCAGCCACAGGGCGAGGGCCACGAACCCGCCGAAGACGAAGAAATAGTAGAGGGCGAAACGCCAGACCCGGAGGTCCTTGAGGGGGGCCAGCTGCAGCCACGCGGCCACCGGCTTCTCACCCGTGCGGCGGCGCTCGACCAACTGGGGCTCGTCGCGGGTCAGGAGGAAGAACAGGATGGCGATGACCAGCAGCGCCCCGGCCCAGATCTGGGCCACTGCTTCCCAGCCAAGCGCCAGCATGACGAAGGGCGCCGCGAATTTGGTCACCGCCGCGCCGACATTGCCCGCGCCGAAGACGCCCAGCGCCGTTCCCTGCCGGCTGGCCGGATAGAATTTCGAAACATAGGCGACCCCGACCGCGAAGGCTCCGCCCGCCATGCCGACGCCGAGGGCCGCGATCAGGAACTGGGGGTAGGACTGGGCGTAGGACAGCAGGAAGGTCGCCGCCGCAGCCAGGGCCATGACGATCAGATTGACCCGGCGCCCGCCGAACTGTTCGGTCCAGACGCCAAGGAAGACCCGCACCAGCGATCCGGTCAGGATCGGCGTCCCGACCAGCAGACCGAACTGCGCTTCGGTGAGGCCGAGGTCCGCCTTGATCTGGACGCCGATGATCGAGAAGATCGTCCACACCGCGAAGCAGGCTGTGAAGGCGAAGGTGCTGACCCACAGGGCGGATCCGGCGCCCGGCGCTGAGGTTTCGGAAGCGGATACCACCCGACCATGCTCCATGGGCGGCCCCGTTAGCGGGGCGCCGTCCCGGGGAGTCCTAGCCTGCGTCCGACAGTCGCTATTTGATGCTTGTCAATTGAAGTCTTTGTAGAGTTGGGCCAGAATCCTGATCGATACAGAACGCTCTTAGTAAATCGACCTATGCCGGTCCCGGATTTGTCGAGTTTGCTGCTGGCGATTGATATTCATCAATCGGGGTGTTCTGGTGAACCGGGGTGGCGGTTGTGTGTAGCGAACGCGGACAGACGAGGCGCCCGGGATCGGCTGTGACCAGGAGGAAGCCTGATGACCATGCGCGCCGCGGATCTTGACCGCGTAAAAGCCCTGCCGCTGTTCTCGCGGGCCTCACCCGAAGTCTTCCGGGACGTTACCGCCGGCGCCTTCCTTCAGCGGTTCCCCGCGGGCACGACCCTGTTGATGGAGGGCGACCCCGTCGACTTCCTCTATGTGCTGCTGGACGGCGCGGTCGAACTCCAGGGTTCGTGGAAGGAAAAAGAGACCACCCTGGCGCTGTTGCGTCCGGTCTCCACCTTCATCCTGGCTGCGGTTGTCCTGGATGCGGACGCCCTGATGTCGGCCCGGACGCTGGAGAGGTCCGAAATCCTCATGCTTTCAGGCGAGGCCCTTCGCCGCACCATGCGACAGGACGCCCAGTTCAGTTTCGCCGTGGCCCAGGAGCTTTCGGGCTGTTACCGCGGTCTCGTCCGGGCCGTGAAGAACCAGAAGCTTCGGGGCGGCGTCGAGCGGCTGGCCAACTATCTGATCACCCAAAGGGTCCGTCAGGGGATGCGCGATCCGATCATCCTGCCGCAGGAGAAACGGGTGCTGGCCTCCCTGCTGGGCATGTCTCCGGAAAACCTGTCCCGAGCCTTCGCCAGCCTGTCCAGCTACGGGGTCGCCGTGCACGGCGCGGAGGTCAGCCTCGGCCGTCCCGAGGCTCTCGAGCGGCTGGCGCGTCCGCACCCGCTGATCGACAATCACATGCCGCCCGCGTCCGGCGTCGTCGGCAAGGCCGAGAGCGAGCGGTGGACCACCCAGACGGGCCGCGTCCTCGGCGTCGTCGGCGGCTGATCAGCCTCCCAGCTGGGCCAGGTTTCGCAGGTCGCCCGACCGGCCCACGGCGAGGGAATGGCCGGCGGACTTGCCTCCGAGGGACGTGACGATGCGCCCTGTCAGCGCCTCGCGGTCGTCGTCATCCTGCAGCAGATCGCGCAGGTCGACGCCGCCGTCGCCGAACAGGCACAGGCGCAGCCTGCCCCGCGCGGTGACCCGCAGCCGGTTGCAACTGTCGCAGAAGCCCGGGGCATAGGGGGCGATCAGCCCGATGGCGCCCGCGTGGTCGGGATGACGATATTCCAGCGCCGGGCCGGCGTCGAAGGCGCGCGGGGCGGGTGTCCAGCCGTTCCGCTCCAGCCAGTCGCGGAGACCCTGGGCCTTTACGTGATGGCGGGCGAAATAGTCGTCATTGTCCCCCGTCTTCATCAGTTCGATGAAGCGAACGGCCAGGGGCCGATCGCGGACGAAGCGGGCCCAGGCGTCGAAGCCCGCCTCGGCCGTCTCGCGCAGCAGGACGGCATTGACCTTTACGGCCGTGAAGTCTTCGGCCAGCGCCAGGTCCAGGCCCGAGAGGACCTGATTGAGTTTGTCGTGGCCGGTGATCCTGTGAAAGGTCTCCGGATCGATCGAGTCGATGCTGACATTGATGTGGCTGAGGCCGGAAGCGCGCCACTCGGCGGTGTGGCGGGCCAGGTTCCAGCCGTTCGTGGTCATGGCGACCTTGGCCACGCCGGGCGCCGCCGCGACCGTCTGGATGATCGTGTTGAAATCCTTGCGGACGGTGGGCTCGCCGCCCGTCAACCGAACCTTGCTGAGCCCCAGGCCGGAGAACCCGGCCACCAGACGACCGATCTCCTCGACCGTCAGGAAGGACAGGGGGCCGGTCTTCTTCCAGCCGTTCGGCAGGCAGTAGGTGCAACTGAAATTGCAGACCTCCGTCACCGACAGGCGAAGGTAGTGAAACCGGCGACCGAAGCCGTCGGCCAGGGGGGCGGCGTCGAGCGCCATGGAGGCTCCTTTCCAGACACGGGAGGCGGCGGGATTTCTCCCGCCGCCCTCGATCCTTGCGGATCCGGCTGCCGGACCGTGGCGTCGCTGTAGGTCTGACCGCTCGGAGCGAACTCGAGGGGATTGTTAGCCGGTCGTCCCGCTGCACCCTATGACGCGGGGCCCCGGCGGCCTTGATGAAGATCAAGTGCGGTCCTGTCGGCCCTTGTACGGCTGACGGGCCGGCCGTGCTAACCGGGACGGCAGGGCGGGCGGACCGGTCCTGATGGAGGTGTGATCCATGGCGAAGGCGGAGGCGGGCTTCGGACGGCGAACCGGGCTGATGCTGCTCGCGGCCACGGCCCTGGCCGCCTGCGCGCCCCGGCGTCCCGCGCGGTCTTCGCCGATCGATCTGTTCGCGGCGGCCAGTCTTCGAGAAGTGCTGGACGCCGCCGTCGCCGACTATCGGCGGCGCTCCGGCCAGACCGTGCGGGCGACCTATGCCGGCAGCGCCCAGCTGGCGCGCCAGATCGAGCAGGGCGCTCCGGCGGACCTGTTCATTTCGGCCGACGGGGCCTGGATGGACTGGCTGGATCAACGCGGTCTGATCGAGGCGTCCGCACGCCGGGATCTCGCCGCCAATCGTCTGGTCCTGATCGCTCCGGCGTCCGCGTCCGGCGGCGCGGTGGACCTGGCCGCGCCGGACGCATTCGCCGCCCGGCTGGGTGATGGTCGATTGGCCCTGGCTGAGGCCGCCGTGCCGGCGGGCCGCTATGGCCAGCAGGCCCTGACCCGCCTGGACCTGTGGCCCGAAGTCAGGAACCGTCTGGCGCCGGTCGCCGATGTCCGGGCGGCCCTGGCCCTGGTGGCGCGCGGCGAAGCCCCGCTCGGCGTGGTCTATGCGACCGACGCCCGCGTCGAGCCGCGGGTGCGGGTGGCGGCGACCTTTCCCGCGGCCAGCCATGCGCCGATCGTCTATCCGGGCGCGCCGGTTCGACGACGGGACAGGGCCGGCGACCCCGAGGGCGCGCGGGCCTTTCTGGATGTCCTGGCCGGAGCGGAGGGACAGGCCCTGTTCCGGCGTTTCGGCTTCGCTCCCGCGCGCGTCTGAGCGGCCGCGATGTTCGCGCTCACCCCCGAGGAACAGCAGATCATCGGCCTGTCGCTGAAGGTTGCGGCGACGGCCACCCTGTTCAGCCTGCCGCCGGGCGTCGCCCTGGCCTATCTGCTGTCGCGCGCCGACTTCCCCGGCAAGACCCTGCTGTCCGGCCTCACCCATCTGCCCCTGATCCTGCCGCCGGTCGTGACCGGCTACGCCCTGCTGCTGCTGTTCGGTCGCAGCGGTCCGCTGGGGCGCCTGCTCGAGCCGACGGGAATCGTCTTCGCCTTCGACTGGACGGGGGCCGCGCTGGCCGCCGCGGTCATGGGCTTTCCCTTGCTGGTCAGGGCGGTGCGGCTGTCGTTCGACATGGTCGATCCGCGGATCGAACGCGCGGCCGAGACCCTGGGAGCGAGGCCCTTCGTTCGCTTCCTGACCATCACCCTTCCGCTCGCCCTGCCCGGAGTCGCGGCCGGGACGGTCCTGGCCTTCGCCAAGTCGCTCGGCGAGTTCGGCGCCACGATCACCTTCGTCGCCAGCATCCCCGGGGAGACGCGCACCCTTCCGCTCGCCATCTACAGCCTGACCCAGGTTCCTGGCGGCGAGGCGGCGGCGCTGAGGCTGGTCCTGATCTCGGTCGGGGTGTCGGTCGGCGCCCTGCTGATCTCGGAATGGGGCGCCCGGGCCGCGACGCGTCGCATCGGAGGCGCGCGCTGATGCTGGAGGTGTCCGCCCATATCGCCCGCGGCGATTTCTCGCTCGAGGTCGCCTTTTCGAGCGACGCGCGCATCACCTGCCTGTTCGGCCGCTCGGGAGCCGGCAAGACCACGGTCGCGGAGCTGGTCGCCGGTCTGATCCGTCCCGTCCGCGGTCGGGTGGCGCTGGACGGGCAGGTGCTTTTTGACAGCGACCACGGCGTGTCGGTTCCGGCCTGGAGGCGGCGCATCGGCTATGTGTTCCAGGACGCGCGGCTGTTTCCGCATATGACCGTGCGCGACAATCTGCTGTACGGCGCGCGCCGGGCGGGCGACCGTCATCCCGAACTGGACGAGGCGGCGGCCCGGCTTGGGCTGGAGGCCTTGCTGGAGCGCTCTCCGGGCGCGCTGTCGGGCGGCGAGACCCGCCGCGTCGCGATCGGACGCGCCCTGCTGACCCGGCCTCGCCTGCTGATTCTCGACGAGCCGCTGGCGGGACTGGACGGCGCCCGTCGCGGCGACATCCTGCCCTGGCTTGATCAACTGGCCCGCGACGGGCCGCCCATTCT
>NZ_JAKFEB010000144.1:0-17458 GCF_036677305.1 Brevundimonas sp. | reverse complement strand
GGCTGGTTGGCGCCGCCGCTGGCGGTGCAGGAGCCGCCGGTGCAGCGCCAGGAGGCGCCGTCGATGATGGTGGCGGAGGCGGGGGCCTTGGACGCGTCGGCCAGAACGGCGCTGGACGCCGGGGCCTGGGCGACGGCGGGGGCGGCGACGAACAGGGCCGCGGCGATAAGCAGAGCACGCATGGGGGAGGTCTCCGGGCAGGCGGAAACGACCATCGTTCCCGCGGGGCCAGTGTCCGTTGTTTTACGAAACTGTCAAGGCGCGTTTCCAAAAGAGACGCACGGACGCCAGCTGACTGACCAGTGATTACTTATCGATGATCATGTTTCAAGTGCGGCATGGCGTCCGCCCCCTTCATCGCGTCGATCGCGGCCTCGACCGTGTCGCAGACGACCCAGGCCTGGCGGAAGCTCGCCGGCGTCATGCCGGACTCGATGCTGTGGTCCATGACGGCCAGCAGCGGTTCCCAGAACCCGTTCAGATTCAGGAAGATGACGGGCTTGGAATGGAGGTCCAGCCGCTTCCACGACAGCACCTCGATCACTTCCTCGAGCGTGCCGACGCCGCCGGGGGCCACCACGAAGGCGTCCGACTGGTCGTACATGATCGTCTTGCGCTCGTGCATCGACGGCACGACGATCGTCTCGACCTCGTCGAACAGCCGCTCGCGGCTGCGCAGGAAGCCGGGCATGACGCCCAGCACCCGGCCGCCGGCCGCATGGGCCCCCCGCGCCGAGGCGCCCATCAGGCCGACGCCGCCCCCGCCGTAGACCAGACGCCAGCCTGCATGCGCCGTCTGCTCCCCGAAGGCGCGCGCGGCCTCGGTGTAGGCGGGATCGGAGGCGTCCGACGAACCGCAGAACAGGCAGACGGACTTTCCGTCGAAGGGCTGAATGACAGGCGAAGACATGGGGCCTCGGGAACGATGGGAGACAGCCGCCCCCCGGGCGCGCTATCTGGGGGAACACTCCTAGCGGTCGGATGGACGCGATGAAACGGGCCATGTTCGGCAAGGCGGGTTTGGCGGCGCTTCTGGCGGCGCTGACCGCAGCCTGCTCGCCGCCGACGACGCCGGAAGCGCCCGCCGGAGTCGAAAGCGCCGCCGCGGGCTGGAGTCGGCCTCCCGAAATACAGGGGGTGCAGCGCGCGGCGTCCAGCCTGATCTTCACCGGCGTGGCCGAGCCCGGGGCTCGCGTGGTGCTGCGCAGCGATTCGGGGGCGGCCTATGCGGCGGCGGCGGACGGGCGAGGCCGGTTCGAGATTCGCATGACGGCCCCGGCGGGCGATCTCTGGCTCAGGCCCGAGACCCAGATGGGTCAGGATTCGGCGCCGTCGCCCGGTCGGCTGCTGATCGTCGCCGGCGGCCGGGGGCCGATCGCCATCCTGCGGACCGGCGGCCCGACGCGGCGGCTGGACCGTGCGCCGGCCCTGGGCGCGGTCGACAGCGACGGCCGCATGCGTCTGGCGTCCGGCCGGGCCGCTGCGTCGACGCCCCTCGTGGTGCAGGCCGCAGGGGAATCCATCCGGGTCACGCCGGACGCGCAGGGCCGCTGGAGCCTGATGCTGGGATCCGCCGACGGACCCGACGAGATACAGGTCGGCGCGTCGCGTTTCGCATGGCCGGGGGAGGCGGGTTCCGCGGCCGCAAGGGTGGAGCGGGCGGGGCAGGGCTGGCGTGTCGCCTGGACCGGGGCGGACGGCGCGCGGCAGTCGACCTGGCTGCCCGACACGGTCTGAACAGGGTTTACGTCCGATTAACCAATTCAATCCATCGGAAGGGTGTCTTCCTTCTTCGAGGACACCCACCATCACCGAACTTCTTCAGCCCGGCGCTCGCGTCGGGCTTTTTTTCGTCTGGCGCTGTGGTGGGGAAAGAGTGGCTCCGCGGGTAGGATTCGAACCTACGACCAGCCGATTAACAGTCGGCTGCTCTACCACTGAGCTACCGCGGAACACTTCCTCTCGGGAAGGCGGGCGCTATAGCAGCGCGAGTCAGAGTGACGCAACGGGAAATATCCGATCTTGGCCGTGATCCGCATCGACGACCCTCATGATCCCCGCATCGCGGGCTTCCGCGATATCAGGGAACGCGACCTGACGGGCAGGCAGGGCCTGTTCGTGGCCGAGGGCGAGGTGGTGCTGAACGTCCTCGCCTCGCCGCAATCGCTGTGCCGCCCGGTTTCGCTTTTGCTGGATGCGAAACGGGTCGAAGGGCTGGCCGGGGTGATCGCCCGCGTCCCGGACGACGTCCCGATCCATGTCGCGGACCAGCCGATTCTCGACGCCATCGCCGGCTTTCATCTGCACCGCGGCATCCTGGCCCTGGGCCGAAAGCCCGAACCGGCGACGCTGGAGGCGCAGCTGGCGCCCCTGGGGCCGGACGCCGTCGTGGTCGCGGCGTGCGGCATCGGCAACCACGACAACATGGGCGGGCTGTTCCGCAACGCCGCCGCCTTCGGGGCCGGCGCGGTGCTGCTGGACCGGACCTGCTGCGATCCCTTCTACCGCAAGGCCATCCGGGTCTCGGTCGGGGCGGTGCTGCGCACGCCCATGGCCGCGGACCTGGAGGCGTCGGCGATGATCGACGGTCTGGAGCGGGCGGGCTTCTCGGTCATGGCCCTGACGCCGGGGGCGGAGACGCCGCTGCACCGCATGCCCCGGGGCGGCCGCGTGGCCCTGATTCTGGGGCCCGAGGGTCCGGGCCTGCCGCCGGAGGTCATTTCACGCTGCCGGCCGGTGGGAATTCCGATGTCGGGCGGCTTCGATTCCCTGAACGTTTCGGTCGCCAGTGGAATCGCGCTGCATCATTTCACCCGACAGGCGTGAAACGATCACGGAATTGCGATTAACGCTTTGTACACCTTGATGAACCGCGGGACTTGTGTCGCTCTGGCGGCGTCCGGGGAGGGTTTCATCATGTTTGGCGGCGTTTTCGTCTTCATCCACCGCAATGCGCGCCTCGCGCTGGCGGTGGCCATCGTCACGGCCGGGGTCAGCGCGGCCACAGTGATCGGCTGGATCACCGCGCCGGTCTGACGGTTCTGAAGAAAATCGCGATGGAGGCCTGACCGAGAATCGAACTCGGGTGCAAGGATTTGCAGTCCTCTGCGTAACCACTCCGCCATCAGGCCCTGGGCCGTCTTTCGACGACCTCGCCATCGCGAGGGGCGTTCGCTATCAGATCGGATTGTCGCCCGCAACGCACAGACCTATAAGCGCGCCAGATTTCCCGGCGTGTCGCCGGGCGCCCACAGTCGCAGGATCGCCGCCCCATGGATTTCGCCGCCGCCCGCAAGATCATGGTCGACAGCCAGGTGCGCGTGAACGACGTCACCGACCGGGCGCTGCAGGCGGCGCTGCTGGCCGTGCCGCGCGAGCGCTTCCTGCCGCAGGACCGCGCCTGGTCCGCCTATGCCGAGATCGAACCGGAGATCGCGGGCGGACGCCGGCTGATGATGGCCCGGGACCTGTCGAAGCTGCTGATGGCGCTCGATGCGAGACCGGGCGAGTCCGCTCTCGCGATCGCCGCTCCGTACGGGGCGGCGGTGCTGGCGCGCATGGGTCTGACGGTGACGGCCCAGGAAGCCGACGACGCCGTGTTCGGCGTCGCGGGCCCGGTCCTGGCGGAGGAGGGCGTCCGGACCGTGGTCGCGCCGCTGTCGGCCCCGTCGGGCGAGGGTTACGATCTGATCGTTTCCGAGGCGGCCGTTCCGGCCCGGCCCGAGGCCTGGCTCAAGGCGCTGAAGGTCGGCGGCCGGCTCGCGGTCGTCGAGCGCGGCGGCCCGGTCGGCAAGGCGGTCCTCTACGTCCGCGGCGAGCAGGGCGTGTCGCGCCGCGAGCTGTTCGATTCGACGCCGCCGGTGCTCATGGACCTGGCTCCGGAGCCCGCCTTCGCCCTGTAGCGCGGGAGCGACGGAATCCGCAGAACCTGCGCGTGAAAAAAACTTAACTGGCGCGAGGGTAAACCGTCCCGCATCAGACCTATCTATACAAAGGGCGTGCTTCCCCCGCGCCCTGGGGCTCAGGACCACAATGCTGAAACGTTCGCGCGCGCTGGCCTCGGTGGCCGCTATCGCCATCCTCTCCGGCGTCGCCGCCCCCGCGTGGGCCGAGACGCTGAAGGAAGCGCTGGCCCTGGCGTACCAGACCAATCCCTCGCTTCTCGCCCAGCGCGCCAGCCAGCGTGCGCTGGACGAATCGATCGTCCAGGCGCGCGCCGGCCTGCGGCCGCAACTCGATATCACGGCCCGCGGCGGCTACGCCTGGAGCAAGACGGCCGCCGGCCAGCGCGAAATCGACACCAACAACGACGGCGTGCCGGACACCACCATCAATGTGCCGGCCTCGTCCGAAGACGGCACCAGCGCCGGCGCCTCGCTCGGCCTGTCGCAGACGCTCTGGTCGGGCGGCCGGATCGGCCACGGCATCACCGCGGCGGAGGCCAACATCCTGGCCGGCCGCGAGAACCTGCGCGAGATCGAGCAGACCGTTCTGGCCTCGGTGATCCAGGCCTATGCCGACGTGATCCGCGACAGCGACATCCTGCGCATCCGCCAGTCCAACCTCGGCGTTCTGCGCCGCCAGCTGGACGAATCCTCGGCCCGGTTCGAGGTCGGCGAGATCACCCGCACCGACGTGGCCCAGTCCGAAGCCCGCCTGGCCCAGTCCGAGGCGGATCTGGCCAACGCCCAGGCCCAGCTGTCCGTGTCGCGCGCCGTCTATGCGGCCGTCGTCGGCCAGGCGCCCGGCGATCTGGCCCCGATGCCGGGCCTGCCGAACCTGCCGACCGATTTCGACGCCGCCCTGGACGTGGCGATGCAGGACAACCCCAGCATCCGCGCCGCCGGCTACACCCTGCAGGCCGCCGAAGCCAATGTGGCCGCGGCCAAGGCGGAATTCCTGCCGTCGGTCCGGCTGACGGCCTCCTACGGCGGCGACACCGACGACATCGGCAGCCCGGCCGACATCGCCGACAACCAGTCCTTCCAGGCGGGCGCCTCGCTGTCGGTGCCGCTGTTCACCGGCGGCCTGAACAGCTCGCGCGTGGCCCAGGCCCGCGAGCGCGCCAATGTCGCCCAGATCAATGTCGAGGGCGAACGCCGCGCCACGCTGCAGTCGGTCAGCTCCGCCTACGCCCAGTCCCTGTCGGCGCGTTCGACGCTGACGGCCGGCGAGGAGGCGGTTCGCGCCGCCACCGTCGCCGCCGAGGGCGTGCGCCAGGAGGCCCAGGTCGGCCTGCGCACCACCCTGGACGTGCTGAACCAGGAGCTGGAGCTGCGCAACGCCGAGGTCACCCTGGCCAGCGCGCGCCGCAACGAATACGTCGCCCAGGCCAATCTTCTGGCCGCCATGGGCCGGCTGGAAGGTCCGGATCTGGACGCCTCGATCCCGGTCTATGACCCGGCGGACAACTACAACCGCGTGCGCAATCGCGGCGCCCTTCCGTGGGACGGCCTGATCGAGTCGATCGACCGGATCGCCGCGCCGTCGATCATGCCGGCCAACGACGCCGCCGACGCGCCGATCGATACGCAGCTGAAGTCGGAAGTCGTCCGGACGGCTCCGCGCGACTGAGATCGCCGGCGTCTCCCGCCGGGCGACTTTCATCCCGGAGGTTAACCGCTCAGGCGAAAAACGCCCGTTGATTCCAGCGGGCTGAGATGCGACGACAACCGTACAGGAGCGGTTCGCCGACCCTGCCGCCATTCGCCCGGGGTTTCGAAAATGACCGACCAGACCGCCGCCCAGGAACCGACGATGGAGGAAATCCTGGCCTCGATCCGCCGGATCATCTCCGAGGACGACGCGCCCGCCGAAACCGCGACCGCCGCCGCCGCGCCCGAGCCTGAAGCCGGGGCGGAAGCCGCGCCTTCGCCCGCCCTGATGGACGAGACGCCGTCCATGCAGGAGCCCGAGGCCGCCGAAGAGGACGTGCTGGAACTGACCGAGGCCTATGAGCCCCCCGTCGCCGAAACCATCGGCGATCTGGATGTTTCCGCCGCCGAGCCCGAGCCCGAGCCCGAACCCTTCCCCGTCAGCGAGTCGGTCTATGCCGAGCCGGTCGCGACCGGATCGCCCGACCATCCGGCGGCGACGGCGTCCTACGACCCCCTGGTCGGCGACAGCGCCGCCGCCAGCGCC
The DNA here is from genome assembly GCF_036677305.1 of Brevundimonas sp. GTDB lineage: Bacteria > Pseudomonadota > Alphaproteobacteria > Caulobacterales > Caulobacteraceae > Brevundimonas. Next base: position 11,317 of record NZ_JAKFEB010000144.1, on the reverse strand, counting down.
GCCTCGGCCTTCGCCGGTTTCGCCTCGACCCTGAAGAAGCCCGAGCCGGCGGACATCCAGTTCCCTTCGGGCCCGACCATCGACGAGATGGTGCGCGGCCTGCTGCGCCCGATGCTGAAGGAATGGCTGGACGCCAACCTGCCCGCCATCGTCGAGACCCAGGTACGCAAGGAAGTCGAACGCATCGCCCGCACCGCCGGCTAGCTTCACCTGCGACCTGATCAAGGCTAGATCATTCCGGGGCGGCTCCAGTCGGGGCCGCCCTTTCTCTTTGATGTCCGACGCCCTCATGTAGCGACACGCGGCGCGTGTCGCGGTAGGGCAAAAGAATGACCCTCCCCATGCTCGACAAGACCTTCGACCCGACCGCCGCCGAACCGCGCATCTACAAGCAGTGGGAGGAGAGCGGCCTGTTCGCCCCGAAGACCGACGGGGCCGCCGAGGCCTATTCGATCGTCATTCCGCCGCCGAACGTGACGGGCTCGCTGCACATCGGCCACGCGCTGAACAACACCCTGCAGGACATCCTGGCCCGCTATCACCGGATGAAGGGCAAGGCGGTGCTGTGGCTGCCGGGCACGGACCACGCCGGCATCGCGACGCAGATGGTCGTGGAGCGCCAGCTGGCCGCCGCGGGCAATGTCGGACGGCGCGACATGGGCCGCGACGCCTTTGTGGCCAAGGTCTGGGAATGGAAGGCCGAGAGCGGCGGGACCATCGTCCAGCAGCTGCGCCGGCTGGGCGCCTCCTGCGACTGGAGCCGCGAGCGGTTCACCCTCGACGAGGGTCTGAACGCGGCCGTGCGCAAGGTCTTCGTCCAGCTGCATCGCGACGGGCTGATCTATCGCGACAAGCGGCTGGTGAACTGGGACCCGCATTTCCAGACCGCCATCTCGGACCTCGAGGTCGAGCAGCGCGAGATGGACGGCCACTACTGGCATTTCGCCTATCCGCTGGCGGACGGCGTCACCTATGAGCATCCGGTCGCCTGGGACGGCGACGGTCAGGCCACCGAGTACGAGACGCGCGACTACATCGTGGTCGCCACGACCCGGCCCGAGACCATGCTGGGCGACACCGGCGTGGCCGTGCATCCGGACGACCCGCGCTACGAGGGATTGGTGGGCAAGTTCGTGACCCTGCCCATCGTCGGCCGCCGCATCCCCATCGTCGCCGACGACTACGCCGACCCGACCAAGGGCTCGGGCGCGGTGAAGATCACGCCCGCGCACGACTTCAACGACTTCCAGGTCGGCAAGCGGGCCGGGCTGGCGGCGCTGAACGTCATGGACGCCTTCGGCCGCATCACCGCCGCCGACACGCCCGATGTGCCCGCCGAATACGACGGCATGGACCGCTTCGCCGCGCGCAAGGCCATCGTCGCCCGCGCCGAGGAAGACGGCTGGCTGAAGGAGATCGAGAAGACCCGCCACGTCATCCCGCACGGCGACCGTTCGGGCGTGGTCATCGAGCCGTGGCTGACGGACCAGTGGTACGTCGACGCCCACACCATGGCCCAGCCGGCCATCAAGGCGGTGGAGCAGGGAGACACCGGCTTCGAGCCGAAGTCGTACGAGAAGATCTATTTCGAATGGCTGCGCAACATCGAGCCCTGGTGCATCAGCCGCCAGCTCTGGTGGGGCCACCGCATCCCGGCCTGGTACGGCCCGAACGGCGAGATCTATGTCGCCGAGACCGAGGCCGACGCCCGCGAACAGGCGATGGCGGACTATGATTCCGAGGTCGTCCTGACGCAGGACGAGGACGTTCTGGACACCTGGTTCAGCTCGGCCCTGTGGCCGTTCTCGACCATGGGCTGGCCCGACAAGACCGAGGACCTGCGCCGCTTCTATCCGACCAGCGATCTGGTCACGGCGGCGGACATCATCTTCTTCTGGGTCGCCCGGATGATGATGATGGGCCTGCATTTCATGGACGAGGTCCCGTTCAAACGCGTCATCATCAACGGCCTCGTCCGCGACGAGAAGGGCCAGAAGATGAGCAAGTCCAAGGGGAATGTCATCGACCCCCTGGGCATCATCGACGAGCTGGGCGCAGACCCGCTGCGCTTCACCATGGCCATTCTGTCGGGCACACGCGATATCAAGTTGTCGCGGCAACGCATTGAAGGGTATCGGAACTTCGGCACCAAGCTGTGGAACGCCGCGCGCTTCGCCCAGATGAATGAAGCGCGGCGCGTCGAGGGCTTCGACCCGGCGACCGTCGACCAGACGATCAACCGCTGGATCCGCGGCGAGCTGACGAAGGCCGAGCGCGCGGTCAGCGAAGCCATCGAGGGCGGCCGTTTCGACGACGCCGCCTCGGCCCTGTACCGCTTCGTCTGGAACGTGTTCTGCGACTGGTATCTCGAACTGGCCAAGCCGGTCTTCATGGGCTCGGACGAGGTCGCCAGGGCCGAGACCCGCGCCATGACGGCCTGGACCCTGGATCAGACGCTGAAGCTGATGCACCCGGTCATGCCCTTCATCACCGAGGAGCTGTGGGACCAGCTGGCCGGAGAGGGCGCGGCGCGCGCCGAGCCCACGCTGATCGGCGCGGCCTGGCCCGAGCTGCCGGACGCCTTCATCGACGCGGGCGCCGAGGCCGAGATCGGCTGGCTGGTCGATCTGGTCACCGAAATCCGCCAGCTGCGCGCCGAGATGAACGTGCCGCCGTCGGCCAAGCCGCCGCTGGCCTTCGTGGCTCCCGACGCGGCGACGGCGGAGCGGATGGCGCGGCACCGCGACCTGATCCTGACCCTGGGTCGCGCCGGCGAGTTGAACACGGTGGATGCGGCGCCCAACGGCGCGGTGACCTTTGTCTCGGGCGGCGCCACAGCGGCCCTGTCGCTGGCCGGCATCATCGACGTGACGGCCGAGCGGTCCCGCCTTGCGAAGGAAATCGCCGCCTTCGACAGCGACATCGGCCATGTGAACAAGAAGCTGGGCAACCCCAATTTCGTGGATCGCGCCGCGCCTGAAGTCGTCGACGAACAGCGTCAGAAACTGGCCGAGGCCGAGGCCGGCAAGGCGAAGCTGCAGGCGGCCCTGTCGCGTCTGGACGCGGTGGGGTGAAAACCCGGCTCGACCAGCTGCTGGTCGCGCGCGGTCTGGCGGAGAGCCGGTCGCGGGCGAAGGCGGCGATCGAGGCGGGCGGGGTGACCGTGGACGGCGCGCCGGCGAGGGCCGCCTCGCAAACGGTGTCCGACGACGCCGTGGTCGCCTACGCCGACGCCCATCAGTGGGTCGGACGCGGCGCGCTGAAGCTGGATCACGCCCTGACGCTGTGGCCCGTCGCGGTCGCGGGGCGGACGGTGCTGGACGTCGGCGCCTCGACCGGCGGCTTCACCGAGGTCTGCCTGTCGCGCGGCGCGGCGCGGGTGTTTGCCGTCGATGTCGGCTCGGGCCAGATGCATGCGCGGGTCGCGGCCGATCCGCGCGTCGTCAATCTGGAGCACACCGACGCCCGCAACCTGACGCCGGATCTGATCCCCCTGGCCCCCGACCTGATCGTCTGCGACGCCAGCTTCATCGGCCTGGCCAAGGTCCTGCCGGCCGCCCTGGACCTGGCCGCGCCCGGGGCGGACCTGGTCACCCTGGTCAAGCCCCAGTTCGAGGCTTCAGGCCCCGGGGGCGGCAAGAAGGGCGTGGTCAAGGACCCCGCGGTCCGTCAGGCGGCGCTGGCCGGTGTTTCCGAATGGCTGGAGGCGCAGGGTTGGGCCGTCCAGGCGACAGCCGAAAGTCCGATCACCGGCGGGGACGGCAACGTCGAATACCTGCTCTGGGCGAAGCGGAGCTGAGCGAATCTTCCTCCCCATGAGGGGGGACAAACGCCCCAAACATGGAAAAACCGCCGGTGGATTTCTCCACCGGCGGTCTCCGTCACGTCGCCGATCGACAGGGGGGCTGAAAAAAACCGGCGACGCAATTCCGTGATTTCAATAGCGGCTCGGGCAGGACTGCTCGTAGCGGGTCACAGCGCGGCCGTTGTAGTCGCGGCTGCGGACCTCGACCGTGCGGCAGCCGTTCTGGTCGCCCGACCGGCCGTAGCCGTACGGGTCGTAAGACTGGCTGTAACCGGACTGGCCGTAACCGGACTGGCTGTAGCCTGACTGGCCGTAACCCGACTGATAGGCGCGGTCGGAACCGTAGGTCTCGTAACCGCGGTCATAGGTCTGGTAGCCCGACTGCGACGGGTAGCCGTACTGCGACTGCTCGCCGTAACGGGGCTCATCGTACCGGTAGTCGTACCGGCCGTAGGCCTCGCCGCAGTCGCGGGCCGAGCTGCCGCCGACGGCCGCGCCGACCACGGCGCCGAGCACGCCGCCCAGGATGCTGCCTTCGGTGCGGCGACCGCGGGCCGCCATCTGCGATCCGGCCACTGCGCCGAGCGTGGCGCCGACGGCGAGGCCGCCGCCCTGACGGCTGGTGCGCTGCGCGCGGCATTGGTCGTAGCTGTCGCGGTAGGGCTCCTGATAGCCATAGCGGGACTGGTCGTAGTCGTACGGCTGGTTGTAGGAGCCGGTCCCGTAATTCTGCGCCCCCTGGTAGGTATAGGCCTGGGCCGAAGCCGCGGCCGGCGCGAGCAGGACGCCCACGGCCGCGAGGGCGGTGGCGGCTGTCGCGGTCTTGAGGGTCAGGCGGGCGAACATGGGCGTCGATCCTTGGGCTTCTGTCGGCAAGGAATAGGCGTGTGAAGCTGAACGGCTTTTGAGCGCGCCGTTCATCTTCGTTCAGGTTTCCCGGGCCGGTCGGAACCTCTAGGAACGGTCCATGACGGAAACGCTGACGATCGCGCGCGTGGGCGGGCAGGGCGACGGGATCGCCGAAACGCCCGACGGCCCCGTGTTCGCCCCCCTGACCCTGCCGGGCGAGGTGGTGCGCGGAGAGCTGCGCGACGGCCGGCTGGAGGCGGTGGAGATTCTGGAACCCAGCCCCGAGCGGGTCGCGCCCGTCTCGCCCCACTATGGCGACTGCGGCGGCTGTTCGTTGCAGCACTGGGCGACGGGCCCCTATCTGGACTGGAAGCGCGAGCAGGTGCGGCACGCCCTGGCGCGCGAGCGGATCGAGACGGAGGTCGAGCCGACGGTCGCGGTGCCGCCCGGAACGCGGCGGCGGCTGGCCCTGCACGCCCGGCGCGGCGAGGACGGGCGCGTCATGCTCGGCTTCAAGGCGCGCAAGAGCTGGCGTCTGGTGGAGGTCGCCGCCTGTCCGGTGGCCGATTCGCGGCTCGTGGCGGCGTTTCCGGCGCTGGCGCGGATCGCCGCGCCCTTTCTGGAGCATCCGAAATCGGCCCCGACCCTGCATGTGACCTGGACCCTGACCGGACTGGACGTCGATGTGACGGGGGTCGAGCGGCGCTCGGGCGGGCTGTCGGGGGACGGGCAGATGCGCGCGATACAGGCGGCGGCCGCCGCGGATGTCGCGCGGCTCAGTCTGGCGGGCGAAACCCTGATGATGGAGCGCCAGCCGACGGTCCTGTTCGGCGCTGCGACCGTACCCCTGCCGGCGGGCGGGTTCCTGCAGGCGGTGCCCGAGGCCGAGGCGGCCATGGTCGAGCGCGCGGTTGCGGCGGTGCGCGGGGCGAAGAAGATCGCCGACCTGTTCTGCGGGGCCGGGACCTTCACCTTCCCTCTGGCGTCTGTGGCGCCGGTGCTGGCCGCGGACGGCTCGGCGCCGGGCATCGCGGCGCTGAAGGCGGGCATGGGGACGGCGAGGGGCCTGAAACAGATCACCGCCGAGGCGCGCGACCTGTTCCGCCGGCCTCTGGCCCCCTACGACCTGCGCGGCTGCGAGGCCGTGGTCCTGGACCCGCCGCGCGCCGGGGCGATCGAGCAGACGAAGCAGCTGCCGGGGACAAAGGCTGATGTGATCGTCTATGTGTCCTGCAATCCGGTGACCTTCGCCCGCGACGCGCGCATCCTGATCGACGCCGGCTTCCGGCTGGAACGGGTCACGCCCGTGGACCAGTTCCTGTGGTCGGCCCATGTCGAACTGGTGGGCGTTTTCAGACGATAGGCGATGACCATGACCGACGACCTGCCCGATGAGGACACGAACGAGGACGGAGGCGGCTTCGACGCCGAGGACTGGACCCGGTTGAAGCCCTTCACCGGCGCCGTGGCCACGCTGGACGACGTACAGGCGCGCCGGGCGGTCTTCGCCCTGGGCGACACCGATGATCCGCGCCCGATCGTCATGGACCTGCCCCAGCCGGTGATCTGGTGGGACGACGACGGCGGACAGGCGGCGGTGGCGGTGCAGGCCGAGACGCATCTCGGCCCCGACGGCGAGGAGATGGAAGTCCTGGGCCTGATCCTGCCCGACGGCGGCGGGGCCGTGGCCCTGATGGAGGACGTCGATCTGGTCGACGCCTCGGACCCGACCTGGCGCGATCTGGTGACCAGCGCCATCGATCCGTCGGCGGCGGACGAGGACTAGGCGGGCCGCTCAAGCGCGTGGCGAAGGGCCCAGTCGAGCGCATGGTCGGCCACCTCTTCCCACCCCGCGTCGATGCCGGTCCAGTGCGACCGGTCGGGGTAGATCTTCAGCTCGGTCGCCGACGGCGCCTGCTTCTGCTTTTCATAGATGGCGCGGGTCATGCTGGCGTCGGCGATCAGGTCAACGCCGCCGCCGATCAGCAGCAGCGGCGGCCGCTTCGGGTTCGCCCAGTGGATCGGCTCCGGCTTCAGGATGCCGTCCCAATAGACCTTGCCTGCTGTGGGCACGACGTAGCGGTCGTAAAGGGCGTCGACCTGATCGCGCGGCGCTGTCTGGGCGAAGCGGGTCGCGAAATGCTTGCGCGACATCACCTTGAGCTGGCCGCCGGTGAAGGGATTCCACAGCACGGGAAGAGCGGATTTGATCGCATGCGGTCCCAGCGGCACGCCGGGTGTCGGCGCCGGGTCGATGGCCACGGCTGCGGCGCCCAGGCCCCGGTCGGCCAGATGCTGGACGATGACCCCGCCGAACGAGTGTCCGATCAGGATCGGCGGCTCCGGCAGGGCGCGGACCAGCCGGTCGTGATGGTCGACAATCGCCTTCTGACCGGTGCGCGCCAGTTCAGGATGCGGCGAGGCGCGAAGCTCCTCCGGTGCGCGGTCGTCATAGGGCCAGTCCGGGGTCAGGACGGTGAAGCCCCTGGCTTCGTAGCGCGCCTTGAACCCCTCCCAGGCGCGGGAGTTGAGCCAGGCTCCGTGGATCAGGACGATGGTTCGGGCCATGTCAGCCTCCGGTTTCAAGGGGGCCCGCGCGCGAAAGCGCGCGTCGGGTCGCAACTCAAAAGCAACTTGAAGCTACTGGGGCGGGGGAGAGAGGGAGCGCCCGTTAGACGGTTACAGCCATGCCACGACGGGCCCGATTGCGAAACCGTGCACGGTCAGATCGTCAGGGCGCGAGCCGGTTGAAACCCTTCACCGGCGCCGTGGCGACACTGGATGGTGTGCAGGCGCGCCAGAGGGGCTTCGCCCCGGGCAGGACCTGCCGCAGCCGGTGATCAGACGGGACGACGAGGCTGGCGAAGCGGCGGTGGGGGCAGGCCGAGACCCATCTCGGCCCCGATGGAGAAAGGTGGAGGTCGTCGGCCTGACCCTGCCCGACCTGGCGCGATCTGGTCGCCAGTGCGATCGATCCGGCGGCTGGCGAGAAGGATTCGGCCTCCTCAACTGCAGCCTTGTCGGCCCCTTTTTCCGCCGCGGGCGAAGGTCGGCCGAGCGCCCGGTCGGCCGCTGCTGCTGACCGGGGCAGAACCGGTTCGCGCTACCAGGGAGTCACACACTCTATGATCGAAGATTATTGCGATCAGAGGTTGACCGCGTCAGAAACGGGATACAACCTCGTCATGCGATAAAGATCGCAATCAACGTCTAGTGGAAAGGGGAGGCAATGACGGCTTCTGTGGACATGCGCGAATTGAATTTGGATGAGATCGACCTGGTCTCAGGCGGCGACGGGGACATGAAGGACGCCTTTCTGATAGGCGCCGGACTTGGAGGCACGCTTGGCGGCATCATCGGCGGACCGGTTGGTATCGCCGTGGGCGGCCTGACCGGCGGCGCGATCGCCGTTCTCATCTACAAAATGGACTAAGGAAAACACCGATGTTTGAACTTACGCATTCGCAGATCGATCAGGTCAGTGGGGCAACCTACGACGATGTGAAAACCGTCGCAGTCGGCACCATTATCGGTATGGCGATGGGCGCCTGGGCAGGTCCCGTCGGCATTCTGGCGGGCGCGGCCAGCGGCTTCGGGCATGCCCTGATCATCACGCAACTGGACTAACTGGAAGGGGGCGCCGTATCGTGTGCGGCGCCCTGCTTCTTGTTCCCCGCTATTATCGGTTGAAAAATCATGGCTTCGGAAAAACAGACCTTTGTTGACAGGCAGCGCGCGCTTGTAAAACACTACGTCTATTACCTGTCACCTCTTCTACTCGTCATTTATCTGTTCTTCAAAAGTGAAATTTATATTGGTGTAGCCGTCGGGGTGGCGTTGCTTGTTTATCTTACCATTTTAAAGTTGATGCTGCCGAAACAGGCCGTCTAATTCTGTAGAGCGCGAAAAACTGGAATCCTGCCGCAAGCAGACGGTCTGCAGAGATTTGTGCCCGGTTCCTATTCGAACAAATCCATCTGCTTCTTCATGTCTGCAGGCACCCGGAACCACCTGTCATCAAGCGGTCTCCTCGGCGCATCGAGGCCGTAGCGTTTGACGGCGGCGCGGAAACGGGCGCCGATCAATTCGGCCACCGGGCCCGCACCCTTCATCCGCTGCGACCAGTCGGGATCGTAGTCGCGGCCGCCGCGCGTCTGGCGGATCAGGGACATGACGCGCGCGGCGCGCTCGGGCCGGGCGTCGGCCAGCCACTCGCGGAACAGATCCTTGATCTCGAGCGGCAGCCGCAGGGTGACGTACATGGCGGACACGGCGCCCGCCTTCGCCGCCGCCTCGAGCACCGCCTCGAGTTCGTGGTCGTTCAATCCCGGAATGACCGGCGCGAACCCCACCGTCACGGGCACCCCCGCGTCGGCCAGCCGGCGGATCGCCTCCAGCCGTTTCGCCGGCGTCGAGGCGCGCGGCTCCATCGCCCGGGCCAGGCCGCGATCCAGGGTGGTGATCGAGACGCAGGCCGAGGCCAGACCCTCGGCCGCCATCGCCCCGAGAATATCGGCGTCGCGCGTGATCAGCACCGACTTGGTGATGATGCTGAACGGATGCCGGAACCGCTGCAGCACCTCGAGGATTGAGCGGGTCGATTTCAGCTCGCGCTCGACCGGCTGATAGGGGTCGGTGTTGCCGCCTATGTGGATGCGTTTGCAGACGTAGCGGGGTTTTGAGAGCTCCTGCTCCAGCAGACGCGCGGCCTCGGGCTTGAAGAAGATCCGGCTCTCGAAATCCAGGCCCGGGGATAGGCCCATGAAGGCATGGGACGGACGGGCGTAGCAGTAGATGCAGCCATGTTCGCAGCCCTTGTAGGGGTTGATGGACCGGTCGAAACCGATGTCCGGACTGGTGTTCCGCGCGATGATCGTCCGGGCGTGTTCGGGCGTGAGGGTCGTGCGCAGGGGCGCGGCCTCGGCGTCGTCGGTCGTCCAGCCGTCGTCGAAGGCCTGCACGGTTTCCGGCTCGAACCGGCCCGTCGCATTCGATCGAGCCCCCCGTCCTTTCGCCGCTTCAGCCATGAGACGAGGATAGCGAAGGAGGGGAACAAAGCAAGAACATTCTGTTCCGTTTCAACCCGTCATCCTCGGGCTTGACCCGAGGATCAGACCGTCCGCTACTCGGTGTCTGGATGCGCGCCGACACCGCCGGGGGCCATCTTCGGCGCACAGTCCGGCCCAACCTCTGATCCTCGGGTCAAGCCCGAGGATGACGGCTGTCAGTAGTAGGGTGGTGCGGATGAGAGGACTCGAACCTCCACGCCTTGCGGCGCTGGAACCTAAATCCAGTGCGTCTACCAGTTCCGCCACATCCGCATAGGTCGGGAACAGCCTCTAGGCGAGACCGCTCAAAAGCGAAAGGCCCGGGAGCGATCCCGGGCCTCTGCCTTCCGTCTGATCGCGAGGATCAGTCTTCCTTGATGTTGTCCACATCGCCGCCCAGCGCGGCGGCCGGGCTGGACAGTTTGGTGTCCTCGGTGATGTCGATGCCCTTGGCCAGCTTGGAGTGCCAGAAGCCGTAGGCGATGTAGATCACCGCGCCGACGGCGGCGTAGCCGCCGAGCAGCATCAGAGGCAGCGGATTGTCTTCCGCGGCATGCTGGAACATCGGGATCAGGTTCTGGCTGGCCAGGAAGAGGCAGGCCAGGATGCCCAGAACGGCGGTGAAGATGCCGCCCGGGACCTTGAACGGCCGTTCCATCTCGGGGTGTTTGACCCGCAGGAAGATGACGCTGAGGCAGACGATGGCGAAGGCCGTCGCGGTGCCCAGCGACACCAGGTCGCCAAGGATGGAGATGGGCAGGAAGGCCGCCGCGATGGCGATCAGGATGCCCAGCACGATGGTGCCGATCCACGGGGTGCGGAACTTCGGATGGACGACGGCGAACGCCTTGGGCAGCAGGCCGTCGCGGGCCATGGTGTAGAAGATCCGCGTCTGGCCGTAGCACAGGACCAGCATGACCGAGGACAGGCCGGTGACGGCGCCGATCTTGATCAGGAAGGCGATCAGGTTCAGCTGCCCGCCGGGGGCCGCAGCGAGCGGTACGTCAGCCCATTCCAGACCCATGCGGTCGATGGCGACAGCCACCGGCGCCGGGCTCGCCAGTTCGAGGTAGGGAACCACGCCGGTCATGACGGCGGCGACCGCCATGTAGATGAGCGTGCAGACGATCAGGGCGCCGAGGATGCCGATCGGAACGTCCTTCGAAGGATTCTTGGCCTCGGCCGCGGCGGTCGAGACCGCCTCGAAGCCGACGTAGGCGAAGAAGATGATGGCCGCGCCGCGGAAGATGCCGCCGACACCGAATTGGCCCGGCTGGCCCGTCGCTTCGGGAATGAAGGGAACCCAGTTGTCGGGATTGATGTACTGAACGCCCACCGCGATGAAGGTCAGCAGCACGATGATCTTGATGACGACGATGACATTGTTGATGTTCGCCGATTCCGAGACGCCGAGGACCAGCAGGCTGCAGACCGCGGCGATGCCGATGGCGGCGACGAGGTTGAACGTGCCGGTCAGCGGGAAGGACGTGGTTCCGGCGTCCTGAACCAGTTGCACCAGCGGGGTGGCCCATTGGGGACCCTCGCCGCCGGCGTACTGGATCGCCGGGAACAACTGCTGGCTGATGCCGAAATCGGACAGGATGGAGACGACATA
>NZ_JAKFEB010000143.1:0-8740 GCF_036677305.1 Brevundimonas sp. | reverse complement strand
CACGGCGCCCGGCGCCGCATGGACGGCCACCATCGCCTCGGCGCTGACCGGGGCCGGCGGCCTGGTGAAGACCGATCTCGGCACGCTGATCCTCGCGGGCGACAGCGACTACACCGGCGGCACCACCGTCAACGCCGGCACGCTGCAGATCGGCGACGGCGCGACGGCGGGCTCGATCGCCGGCGCGGTGGTCCTGGCCAACGGCTCGTCGGTCACCTTCGCACGCGCCGACGACCACGATTTCACCAACGCCGTCAGCGGCACGGGAACGGTGAACGTCAACGGGGTCGCGACCCTGAGCGGCGCAATCACGGCGACCAGCGGCGTCGGCGTCAGCGCGGGTTCGACCGCGACCCTCTCGGACGTCAGGGTCGTCAACGGGAACGCGGTCTTCGCCGGGCTGGACTCGGTGGTGAACCTCGTCGCCGGCGGGACGATCCAGAGCCAGAACGGGACCGGCGTCTTCCTCACGGGAGCCGATGGCGAGGTCAACAACGCGGGCTCCATCACGGCCGGCAGCAACGGCGTCCTCTCCAACGGCGGCCTGACGCTGACCAATGCGGCGACGGGCACGATCAACGCCGTCTTCGCCGTCGTGGCTGTCCAGAACCTTGATCTGGCCAATGACGGCGTGATCGCCGCCACGAACACCGCCTTCAACAGCTCGGGCATCTATGCGGGCGGGACCGGCGCGATCTCCAACACCGGGACGATCACGTCGGGCTCCAACGCCATCTACACCCAGGGCGCGGGCACGCTGACCAACAGCGGCCTGATCCGGGGCGGCGGGGCGGCCTCGACGGTGCGGCTGTTCGGCGCCGGTTCCAGCGTGACCAACCTGGCGAATGGCGAGATCACGACGACCGGAACGGGCGCGGGCCTGTACCTGGACGGGCTCGGCGCGACAGTCGTCAACTCGGGCACGATCCGCGGCGGCAACGCCGTGAATTTCGTCAGCGGCGGCGGCGCGCTCACCAACGACGGAATTCTCATCGGCACGACCGCATCAGGCGTGTTCGGCAACGGCGCCACGACCGTAGACAACCTGACGGGCGGCTCGATCACCGGCGCGACGAACGGCGTGTCCGTCACCGGCGTGGGAACCCTGACCAACGACGGGACGATCACCGGCACGGCCGGCTACGGGGCGCTGCTGCAGGCCGGCGGTGAAATCACCAACACCGGCTCGATCACCGGCGCACAAGGCGGCGTGCGTTCGCTGGCCGCCCTGATCCTCACCAGCTCGGGCGGAATCTCGGGCCCGGTCAACGCCGTCGAGAGCGTCGGCGTCTTCGACGACAACCTGACCTTCCTCGCCGGATCGACGACCGACGGCGCGGTCCTGACCAACGGCGGCGATGACCTGATCTCGCTGGCCGGCGCACTGAACGGCGTGCTCAACGCCGGCGACGGCGCCGACACGGTCACCCTGGTCGACACCGCCGGCTTCACCGCGACCCTCGACGGCGGCGCCGGCGTGGACGCCTTCGTGCTGGACGGCTCGGGCGCGGGCTCGCTGGATATCGGCCAGGTGCTGAACTTCGAAAGCCGCGCCATGAACGGCTCGGGGACCTGGACGCTGACCGGCACGGACGCAGCGACGGCCGCATGGTCCCTGAACGCCGGCGTCCTCGCAGTCTCGGGCGGCTCGGCGATCAATGACGCCGCCTTTGTCGATATCGCCGTCGGCGGGACCCTGTCCCTGCTGAACGACGAAACCATCGGCGCCCTGACGGGATCGGGCTTCGTCGATCTGGGCGGCGGCGGCCTGACCCTCGCAGGCGCGCAAACGACAACCTACGACGGCGTCATCAGCGGCGCAGGCGGACTGACGATCGGCTCGGCCTATGACCTGTCGCTGACGGGAGCCAACACCGCGACCGGCCTGACGGTCGTGGACGGCATCCTGCGGCTTGGCGCTTCGGGCGTTCTCGCCGATGGCTCCAGCCTGCTGATCAATGCGGGCGGCGTGGTCGAGCTCCAGGGCTTCGATGAAACCGTGGACAACGCCTATATCAACGGCGTCCTGAACGGACCGGGCGCCCTGACGGCCGGCGTGTACGCCCTGGACGGGGCGGCGGTGTACGCCGACCTCGGCGCCGGACTTCTGTTCAACGTCGGCGGCGTCTCGACCCTGACCGGCGCTTCGAACGCCGATCTGGTCGTGGTCGACGGCGGTACCCTGCGCCTTGGCGCTTCGGACCGGATCGTCGACACCGCTGACCTCCAGGTCGCCGTCGGCGCGACGTTCGATCTCGGGGCGTTCAGCGAGACAGTCAACGTCACCTCGATCAACGGGACCCTGGCCGGAACAGGAACCCTGACGGCGCTCCAGCATCAGCTGGACGGCGCTACGGTCAACGCCGACATCGCGGGCGGCTCGGCCTATGTCGTCGGCGGGGCCTCGACCCTGAACGGCGCGTCCCATGCCGATCTGCTGTCTGTGATCAGCGGCTCGCTGACGCTCGGCGCCTCCGATCGGATCGCGGACACCGCGACGCTGGCCGTTTCAAGCGGCGCCACGCTGAACCTGGGCGCCTTCGACGAGACTGTCGATATCGCCGCGCTCGCCGGAACCCTGAACGGAACCGGCACGCTGACGGCGGTCGAGTACCAGCTGGACGGGGCGATCGTGAACGCCAACCTCGGCGGCGGGGACCTGTTGAACTTCAGCGGCGTCTCGACGCTGAACGGGACCAGCGACGCCGCAAACCTGCTGGTGCTGGGGGGGACGCTGTCCCTCGGCGCTTCGGACCGTCTCGCCGATACCGGCACGATCGTGGTGTTCCCGGGGGCGACCCTGGACATGGGCGCCTTCGACGACACCGTCGACTTCGCGGTTCTGATAGGCGCCCTGGCCGGAACCGGCACGCTGACGGCGAACCAGTACGCCCTCGGGGACGCCATAATCGACGCCAACCTCGGCGCCGGAATCCTGTTCCACGTCGGCGGCGTGTCGACCCTGAACGGAACCAGCGCCGCCGCCGACGTGGTGGTGCAGGACGGCACGCTGACGCTCGGCGCCTCGAACCGTCTGGCGGATACGGCCTATGTCTGGGTGGACCCGGGTGCGACGCTGGACCTCGGGGCATTCGACGAAACCGTCGAACTGGCGGTGCTCGACGGCACGCTGGCCGGAACCGGCACGCTGACGGCCGACGAATACGACCTCTACGACGCGACCATCGACGCCAACCTGGGCGCGGGCAGCCTGTTCAACGCCGGTGGCGTCTCGACCCTGAACGGAACCAGCGCCGCCGCCTTCGTGTCGGTCCAGGCCGGCGTGCTGACGCTCGGCGCTTCCGAGCGACTGGCGGACGCCGCAACCGTCTCGGTCGAGTCGGGCGCGACCCTTGACCTCGGCGCGTTCAACGAGACCGTCGACGTGGCCCTGCTGAGCGGCGCCCTGACCGGAACCGGTACGTTGACGGCCGCCCAGTACGCCCTCGACGGCGGAACCATCGACGCCAACCTGGGTGCGGGCAGCCTCTTCAACACCGGAGGCGTCTCCACCCTGACCGGAACCAGCGCCGCCGACGACGTGTCGGTTCTGGCGGGCACGCTGGCTTTCGGCGCTTCGAACCGGCTCGCCGATATGGCCACGGTCTCGGTCGCCTCGGGTTCGACGCTGAACCTGGGCGCGTTCAACGACACCGTGGACATCGCGGCGCTCAACGGCGTCCTGGCCGGAACAGGCACGCTGACGGCGGCCCAGTACCAGCTGAACGCGGCCGTGCTGAACGCCAACCTCGGCGCCGGAACCCTGTTCAACCTCGGCGGGGTTTCGGCCCTGAACGGAACGGCCGCGGCTTCGTACGTCTTCATCAACGCCGGCGCGCTGCGGCTGGGCGCCGCCGAGCGCCTGTCTGACGCGGCGACAGTCTCGGTGGCTTCGGGCGGGACCTTCGACCTCAACGGCTTCAACGAGCGCATCGACGCCCTGTACGGGACGGGCGACGTCGACGTCGGCGCGGGCCGCCTGACCATCGGCGGGGAGGAGTCGGCCTTCGGCGGGCGTCTGTCAGGCGCGGGCTCGGTGGTCCACGCCGGCGGTCTGTTCACCCTGCTGGGCGATCACTCGATCCGGTCGATCAGCAACACCGCGGGCGAACTGCGTTTCGCGGGCACGACCACCGGCAGCATCTCCGCCTCGGGCGGCAGCGTGACGGGCGCAGGGACGATCGGCGGCGCGCTCACGGCGTCGAACGGCGCGGTCCTGTCGCCCGGCCTGGCCGGCGTCCAGAACGGCATCGGCGGCTTCACCGCCGGCGGCCTGACGCTGAACGGCGCGACCCTGGCCATCGACGTGCTGGGTATGTCCGGCGGCAACCTGGTCGACCAACTGCGGATCAATGGCGCGGCGACCCTGACGGGCGGCGTCCTGGCCCCGACCTTCCACGGGCCTACGTCCGACTTCGACTTCGCGACCCGCTATCTGTTCCTGCAGGCCAACAACCTTGTCGGAACCTTCGCCAACGGCTCGACCTTCACGGCCACGGCCCAGGACGGCCTGTTCTGGCGGGTCCGCTATGACCTCGCCCCGAACGCCGCCGTGCTGGAATTGCGCCTGCTGGCCAATCTCGATCCGGGCGCGACGGGCACCGGCAACCAGCGCGCCATCGGCCAGGCCCTCTCGGGCGGCCAGTTGGGAGCCTCGGACGACTGGGCTTCGGTTATCGGCCTGATCGCCGGTCTGAGCGCCGCCGACCGGGCGGCGGCCTTCGACAGCATCAGCGGCGAGCCGCTGGCCGACGTCACCACCTCGATGTTCAGCGCCAACGAGGCCTTCCAGAACGCCGTGCGCAACGGCGGCCTGGGCGGGCGCAACGATGGCGGCGAGGCGCTGAACTTCGTCGACAGCCTGAGCTTCTCCGGCGGCCGTGAGAACAGCGCCGACCGTCTGGGCGACGTCCTGGGCGCCTTTGATCCGTCGGCCCCGACCGGGCGCGGCGCGGGCGGGTGGGTTTCGGCCTATGCCGGCGATCAGACGCTTGACGGCAAACCCGGCCAGGCCACGGTCGAAAGCAAGCTGAACGGCTTCGCTGGCGGCTATGGCGTGCGTCATGGCTCGATGAGCCTCGGCGGCGCGGCCGGGGTGACGCGGCTTGAAGGCGATGTCGCGGCCCGCGACGGCCACTACGAAAGCGATCTGTCGCACGCGGCGGGCTATGTCGCCTTTGACGACGGCGTCTGGGCGGCTGACGTTACGGCCTCGTTCTACGGCGGCGACCTGGACACCCGCCGCGGGATCGCGATCGGCGCCTTCAGGGGCATGGCCATCGGCAACACCCACGCCGAGGGCCAGGCGCTCTCGGCCAGCGTGGCGCGCCGCTTCCAGGTGTCGGACGACGGCATGATCGCTCTCGGCGTCATCGGAACGGCGTCCAACGCCTCGGTCGACGGCTATACCGAAACCGGCGCCGGCGCCCTGTCGCTGCAGGCCTCGGGTCAGGAGCGTGACTGGCAGTCGCTGCAGTTCAGCGCGCGTGCGACGCAGGACTATCGCGTCAACGGCCGGGGCTTCCGCGTCTACGGCGGGGCCGGGATCATGGCCATGGCGGGCGACCGTCAGGCCACCGGCGACATGCGCTTTACCGGCGCGCCGGTCGGCTTCGGGAGCTTCGTCGTCGAGGGGGCGGAAGCCCCGCCGGTGGCCGGGCTCGCCGACTTCGGCGTGGAGGTCGGCGCCGGCGAGGGCGTCACCGTCTCCGCCGGATACCGCGGCCTGTTCAGCGAACGCCTGCAGGACAACCAGGTCGGCATCAAGCTGAACGTCAGCTGGTGATCATCACGGCGGCGCCTCCCTCCGGAAGGGCGGGGGCGCCGTCGGTTCCCGAACCTTGTGCGCGGTCCCGCTACGGGCGATGGATTGCGTCCATGGCGGCGCATGCGCGGGGAGGGAACTGATGTCAGACCGGGGCCCGCTGCTCGCCGGGGTCGAACTGGGGGGGACGAAATGCGTCTGCCTGCTGGCCTCCGGACCCGCCGACATCCGCGAACAGGTGCGGATCAATACGACCTCGCCGCAAGAAACCCTCGGCGCGATCCGGGCCGTCCTGACCCGCTGGCGTGATGACCTTGGCTTCGCCGCCGTCGGCGTGGCCAGTTTCGGCCCGCTTGAACTGGACCCCGAAGCCCCCGGCTACGGCAGCATCGTCAATACGTCCAAGCCGGGCTGGAGCGATGCTGACGTGCTGGCGCCGCTGCGCGGGCTCGGCGTCCCGATCGCGTTCGACACCGACGTCAACGGCGCCGCGCTGGCCGAAGGGCGATGGGGGGCGGCGCAGGGCCTCGACAGCCATGCCTATGTCACCGTCGGCACGGGGATCGGCGTCGGCTCGGTGGTGCGGGGGCGCACGGTCCGGGGTCTGGGCCACTCCGAAGCCGGGCACCTGCGAATTCCGCGTCTGGCCGGCGCAACCTGGGCCGGCGTCTGCCCGTACCACGGCGACTGCGTCGAGGGTCTGGCGTCCGGTCCGGCGATACAGGCGAAGGCGGGGCAGGCGGGCGATCGGCTGACGCCGTCCGATCCGGCCTGGGACGAGGTGGTCCACGCCCTCGCGGCCCTGCTGCACAATCTGGTGCTGACCACCGCTCCGCAACGGATCCTGATCGGCGGGGGGGTGGTCGGCGGACAGCCCTTCCTGCTGCCCCGGCTGAGGACGGCGCTGATCCACAGTCTGAACGGCTACGGCGCGGCGCCCGGCATCGTCGCGCAGATAGAGGACTTCGTGGCCGCTCCCGCCCTGGGGGACCGGGCCGGCCCGCTGGGCGCCATCGCGCTGGCGGAAGACGCCGTGGGCTGAACCGACGCGACGGCTATACGCCCCGCGTCCCCTCCATGAAGCGTTCGTACCGTTCCGGGTGGATCGAGGCCGTATCGCCGTCGAGCTTGACGACCATCCAGACGCTGGCGACCGACAGGATCGCGGCGCCCAGCAGCACCGGCCAGAATTCGCGAACAGCCCGCATGGCGACGCCTTCCATTGCCGGGCCGGTTCGGTGGCCCGGGCGGGAAACGGACGCATGCCGGTCCGGGTTCCTGTGTCCGCCCGCGCGCCTTGACGGCCCGCGCGTCGGCTGGTGGATGAAGGAACGCCACGACAGGTCCCCCATGCCCATCTCCTTCGCCCAGCTCGCCCCCATACTCATGCTGACGGCGTCCAACATCTTCATGACCCTGGCCTGGTACGGCCATCTGAAGTTCGGCTCGAAACCCCTGTGGCTGGTCGTCATCGTCAGCTGGGGGATCGCCTTCTTCGAATACTGCCTGGCCGTACCCGCCAACCGGATCGGGCATCAGGTCTATTCGGCGGCGGAACTGAAGACGATGCAGGAGGTGATCACCCTGGTCGTGTTCGCCGTCTTCTCGGTCACCTTCCTCGGCGAGAAGCTGACGATGAACCACGCGGTCGGATTCGCCCTGATCCTGGCCGGGGCCTGGTTCGTGTTCCGCGGCCCGCTCTAGGCCTCGGCCAGCAGCGCCAGCAGGGCGAAACTGGCCAGCCAGTGCTCGCCCATATAGTCGCCGGTGACGTGGGGCAGGGCGGCGTCGAGGTGGTCGCCGGCGGCCGTGAGGGCGATGGACCGGCGAGGGTCGTCCGACGGCAACGCCGCCGCAATCTCGCGCCAGCACCAGGCCCGGCTCAGGTTCAGCCCGTCCAGATGGGCGATCTTGCCGTCGGATCGGTCGCTGACGCCGGCCGGCCGGAACAGGGTCGCGGGCGCGCGCTGCGCCATCCGGGGCAGGAAGGCGTCGAACCAGCCGGCGAAGGCGTCCGGGGCCATCACCCGCCGCATCAGCACCGCCTCCATCAGGGCCGGGGAGAGGAACTCGTCCTGCGACGGCTCCCACGCCTGACAGTCGCGGTCGGCGGCATGCCAGCGCAACGCCCGCTCGCGGCAAAGGCCGGTCAGGGCGGCGTCGCCCGCGCCCTCCGCGTAGTCCAGCGCGAGTCTCAGGGCGAAGGCCGTGTTGTAGTGGGTCCCGACCCGCACCGGATAATCCGCCAGCGGCAGGAAGTCGGTGAACCGTCTGGCGAAGACCAGCGTCAGCGGGCGCAGGGTTTCGGCCCGCCCGTCGCCATGCTGCTCCAGTTCCGCCGCCAGCATCAGCAGCCAGGCCCAGCCGTACGGCCGCTCGAACCCGCGGCTTCCGGCGCGATCCAGGTACGCCGTCTCCGCCGCCACGTTTTCCCGGGTGAACATCTCGTCCGCCAGCGCCCGGATCCGCCCGGCTTCCGGCATGTCGGGATACAGCCGCAGCAGGGTGAACAGCGTCCACCATCCGTGCACGCACGAATGCCAGTCGAAACTGCCGAAGAAGATCGGGTGCAGGGCGCGCGGTCCTTGCACGTCCTCCGGTCCGGACACGACGTGATCCATCTTGTTCGGATATTCGCGGACCACATGGCCCAGCGCCGCCGAAGCGAAGCGGGAGGCGGTCGCGGCGTCGAGGCGGTGCGTCATCTCAGAACCTGAAGGCCAAGGCGTACATCAGCGCCATATTGACCACGAGCAGGATCAGGGCTGTCGGGATCTGCGCCCTGATCACCCCGTTCAGCGCCGCGTCCCGGTCCGGCAGCTCCAGCAGATTGGCCGGCACGACGTTGAAGTTGGCCGCCATGGGCGTCATCAGCGTCCCGCAGAAACCCGCCAGCATGCCGATGGCGCAGACGATGGCCGGGTCGCCGCCGAACTGGACGACCACGAACGGCAGGCCGATCGCGGCGGTCATCAC
>NZ_JAKFEB010000142.1:0-6903 GCF_036677305.1 Brevundimonas sp. | reverse complement strand
AGCGCCGTGCCCACGACATGGATCCGCCGGCACGTCCGGTTGGAATGCTCGTGGATATAGTAGGGATAGAAGGCCGAGAACGACGGGTAGCGTTCGCCGGGCGCGGGCTGGCTGGTCATGGCCCCAGCCTCTCCCCGCGCCGCCCTGCGGTCAAGCCGCCCCCGATCGCCCGCATGTTCACCATCCCTGTCAGCGATCGCGTAACGCCGTCGCCGCGATAGTCGGCCGTCTTCCCACGGAGCCGTTCCATGCAGGCCTTCGCCATCGCCGCCGCCGGCATCGCCGACGCCTCCGCCCGGTTCGACGCCAGCGCGCGGCGCACGGCCGGCGACCCGCTCGGCAATCTGGCCGCCGAGACCGTGGAACGCGTGACCGCCGAGGTCGCCCTCAAGGCCAATGTCGCGGTGCTGAAGACCGCCGACGAGATGTCCGGAAGCCTGCTCGACATCCTGACCTGATCAGACTTCCGTCGCCGGCTCCGGCCCCAGCAGCCGGCGCAGCAGCGGCCAGATATTGGCCAGGGCCGAGACGAAGCCCACGACGCTCGAAACCCACTGGAACGCCGTCCACATCCAGCCGAACAGGTCGGCGTCGCCGATCGCCTGGCTGATGGGGAACAGCACCTGCGACACCCCGATCTGGAAGGCGGCGTAGGCTGCGGAATATTCGATCGACCGGTCGGCGAAGAAGGCGATCAGCACCGCCGCCGCCGCCGGCGCCCACAGCAGCGGCAGGATCAGCAGCAGGGCCAGCAGAACAACCGCCAGCTTCGTTCCGATCGTCTCGCCCGACAACAGGCTGGCGATCACGCCCCCGCCCAGTCCCAGCGCCACCGCGCCCAGCATCGCCGGCAGGACCCTGTCCACCGCGGCCATCAGGTCGGCAAACAACAGACCGGTCAGCACGCCCGCCCCGGCCAGCAGGAACGCCCCCACCCACAGGGCCGCATACTGGCCCAGCCGACGCTTGATGTGACCCAGGCTGATCATGGCCCGCCCCGAGAATTGGTTAATGCGACCATGCCGCGTCAGGGACCGCGAGTCCACGACCGGCCCGCCCCGCGCCGACAGGCGAAGGACCCTCGCGTTTCCGGGTTTTCCCCGATGCCGCGCACCGGAACCCGCACCTAGTCTCGCTGCCGGACAACAGTGGAGGCTGGTGATGCGTATCCTCATGCTCGGGGCGGCGATCGCCCTGCTGGCGGCGGGCGGCGCCGCGGCGCAGACGCGGACGGCCCAGTTCGCCGTTCGGGCCCAGGTCACGGCCGACTGCCAGATCACCGCCGAGGACCTGAATTTCGGCACGTACAAGTCCGACGCCATCGCCACCGGCTCGACGCCCGTGACCCTGCGCTGCACCCCCGGTTCCAGCGCGACGGTCAGTTTCGACGCCGGCGCCTCGGGCAATCCCCAGGCCCGGTATATGGATGGGCCCGGTCACCTCAACTACCAGATCTACAAGGACATCGGCCGGCAGGATCCGATCGACACCATGGGCGCCGCCTTCCAGCTTCCGGGAATCAGCAACATCGGGCAGCTCGTGACCTACCGGGTCTACGGCGAAGTGCCCGTCGGCCAGAACGTGCCGGCCGGCAACTACGTCGACATCCTCCGCGTCACGGTCCAGTACTGATGGGAACCGCCCTGCCCCGGCTCACCGCCCTCGCGGCCCTGCTCGTCGCGGTGGCGCTCGCGTTCGCGCCCTCGCCCTCCGTCGCCGGATCGCTCGAGATCGGGCCGATCCGGGTCCAGATGATCGGGTCCGAACGCACGGCCACCCTGACCATCCGGAACACCGACGCGACACCGGTGACCGTCCAGGTCCGCACCGTCGACTGGACCCAGCCCGGGGGAGCCGACGTCTACACCCCGTCATCCGTCCTGATGGTCAGCCCGCCGCTCGTCACCCTCGCCCCGGGGGAATCGCAGGTCATCCGCCTGGTGATCGAGAACATGCCCGAGGCGTCGCACGAGCGCGCCTTCCGCCTGATCGTGGACGAGCTTCCGGCCTCGGCGGACGCCTTGCCGGCGGGAGTGGTGACCGCGCTTCGCGTCCTCGTCCCTGTGTTCGTGACCCCATCGACCGAGTCTCGCGCGCGCCTGAGATGGGAGGCGAAGCAGGAGGGCGAGAGCCTGACCGTGACCGCGATCAACGAAGGGGCAGCCCGCGAACGACTGATCAATCTGCAGGCTTCCAGCGGCGGCCAGCCCATCGGAGAGCCCCTGGAGGGCTACGTCCTCAGCGGCGGCCGCCGCACCTGGACCATCGATACGGGCGGCGCGACGGCCACCGCGCTGAGCCTCAGCGCCGAAGGCGAATACGGGACGGTCGAGGCCAATGTCCCGGTCACGCCATGACCGGAACAGGACGCGCTTCCTCGTCTGCGTGATGGCGTCCCTGGCCGCCGTCGTCGCCCCCCTGCCCGCCGCGTCGGCGCCGCTGCAAGATCCGCCGCCGCCCGGCGGATCAGAGGAAACCATCGCCCTGCTCGACGTGCGGGTGAACGGGTGGTCGCTGGGGCTGGTGGCGCGCTTCTATGAAGCCAACGGCCGACTCTCGCTTCCGGCCGATCAGTTCGACGGCCTGGGCTTTCTGGTCGATGAGGCGTGGGTGACGGCGGTCGGGGACGAACGCCGCATCTGGCTGGATCAGGTCCCGGGCCTTCAGTGGGAAATCGACCGCGCCAGTCAGGTCATTTATCTCACCGCCCCTTTCGAACGCCTGAAGCCGCGTATCCTCGAGGTGGCGCCCGGCATCCCCCGCGTGCCGGCGCGGGCCGACTGGGGCGCCATGCTGGCCTATGACGCCTATGGCCAGTGGGCGAAACAGTCCGAGGCGGTCGACTTCGCGCGAACCCTGTCGGTCAATCTGGACGCCCGCCTCTTCTCGCCCTGGTTCACCGCGACCACCACGGGCTTCGTGACAAAATCGGAGGCCCAGCCCGAAGAATTCATCCGGCTGGAATCCTGGATCGACTTCGATTCCACGGACAACGCCGTGCGCCTGCGACTGGGCGACACCTACAGCGCCGGCCCGGTCTGGATCCGACCCTTCCGTTTCGGCGGCGTGCAGTGGATGCGCGACTTCTCCCTGCGGCCGGACATCGTCACCACCCCGACCCCCGAGATCCGCCAGGACATCGGCCTGCCCTCGACCGTCGATCTCTTCATCAACGGCGTTCAGCGCTACTCGACCCCGGTCGATCCCGGCACGCTGCGACTGACCGACCTGCCCATCGTCGGCGGTTCGAACATGGTCAGCGTGGTCGTTACCGATCAGGCCGGCCGGCGCACCCAGCTCTACCTGCCGCTCTACTCGTCCACGGAGATGCTGGCGCAGGGCATGACCACCTTCAATGTCGAGGCGGGGGTGGCGCGCCAGAACTACGCCGTCGACAGCAACAACTACGAAGGCGACTTCGCCCAGGCCGCCTTCGGCTACGGCGTGACGGACCAGTTCACCTTCAGCGGCTATGCGGCGGGGGCGGAGGACTATGCGTCCGCCGCCGCCGGCGCAGCCTTCTCCCTCGGCAGTTTCCTGTTCGTCGACAGCGCCCTCATGCTCAGCGACGGGGCCGAGGGGCGAGGCTGGGCATGGTACGCGGGCGTCGAGCACATCGACCCGCGCTTCAATTTCGCCGCCAGCTATTTCGAGAGCGACGGCTACCGGGATCTCGCGGACCGGTTCGGCTACGCGACGTTCGACCGGCGAGCGACGGCGTCGGCGGGGCTGGACATGGGCCGGGCCGGAAACCTCAATGTCAGCTGGGTCATGCAGCGCGAGGTCGGCGGGGCGCAAAGTTCGGTGGCCTCCGGAACCTGGGGCGTCGACCTCTTCGACGACCGGATCCACCTCTCCGCCTCCGCCTACGCCGAACTGGAAGAGGATAGCTGGGGAGCCATGGTCTCGCTGTCCTTCCCGCTGGGGGCCAGCGGCGACACCCAGGTCTATGTCCAGGAAAACTGGCGCAAGGGCGAGGAAAACGTGACCTCCGCCCAACTTCGCAGCGAGGCCTTCGACCAGAGGCTTACCTGGGTGCTCGACGGCGAGACGGGCGCGCGCGACCGGGGGGAAATCATCGCCGACTGGGACGGTCGCTATTCAGACATTCACGCCTCGGTGGCGACGTCCGACGGCGCCACGGGCTACGAACTGGGCGTCGCCCAGTCTCTGGTGCTCATGGACAACGAGATTTTCATCGCCGGCCGCATCGACGACGGCTTCACCGTGGTCGAGATCGACGACTCGCCTGGCATCAGCGTCGCGCTGGAGAACAGCCATGTAGGACGCACCAACGCGCGCGGCCGCATCCTGATCACGGACCTTCAGTCCTACGCCGCCAACGCCGTCTCCATCGATCCCCTCGACCTGCCCATGAACGCGAGCATAAGCGATACCGCGACCCTGGTCGCTCCGCGCGCCCGCGCCGGCGTGGTCACCCGCTTCCCCGTGACGCGCGCGCGATCGGCCCTCGTCACCCTTCGCCTGCCGGACGGTTCGCCGCCGCCCGTGGGAGCGTCGGTGACTATAGAGGGTTCGGAGGCGACCGGGATCGTCGGCTTCGGGGGTGAAATCTATCTCCGCGACCTCGCCGTCGGCGAAAACCGGCTGGAGCTCGCCTGGCCCGACGGCCGCTGCTCCGTCGCGATCAACGTCGGCGCCGGGGGCGGCCTGCCTCGCCTGGGACCCTACACATGCGCGCCCTGATCCTGATCGCGGCCCTGCTCGCCCCGCCGCTGCTCACGCCAGTCCCCGCCGCCGCCCAGACGACGATCTCGCCCCGCTGCCTCATCAGGACGGAGCCGATGAGTTTCCGCCCGTACAGTGCGCTGGATCAGGCTCCCAACACCACGACCTCGCAGATCGAGGTGGTCTGCGACCCCCTCGACCGCATCTCGCTGGTGCGGATTTCTCTCTCCCAGGGGCGCTCGGGCCGCCACCATGACCGGACCATGACCCGGGGAGGCTCCGTCCTGCACTACAACATCCACACCGATCCGGGTCATCGGAGGGTCGCCGGCGACGGCACGAACGGGACTGTCGCCCCCGTCCGGCTCCAACGGGGCGCGGGGCGCGCGACGTTCAGGCTGTACGGAATCATTCCGCCTCGACAACGCATTCGAGACGGCGAATATGACGATACGTTGCGTGTGACCATCGAGTTCTAGATCCGGGGCCGACTGATGATCCTCCTGCCGCTCTTGCTGCTCGTCGTTCCGCCCCAGACGTCGACCGCCGTCATGAGCGTGCGCGCCCAGGTGATTCAGACCTGCACCGTCACCCCCGCGAGCGTTACCTGCCGCGGCGCCCGGGATCGTCCCGAAGAGCGCCGGATCATCCGCAGCGGGTCTGTCGCCGTCGTGGAATTCTAGATCGCCGCACGGCAAGGCTGGCCTTCAGGCCCCACTTCCAATCCGCCCGGCCTCGCCCATTCGATAAAGTCGCGCTAAAGTAGCGAAACCTTGAGCCGCGGGTAGCATGGGCTGACCATGGACAACGAACTGATCAACCGCCTCGGCGGCGACCGGATTACATCACGGCAAGTCGATGAACTCGTTGGCCTCGCACGCGGTGTCGCGGCCGACGGCGACCTTAACCAAGCCGAAGTTGAGTTTCTTCAGAAATGGCTCGCCGCCAACGTCGCGGTCAGCGAGCAACCGCTCATACGAACCCTCTACCAGCGCATCAACGATGTCTTGGCCGACGGCGTCTTGGACGCAGAAGAAAAGGCCATCCTGCTGGACACTTTAAACAGCTTCTCCAGCCGCGATTTCGAACTCGGAGAAGTCCTGAAATCCTCGACCCTGCCTCTCTGCGACCCTGCACCGACCCTGTCGTTCGATCGTCGCACCTACTGCTTCACCGGCACCTTCATCTACGGCCAGCGCAAACACTGCGAACAGGCTGTGACGGAGCGCGGCGGCTTCTGCGGCGGCCTCAGCGGCAAGACGGAGGTGCTGGTGATCGGTGCCTACGCCACAGAGTCCTGGAAGCACTCTTCCTTCGGCAACAAGATTCTACAGGCGAGTGATTGGCGTGATGAAGGGCGACCGATCGCGATCGTCTCGGAGGAGCACTGGACGCGACATTTGTGACAGCTGACCAGCCACTGAACGCGAAATCTAGCAGCCGGGGGCTAGAACGTTGACTGCGCGGGGACGGCCCCAACCCAGCAGTTCGGTCCCGCTCTCACCCTCCCTCCACCACCGGTCGCCCCAGCCTGTGCATCACCGACGGCTCCAACGGCCACAGCACGCCGGCCTCATCCCAATAGTATTTGGCGCTCCCGTCCGCCAACGCCCTCGCATAGTCGGCGGCGGCGGCCTCGGGGCCGAGATGTTCAGCGCGCCAGTGGTACATCAGGGCGGTATGATGGTGGGTCTGCTGCGGCGTCCCCAGCAGCATGCCCTCGGCCAGTTTGCGTGCTTCTGTCTCGACGGCGTCTGACTGGCAAAGCGCTTCGATTGCGGCCCACCGCGTCGCGGTACGCTCCGCCTCGGCCTCGGGGTCGTGCAGTTGTTCCGTCAGTTCGGCAAAGGCCCGCGCCGCCTTCAGCGCCGCCAGCGCCGCCGCTCCCTCGCCGCGCGCCATGGCCGCCGCCGCGTGGTCGAGGCAGGCCGCCAGCGCCGCCTGCCGGTCGACAGGGCCCTCTGGCCTCGGGTCGGGCGCGGCGAAGGTCGCGGCGATGCGGTCTCCCGGCAGCTCACGATCCGAACGCTCGGCCTGATGCCGCCGCGACCAGCCCTCCAGCCGGCATTTCTTCCTCAGATTGGCCAGGCCGATATCGAACCGCCGGGCCACGGACGGCCCGCTCTCTCCGGCCTCATAGGCCAGACGCACCCGCGCCCACACCTCCGGGCCGCGATATTTTCTCAGGCGAAAATGGTCCATGCGGCGAAGCTG
>NZ_JAKFEB010000141.1:0-2014 GCF_036677305.1 Brevundimonas sp. | reverse complement strand
CCGAGGACATCATCTTCGACCCCAACATCTTCGCCGTGGCGACGGGGATCGAGGAACACGACAACTACGCCGTCGACTTCATCGAGGCGACCAAGGTCATCAAGGCCACCCTGCCCTACGCGCGCGTCTCGGGCGGGGTGTCGAACGTCAGCTTCAGCTTCCGCGGCAACGAGCCGGTGCGCCGGGCGATCCACAGCGTCTTCCTGTACCACGCCATCCAGGCGGGCATGGACATGGGCATCGTCAACGCCGGCGACCTGCCCGTCTATGACGACATCGACCCGGTGTTGCGCGAGGCGGTCGAGGACGTGATCCTGAACCGCAAACAGCGGACCAATGTCTCGAACACCGAACGCCTCGTCGACATCGCCCCCAACTACAAGGGCGACAAGGGCGTGGCCCGGGTCGTCGACCTGAAATGGCGCGACGCCCCCGTCGGAAAGCGGATCGAGCACGCCCTGGTCAACGGCATCACCGAATATATCGACGCCGACACCGAGGAGGCGCGGCTGTCGTTCGAGCGGCCGCTGCACGTCATCGAGGGCCCGCTGATGGACGGGATGAACGTGGTCGGCGACCTGTTCGGCTCGGGCAAGATGTTCCTGCCGCAGGTGGTGAAGTCGGCCCGGGTCATGAAACAGGCCGTGGCCTGGCTGGAACCCTATATGGAGGCCGAGAAGGCCGGCAAGCCGCGCGAGCAGGCGGGCCGCATCCTGATGGCCACGGTCAAGGGCGACGTCCACGACATCGGCAAGAACATCGTCGGCGTGGTCCTGCAGTGTAACAACTACGAGGTCATCGACCTGGGCGTCATGGTGCCCGCCGACCGCATCCTCGACGCCGCCGTCGAGCACAAGGTCGACATTGTCGGCCTGTCGGGACTGATCACCCCCTCGCTGGACGAGATGGTGTTCGTGGCGCGGGAGATGGAGCGGCGCGGCTTCGACATCCCCCTGCTGATCGGCGGGGCGACGACCAGCCGGACCCATACGGCGGTGAAGATCGAGCCCGGCTATCGCGCCGGCTCGACCACCTATGTCATCGACGCCAGCCGCGCCGTGGGCGTGGTTTCGGGTCTGTTGTCCAGGACCGAGCGGGCGAAGAACGAGGCCGCCACGCGCGACGAATACGTCCGTATCCGCGAACAGTATGCGCGCGGTCAGGAGGTCAAGGCCCGGGCCACACTGGTGCAGGCGCGCGAGAACCGCTTCAGGCCCGATCCGACCAACCGGATGCCCGGAGCGCCGTCCTTCATCGGCGTGCGCGCCTTCGACAGCTGGGACCTGGCCGATCTGGCCGACCACATCGACTGGACGCCCTTCTTCGCCAGCTGGGAGCTGATCGGCCGCTATCCCCTGATCCTCGAGGACGAGATCGTCGGCTCGGCCGCCCGCGACCTGTTCAACGACGCCCAGGCGATGCTGAAGCGGATCATCGACGAGAAATGGTTCACCGCGCGCGGCGTGGTC
This sequence comes from Brevundimonas sp., assembly GCF_036677305.1. Taxonomy (GTDB): domain Bacteria; phylum Pseudomonadota; class Alphaproteobacteria; order Caulobacterales; family Caulobacteraceae; genus Brevundimonas. The sequence goes on along the minus strand of NZ_JAKFEB010000141.1, from coordinate 545 downwards.
GGCTTCTGGCCGGCGCGGGCCGTGGGCGACGACATCGCCGTCTTCGCCGACGAGGCCCGGGTCGAGGAGATCGCCCGCTTCCACACCCTGCGCCAGCAGATCAAGAAGACGAACGGCAAGCCCAATCTGGCCATGTCGGACTTCATCGCCGAGGAGGGCCAGGACTATATCGGCGCCTTCGCCGTCACCGCCGGTCACGGCGAGCTGGAGATCGCCAAGCGGTTCAAGGACGCGGGCGACGACTATTCGTCCATCCTGGCCACGGCCCTGGCCGACCGTCTCGCCGAGGCCTTCGCCGAGGCCCTGCACAAGAAGGTGCGGACCGAGCTGTGGGGCTATGCGCCCGACGAGGCGACGACGGTCGAAGAGCTGATCGCCGAGCAATATCAAGGCATTCGCCCCGCCCCGGGCTATCCGGCCCAGCCCGACCACACCGAGAAGGCGACGCTGTTCCGGTTGCTGGACGCGGGCGCCAACGCCGGCATGGCCCTGACCGAAAGCTATGCGATGACGCCGCCGGCCTCGGTCTCGGGCCTGTATTTCGG
>NZ_JAKFEB010000140.1:0-3560 GCF_036677305.1 Brevundimonas sp. | reverse complement strand
CGCCCGCGCGGCGACGCCCGAACCGGAGCCCGGCCCGCAGCCCGCAGCGACGAGCGGTCAGGCGAGAAACGCCCCTTCGACCGCAAGCCGGGCGGCTCGCCCTTCAAGGGCAAGCCCGGCGGCTCGCGTCCCGGCGCGGGTCCGGCCGGCGGGCGCGGCAGCCCGCGCGGTCCGCGTCCCAAGGGCTGATCCATGCGGATCGTCGCAGGCAGCCTGAAGGGCCGGTCCATTGTCGCGCCGGAGGGGGAGGGCACCCGCCCGACCTCGGACCGCGCGCGTCAGGCCATCTTCAATGTCCTCGAACACGCCGCCTGGGCCGAGCCACTGGAGGGGTTGCGGGTCATGGACCTGTACGCCGGTTCGGGGGCCCTGGGTTTCGAGGCGATCAGCCGGGGCGCGGCCTTCGCCCTGTTCGTCGAGACCGACGAGGACGCCCGCGGCGCCATCCGTGAGAACGCCGACGCCTGGCATCTGATGGGCCGCACGCGCGTGCATCGCCGAAGCGCGACGGACCTGGGCGTTCGCCCGGGCTCGGACGGCGAGGCCTTCGACCTGGCCTTCCTCGATCCGCCCTATCGCAAGGGAATGGGCGAACAGACGCTGGTCCGGCTGCTCGAAGGCAATTGGCTCAAGCCCGGCGCGGTGGTCGTGTTCGAGCGCGGGTCCGACGAGCCCGAGATCGACACGCCCGGCTATGAGCGGCTGGACGCGCGCGACTACGGCGCCGCGCGCGTCCTCTTCCTCAGGGTCCTGTCAGCGGCGGGCTGAGACCCGGTTGTCGACCTGGCTGCGCATGCGCGCCAGTCCGTCGCGGTTGACCCGGTAGGGCCCGCCGCCGATCGAGGCGATCAGCCCCTTGGTCTTCAGCTTCTTCCATACCGACAGGGTGCAGTCGGTCAGCAGGAAGCCGTCGCGGGTGAAACAGTCGGCGCGCAGGATGCGGCCGTCCGTATCGCGTTCGAGCACGATCGCTCCGCCCTGTGCGAGGGCGTGCAGCGTGCGCTGCTCCGCTCGTGAGATGTTCATTCGAGAGATGTCCGAAAGGCGTGATGACGCTCGCCGGCGCAATGTTCCGGGCCGAAATCTGAGCCTGATCGCAAGCACGATCAGACCGATTTCGGCTGGCACGCCGACGGGTGGATCAGAGGCTCTCCCAGCGCTGTGAGAGGCCTCAGGCCTTTCGCGCAATCTCGGACATGGGCTTCCTGTCGGGATGATCCCGAGGGTTTGACGGCGGCCGTATAGCGCAGGTCGCGGTTCTGCGCCAAGCTTCGGGCATGAGCCAGATCGATCGCCGCGCCTTCATCGCCGCCGCCGGAGTTGCGGCGGCGGCCCCGTTCTCCGTCTGCGCGCAGGAGCGGGACGGACCCCACTGGATGCCGCGCGCGCCCCTGCCGTGGCCGGCGCAGGAGATCTACGCCGCCGTCCATCAGGGTCGGATCGTCACCGGCGGCGGGCTGGTTTCGCGGCCTGGACAGCCCCTGCACATCGAGGACCGGGTCGCCTTCCATGATTGGCCGACGAACGCCTGGACGCCGGGGCCGGACCTGCCCGCGCCGCGACATCATCCGATGTTCGTCGCCACGGATCACGACCTCCATGTGGTCGGCGGCTATGCCCGGTCCGACGCGGGGGAGTGGACCAGTACGACCACGGCCTGGGTGCTGGACGATGGAGGGTGGAAGGGGATCGCTCCGCTGCCGTCGCCGCAGGCGGAGGCGGTCGGGGTCGGCCTCGGCGAGACGGTGCACCTGATCACCGGGCGCACGCCCGGAGGATCGGCCAACGGCGGCTGGAACGATCAGGCCGACACCGACCGGCACCTGGTCCTTGTTCCCGGGGCGCCGGGCTGGGAGACGGCGCGGCCGTGCCCGATGGCGCGCAACAGCGCGGCGGCGGCGGTCCTGGACGGGGCCATCTGGGTTGCGGGCGGACGGACCGTCAGCGGCGGCGGCACGGGGAGGCTCGATCGATACGATCCGCGGGAGGATCGCTGGGACACCCTGGCGCCGATCCCGCCGTCGCCTGACACCGGTCAGCAGGTCGGCGGCGGTCTCGCCATGGCCGCGATCAGCGGCCGGCTGGTGGCCTTCGGCGGCGAGTGGTTCCAGCGCGGCGGCGGCGGGGTGTTCCGCGAGACCTGGATCTATACGGCCTCCGAAGACGTCTGGCGGCGCGGCCCGGATATGGCGACGCCGCGCCACGGCCTGGCGGCGGCGGCCATCGATCACACGGTCTATGCAATCGCCGGCGGCGAGGTGGTGTCAGGCGGGCGGGCCGGCAGCGTGGTCGAGGCCTGCGAGTTCAGCCCGTTCTACTGAAGCGCTGGGCGAGGCCCCGCGCGCCGGCCGTCACCTGGGTCCAGGTCACTTCGAAGCCGGCTTCGTCGCCGAACCATGGATCCGCCACGGCCTGACCGGTCCGGCCTTCGACATGGTCGAGCAGCAGGCTGAGCTCGGCCGTGGCCCGGGACGGTGCGAGTTCGCGCAGGCTGGACAGGTTGTCATGGTCCAGCGCGACGATGTGGGTGAAGCGACGAAAGTCGCCGGGCGTCACCTGACGTGCGCGAAGGGCCGAGATATCGACGCCGTTGCGACGCGCGACGGCGATCGCCCGCGCGTCGGGCGGTTCCCCGGCGTGCCAGTCGCCGGTACCCGCCGAGTCCACGATCAGGTCCAGACCGAGCCGCGCGGCCTCGGCCCGCAGCGCGCCCTCGGCCAGCGGCGAGCGACAGATGTTGCCGAGGCAGACGAACAGGACCGAGGGACTCATCGCCGGCCGAACAGCTTCTCGAGGTCGGCCAGCTTCAGCTCGACATAGGTCGGCCGCCCGTGGTTGCACTGGCCCGAGTGGGGGGTGACCTCCATCTCGCGCAGCAGGGCGTTCATCTCCGGGCCCGAGAGCACGCGCCCGGCCCGGACCGAGCCGTGACAGGCCATGGTCCCGCAGACTTCGCCCAGCCGTTCGCTGAGGGCCAGGGCGGCGCCGTGTTCGGCCAGGTCGTCGGCGATGTCGCGGATCAGGCCCTGGACGTCGGTGTCGCCGAGAAGGGCGGGGGTCTCGCGCACCAGCACCGCGCCGACGCCGAACGGTTCGACGATCAGGCCCAGTTCGGCGAGTTCGTCGACGCGGGCCGAGACGCGCTCGGCCTCGGCCGGGTCCAGCTCGACCACCTCGGGCGTCAGCAGCGCCTGACGGGTGACGGCGCCGCGCGCCATCTGCACCTTCATCCGCTCGTAGACGAGGCGTTCGTGGGCCGCGTGCTGGTCGACGACGACCAGGCCGTCGCGCGTCTGGGCGACGATATAGGTGCCGTGCAGCTGGGCCCGGGCGGCGCCGAGCGGGAAGTCCAGCGGATCGACGGCGCCGGGGGATTCATGGTGAATCAATGATTGACCATGATCGCCGGGCGCGGCCTCGACGCGGGCCGAGCGCTCGTTCAGGCCGGGAATGATCTGCGCGGTCGCGGAAGCGGGCGCGGCCCAGCCTTGCCAGCCGCTCCAGCCCTGGGCGGAGGGCGTCGAGGGGCTGAAGGCGGCGCCCGTGTGGGGGCGGAAGCC
>NZ_JAKFEB010000139.1:0-3560 GCF_036677305.1 Brevundimonas sp. | reverse complement strand
ACGAGCGCAAATTCACGGTCGCCGCCGCGCCGGTGACGCTGACGGAAACGATGCAGTACTGACCGCCGCCGCCGCCGGAGCGATCCGGCGGCGATGTCGCACCCGGGGAACCGGGGGAGCCAGCTTGGCCTTACGCCTGCATGCTGCCCCATAGACTCCCCTCTCCGCTGCAAACCCGTATGGAGACCATCGCCGGCGAGCTGACGCGCGTCGAAGGCATGGCCGTGGATTTCTCGACCCCCGTCGGGGCGCCCGCCTTGGCGGCGCCGGACTCGGTGTCCTGGCGGGTGTTCAAGAATCCGATCGCCCTGTTCATCGGCGGCGTCGGCGCCGTGCTGCTGGAGCTGGCCGAGCCGAAGGTTCGGGCCGGCGTCTGGGATCACACCAGCTTCCGCACCGACCCGGTCACCCGGCTGAGGCGCACGGGCCTGGCCGCCATGGTCACCGTCTATGCGCCGCGCGAGACGGCCGAGGCCATGATCGCCGGCGTCAGCCGCCGCCACGCCAGGGTGCGCGGCGTGACCGATGGCGGCGCGGCCTATGCGGCCGACGACCCGGATCTGCTGGACTGGGTCCAGGCCACCGCCTCCTACGGCTTCCTGCAGGGATACCATCGCTTCGTGGCGCCCCTGTCGGCGGCCGACCGAGACCGCTTCTACGCCGAGGCGGCGCCCGCGGCCGGGCTGTACGGCGCCCGGAACAGTCCGACGAGCGACGCGGAACTGAGCCAGGCCTTCGCCGCCATGGCCCCGCGTCTGGAGCCGTCGCCGGTGATCCGCGAGTTCCTGCACATCATCCGGCGCGCGCCGATCATGCCGCCTGCGATGCGCCCGTTCCAGCGTCTGCTGGTGCGGGCGGCGGTCGACATCCTGCCGGACTGGGCGCGTCAGCAGCTGGATCTGGGGCCGGCCGACGGTCTGTCGTCCTGGCAGCGGCCGATCGTGCGCGCCATGGGCCGCGCGGCCGACCACCTGCTGCTGGAAAACGCCCCGCCGGCCCAGGCCTGCGTCCGCCTGGGCCTGCCGGCGGACTGGCTGTACCGCTCGCAGCCCTCGATCGCCTAGCGAAAGGCCCGCCGGAGCGATCCGGCGGGCCGCGTGTTCAGGCCAGGTCGCTCACTGGCCCGGCTGACGCACCGCCCAGCCGGTCATGCCCGTCATGTTCTGGCCGCCGGCCGTGGTGGCGCTCTTTCCGTCGGCGGAAACCGTGAACAGGACGCTGGCCCCGACATTGATGACAAGCGTCGCGACCTGCCCGCTCGCGCTGCAGGAAACGACCTGCTGGACATAGGACGCGCCATACGGAGCGGACGGGTTCGGCGCGGGGAAGGGCGTATTCCCGGCGGCGGCGAAGATCGGCGCCCCGGCGACGGTGCTGCGGAAGTCGATCACGGCGACGCCCGCCCGCGCGGGGCTGCCGCCGTCGATATAATGGACCCAGCGGGCCCCCTGGAGTTGTTCGCACGGGCCGGCGGACGCAGCCCCGGCGAGGCCCAGAAGGGCGGCGGCGGAAATCACGGCAAACACTGTCCTGTTCATGAGTGTCTCCTGTGGAACGAGGCCGTCCGGCGGCCTTGTCTGGCTGTGTGACGGGCAGGCCCGGTCGCCGAACGACGCCGCCACCGGCTCACGTTCCGCTTGTTTCTTCAATCGTTGTTCGCTGAACATGTCTACGTCAGCGTGTATAAGGCGATCCGCCGCGCCACAGCAAAACGCCCGCCGGTTTCCCGGCGGGCGCTGAAATGCGTCTTGCCTGAAGCGTCAGGCTGCGGCGCTGACCGGGGCCGGGGCGGCGCTTTCCGACGGGTCGCGCAGCACATAGCCGCGGCCCCAGACGGTCTCGATATAGTGTTTGCCGCCGGCGGCCGTCGCCAGCTTCTTGCGCAGCTTGCAGATGAAGACGTCGATGATCTTCAGCTCGGGCTCGTCCATGCCGCCGTACAGGTGGTTCAGGAACATTTCCTTGGTCAGGGTGGTGCCCTTGCGGAGCGAGAGCAGCTCCAGCATCTGGTATTCCTTGCCCGTCAGATGGACGCGGTGGCCGTGCACCTCGACCGTCTTGCCGTCCAGGTTCACCGCGATCTCGCCGGTGTGGATGATGGCCTGGGCGTGACCCTTCGAACGGCGGACCACGGCGTGGGTGCGCGCGATCAGCTCGTCCTTGTGGAAGGGCTTGGTCATGTAGTCGTCGGCGCCGCCGCCGAAGGTCTTGACCTTGGTCTCGATCTCCGAGGTTCCGGACAGGATCATCACCGGGGTGTTCACCTTGCCGACGCGCAGCTGACGCAGAACCTCAAGGCCGTTCATGTCGGGCAGGTTGAGGTCGAGCAGGATCAGGTCGTAGTCGTAGATCTTGCCGAGATCGATGCCCTCTTCGCCGAGGTCGGTCGTGTAGACGTTGAAGCCTTCCGACTTCAGCATCAACTCGATGCTCTGCGCGGTCGCGTGATCGTCTTCGATAAGCAGAACGCGCATTGATGCCCCTCCAGGCAAAGCTTGACAGTTCGCCCCGACGTCCGACGCCGGGTAACCTTGTTCGGGAGTTAACCGAGTAAAAACTTAAGAAAGGTTAACACCACTCGACTGAGGCGAATCGTAGGCTGATTTGCGAATCGGCGTCGAGAGTCCTGAGTCAAGCAAGCGCACTTTCTTTTCGGCGGCCGGCCGCGGTCGATCCCATACGTCCGAAATCGACGCATCCAAGGATTATATTCCTATCCTGATCGCGGAGCCGACGGCGCGCGACATGACGATGGGAGAACTCACAGATGAACGGGACATATCGGGTGCCGGTGGCGGAGGAGGACCGCATCCGCGCCGCGCTGGCGATCCAGCTGGTGGCCGCGGCGACGGGGGTGACGGGAGAGCGGATGCGGGCCCAGGTCCGGCTGGGCGGGGTCGAGTGCCGCGCCCGCCGACTGGCCATGTATCTGGCCTATGTCACCTTCGGCTGGCCGCTCGAACGCGTGGCCCACGCCTTCGGACTGAACCGCGCCACCGCCGCGGCGGCCTGTCGCTGGGCCGAGGACGAACGCGACCGCCCGACCCTCGACGCCATGCTGGACCGGCTGGAACGCTGCGTGCGCGAGGTGCTGGACGCGCCGCTGTGCGAGGTGCCGGGATGACGACCGACGCGGGACGGGCCCGTCGCCTTCTGACGCGGCCCAGCGGCTGGATCGAGGCCGCGCCGGACGGCTACGCCCTGAGGGTCGGCCGGGATCGGCGTACGCGGGTCCTTCTGACGGTCGACGAGAGGGTGTTCCGTCAACTGACCGAGAACCCGGGATTGAAGATCCGGCCCGGCGGCGGCTGGATGGCGCGCATCGGCGTCAGGTCCGCCTCGCCGGCCTCGCCGGAGCCCGGTCGGCCCGGCTTGATCGAGGGGGTGCGGGCGGTGGCGGAGGAGGATGGCGCGCTCACGTCGCGGCGGGCCAACCTGGGTCAGTCCGCGGTTGTCTGGCTGGCGCGGCGCAGGGACGCGGGCGGCCGCGCCTGGCTGACCCCGCGCGAGGTTGCGGCGGCCGACCGCCTGACCCGCGATGCGGAGGCGGCGCTGCGCGG
>NZ_JAKFEB010000138.1:0-11475 GCF_036677305.1 Brevundimonas sp. | reverse complement strand
GGGCCGTCACTGGCTGGGCCGCCTCCAGACGTGGGCCGACCGGCGGGCGTTGAGCCGGTACGGCTTCGAGTTCCTGATGTTCGGCGTCAAACAGGGCTGGGCCTGCCTGTTCGGCGGGGCGATGCTGGCCCTGCTGCTGGGGACGCATCTGTGGTGGCCGGATCACGCCCCCGTCAGCCGCTACGACTTCCTGGTCGTCGGGGCGCTGGCCATCCAGGCGGCCATGCTGGCGCTGAAGCTGGAGAGCTGGGAGGAGGCGAGGGTGATCTTCGTCTTCCACGTCGTCGGCACGATCATGGAGCTGTTCAAGACGCAGCACGGATCCTGGATCTATCCGGAGGACAGCATCCTGCGCATCGGCATGGTGCCCCTGTTCTCGGGCTTCATGTATGCGGCGGTCGGCAGCTACATCGCCCGCATCCAGCGCATCTTCGACATCCGGTTCAGCCACTATCCGCCGCCGTGGACGACCTGGGTTCTGGCGGCGGCGATCTACGTCAACTTCTTCGCCCATCACTGGCTGCCGGACATCCGGCTGGGCCTGTTCGCGGCGACGGTGCTGCTGTTCGGGCGCGGCTGGTTCTGGTTCACGCCGGACCGGACGCGTCGGAGGATGCCCTTCCTGCTGGGTTTCTTCCTGGTCGCGGTCTTCATCTGGCTGGCCGAGAACCTGGGCACATACGCCAACGCCTGGGTCTATCCGTCCCAGACCGAGGGCTGGCACCCGGTCTCGATCGACAAGCTGGGAAGCTGGTTCCTGCTGATGATGATCAGCGTGGTTCTGGTGTCGCTGGTGCACCGGCCGGAAGAGGAGGTTCTAGGGGCTGGGGTCTAGGTGCTAGGGAAGATGCTGCGGGCCGGTTAAACCGGTGACCCCTCCCTGAACCCTGACCCTTGGAACCTAGTCCCTGCATGACCACAACCACTACCGACGTCGTCATCCTCGGCGGGGGCCACAACGGCCTCGTCTGCGCCTTCTATCTGGCCAAGGCCGGACTGAGGGTCACGGTGCTGGAACGGAGGCACGTCGTCGGCGGGGCGGCGGTGACGGAGGAGTTCCATCCCGGTTTCCGCAACTCCACCGCCAGCTATACCGTCAGCCTGCTGAACCCGAAGATCATCGCCGATCTGGAGCTGGCGCGGCACGGCCTGCGGGTGGTCGAGCGCAAGGTCTCCAACTTCCTGCCCTTCGACGACGGGCGCTATTTCCTCGCGGGCGAGGGTCGGACGCAGGGCGAACTGGCGAAATTCTCGGCGCGCGATGCGGATCGGCTCCCGGACTATGAGGCGCGGCTGGAGGTGGTGGCGTCTGTTCTGCGCGACTGGATCCTGAAGTCCCCGCCCAACATGGTCGAGGGCGGCTGGATGGCCATGCTCCCGGAACTGTTGAAGAGCGCGTCCCTCGGCAAACAGGCGGCGGGGCTGGACACGCAGGGACGGCGCGACCTGCTGGACCTGTTCGCCAAGTCGGCGGGGGACTGGCTGGATGGCTGGTTCGAGAGCGATCCGATCAAGGCCCTGTTCGGCTTCGACAGCGTCGTGGGCAACTACGCCAGCCCCTATACGCCCGGCTCGGCCTATGTGCTGCTGCATCACGTGTTCGGCGAGGTGAACGGGCGCAAGGGCGTCTGGGGCCACGCCATCGGCGGCATGGGCGCCATCACCCAGGCCATAGCCGCCGCCTGCGCCGAAGCCGGCGTCGAGGTGCGGCTGGATACGCCCATCGCCTCGGTCCTGACCGAAAAGGGGCGGGCCGTCGGAGCGGTGACGGAAGCCGGAGACGTGATCCGGGCGCGAGCCGTGGTGTCCAACCTGCATCCTCGCCTGCTGTTCGAACGGTTCGTGGATGATGCGGTGGTCCCGGCGGACTTCCGCGAGCGGATCGGCAACTACCAGTCGGGCTCCGGCACCTTCCGCATGAATGTGGCCCTGTCGGAGCTGCCGAACTTCACGGCCTTGCCGGGAACGGGCGACCACCTGACGGCCGGCATCATCATCGCCCCGACGCTGGGCTATATGGATCGGGCGCATGCCGAGGCGCGGCTGAACGGCTGGTCGTCGAACCCGATCGTCGAGATGCTGATCCCCTCGACCCTGGACGACACCCTCGCGCCGCCGGGACAGCATGTGGCCAGCCTGTTCTGCCAGCATGTCTCGCCCGATCTCGGGGACGAGCACCGCGATACGGTGGCGGATCTGATGATCGACACGGTCGACGCCCATGCGCCGGGCTTCAAGGCCTCGGTGGTGGGCCGGCTGGCGCTGGGACCGCGCGATCTGGAGCGGCGCTTCGGCCTGGTCGGCGGCGACATCTTCCACGGCCGGCTGTCGCTGGATCAGCTGTTCAGCGCCCGCCCGGTGCTGGGCCACGCCGATCATCGGATGCCGGTCCCGGGCCTCTATCTGTGCGGATCCGGCGCCCATCCGGGCGGCGGCGTCACGGGCGCCCCGGGCCACAATGCGGCGAGGGCGGTGCTGAAGGACCTTGGGCGCTAGGGGCGGGAGAGTGGCTAGTGGCTAGTGGCTAGTGATTGTCTCTACACTGATCGCGGAGGGGCGGCGCGGACAGCGCCATCACGCAACCGGCGGCCAGCCACTAGCCACTAGCCACTAGCCGCTCAAACCTGCTCGACGCCCATCGCCTTCATCAGGGCGTCGCGGACGGCGGCTTCGGTGAAGGGCTTCTGGATCGTGGCCTGGCCGCGCCATTCCTCGGGCAGGCCGCCCTCGCCATAGCCGGTGGAGAAGACGAAGGGGATGCCGCGGTCCTTCAGCGCCTGGGCGACCGGGAAGACCTGGCGGCCGGCGACGTTCACGTCCAGCAGGGCCGCGTCCAGGTGTTCGCCGTCCGTGGCCATGGCCATGCCGTCGTCGATATTGGCGGCCGGACCCACCGGCGTGCAGCCCATGTCCTCGAGGATCGTCTCAAGCAGCATGGCGACGAGGGATTCATCCTCGACGACCAAAACCCGCCGTCCTGTCAGGGGTGCGTTCATGACTGTGTCCCGCGATCGAGCGGAATCGAAAGGTCCGCACTGAAACCGTCGCCTGCGTAGTCCAGTTTGACCTCGCCCGCCAGATCGTGGCGCACGTTTCGTTCGATCAGCCGGCTGCCGAAACCGCGGCGCTCGGGCGGGGAGACGGGCGGGCCGTCCAGCTCGCGCCAGCTCAGATGCAGCACGGGCCGCGACTGGTTCGAGACGGACCAGTCGACCAGCACCCGGCCCTCGGGCGCCGAGAGGGCGCCGTATTTGGCGGCGTTGGTGGCCAGTTCGTGGAAGATCATGCCCAGAGACAGGGCGGCGGCCGGCCCGAGCGCGACCGGCAGACCGTTCAGCGTCACGCGATGGGCGCCGTGGGCCTCGGTCTCATGCTCCAGGACCGCGGCGAGATCCGCGCCCTCCCAGTGGCTGCGGGTCAGCAGGTCGTGGGTGTGCGACAGGGCCAGCAGCCGGGCCTGGAAGCCCTCGGCGAAGGTCTTCGGGTCCGCATGGGACCGGGCGGTCTGCATGGCGATCGACTGAACCGTGGCGAGCGTGTTCTTTACCCGGTGGTTCAGTTCGTCGATCATCAGCTTCTGGCGCTCGGCGGCCCGCACGCCGTCCGTGACGTCGTGGCCCTGGACGAAGACGCCGATGATGGCCCCGTCGGAGTCGCGGATCGGCTGATAGAAGAAGTCGACATAGGCGTCTTCCGGGGCCTCGCCGGGGGACCGGCGGAGCTGGACCAGACTGGCCTGACCCTGCACCGGCTCGCCGGTCTCGAACACGCCGTCGAGCATGTCGACATAGCCCTGGCCCACCACCTCCGGGAGAGCTTCGGCAATGGGCAGCCCCTGGATCTCGCGATCGCCGATCAGCCGGCGATAGGCGTCGTTGTAGAATTCAAAGACGTGGTCGGGGCCGGCCAGGACGGCGACGAACCCCGGCGACTGCATGAACATGTCCTGCAGGCGATTGCGCTCCTCGGCGAGGCGCCGGTTGTCCTCCTGGACCTGCCGCGCCCGGGCCAGCACGCCGCCGCCGACGATGGCGTCCAGGGTTCGCGCGCCCGCCTTCCGGTCGCGCGTGCTCTCGCGCAGCTGTTCCAGTTCGGTGATGTCCGACGTGTGCTGCAGCAGCCAGATGACCTCGCCTTGGGCGTTCAGGATCGGCGTGTGGGTGGCGCTCCAGACGCGCTCCTCGAAAACCGGCGTGGGACCGTCCGACCCGGTCGGCATCGAGAAACGCACCATGGCCAGATGATCGCGCTGCCGGGTGTCCCGCGCCTTTTCCAGCGAGGCCTTCACCTGACGCACGTTCTCGGGGGCCTCCTCGCCGGGGCCGGAATCGAAGGCGGCGAACAGGGGACGCCCGATGATGGCGTCGCGAGCGCTGCGGGTGACTTCCAGATAGGCCCGGTTGGCGCCGGCGATCCGCAGGTCGGGCGTCAGCAACACATAGGGGTTCGGGGACGCGTCGAACGCATCCGCCAGATCGACCGCCAGGCCGCCCGATTCCGCCAGTTGCTTCAATAGAGCCTCACCCCAATCCGGGCCATAACGCCTTGATCCGTCTTTGGTTCATTCGGTCGAAATGCGCGCTCGACCCTGGCTATTTGAGACATGGCGGGCGGTCGCGCTAGTGTCGGCGCATGTCCCTGGTATTTTTCCTCGCGGCGGCTCTGATCATGACCCCAGGCCGGACCCCTCCGCCCGACGACCGCGCCGATCCCCGCATCGTGGTCGAGCAGGGCGTGCTGGTCGGCCGGGCCGAGGCGGGCGTGAGCAGTTTCAAGGGCGTCCCCTACGCCCGGCCGCCTGTCGGGGCGCTGCGGTGGAGGGCGCCGGAACGGGCGGAGGCGTGGGGCGGCGAGCGTGACGCGGGACAGGTCGGCGCCATCTGCATCCAGCCGCCCGCGAACGGCGATCCGGGCGTGGGGCCGCTGCCGATGAGCGAGGACTGCCTGACGCTGAATGTCTGGGCGCCCGAGGCCTCCGCAGGGCCGCGGCCGGTCATGGTCTGGATTCACGGCGGCGGGTTCAACAACGGCTCCGGCACGGCGGACCTGTACGACGGCAGCAATCTGGCGAAGCGCGGCGTGGTTGTGGTGACCGTCAACTACCGGCTCGGGCGGCTCGGCTTCTTCGACCATCCGGCGCTGGCCGCCGAACGGGAGCCGGGCGAGCCGGGCGGCAACTATGGAATGATGGACATCGTCGCCGCCCTGGAGTGGGTGCGGGACAATGCTGCGGCGTTCGGCGGCGAGCCCGGCAATGTCACCGTCTTCGGGGAGTCGGCCGGCGGGGCGGCCGTGACGCGGCTGATGACCTCGCCCCGGGCGCGCGGGCTGTTCCACCGCGCCGTGGTTCAGTCAGGTCTGGGCCGGGACAGCGGCGTGCCCCTGGATGCGCCTTCGGCCATCGGCGGATTGTCGCTGCAGGATCGTGGCGCGGCCTTCGCCCGGATCGTGGGAGCGACCACGGCGACCGAACTGCGCGCCATCCCGGCGGAGGCCCTGCTGCGACCGGCGCCGAATTTCTACGGCGGGGACAATCTGGTCATCGACGGCCGGCTGGTCACGGAGGATGTCGAGGCCGCCTTCGCCGCCGGGCGCGAGGCCCCGGTCCCGCTGATCATCGGCACGAACAGCGCCGAGTTCTGGTGGATGAAGCCGTCGGAGATCAGCCCCTACGGCGCGATCGACGACGCCCTGACGCCGCAGGAGCGGGCCGATCTGTACGCGGCCTATGGCGGCGAGGACGGCTACAACGCCCATGTGGTCAGCGATCTGGCCTTCAACGAGCCGGCCCGTCATCTGGCGCGTCTGCACGCCGCCAACGGGCATCCGACGTATCTGTACAGGTTCGACGTCGTTCCGGTGTCCAATCCGGAACCCAGCGGCGGGGCCACCCACGCCTCCGAGCGGCCCTATGTGTTCGACAACCTGCACACCGTCGGGCGCCCGATGGGCGAACGGGATGAGCGTGCGGCGACGGCCATGGCGGACTACTGGGCGCGGTTTGCGGCGGCGGGCGATCCGAACGGGGAAGGGCGGCCCGTCTGGCCCGAGTTCGGCGAGCAACGGGACCGCCTGCTGGAGTTCACCAATGACGGCCCGGAAGCGAAGCCGGTTCCCTTCGGCGCCCGGCTCGACCTGATCGAGGCCTATTACGCGCGGGTGCGCTGAGCGTCAGTCCATGTGTTCGACGTCGTCGCCGAGCACGACGGTCCACGGGTGTTTACGCTCCTCCCACACCGAGAATTTCGGCGCCGGAAAGCCGGGGTCGGCGAAGGCGCCCAGCGGGATGGCGACGGCGTCCGGGAAGTTGCCGCCGCTGTAGTGGACGGTCGAGCCGCAGGTCGGACAGAAGCTGTAGTCGGTCGTGTTTCCGCTGTCGGCGACGCGGGTCCAGACCCGGGCCTCGCCGGTGATCGTGACGCGGTCCGCCGGAAACCGCGCCTGGGCGGCGAAGGCGCTCCCCGTCCTCTGCTGGCAGGCCAGGCAGTGGCAGACCGAGACGCGGACCGGCTCGCCCTCGCAGACCGCCCTCAGGGCGCCGCAACGGCAGCTGGCCTCGCGCCGGACGGTCACAGCGTGTCCAGCACCGCGCCGTGGCTCCTGATGACCTCGGCGTACAGCAGGCCGGAATCCTTGATGGTCCGCTCCTGGGTCTGGAAATTCACATGGGTGATGCCGAACCGCTTCGAATAGCCCAGCGACCATTCCAGATTGTCGAGCAGCGACCAGGCCATGTAGCCGCGGATGTCGACGCCCTTGCCGATGGCGTCGTGCAGGGCCTTCAGATGGTTCTTCAGATAGTCGACGCGCATCGGATCGTGGATGCGGCCGTCGATGGCGTGGGGCGGATCGTACCAGGCCGAGCCGTTCTCGGTGACCATCAGCGGCAGTTTGCCGCCCGTCTGTTCATGCAGCCAGACGAGGGTGTCGGTCAGGGCGGGGGGATAGACCTCCCAGCCGGTCTCGGTGTGGGCGTGCTGGACCTGTTTCACCGGGCGGGCGCGGACGGGCCAGGCGTCGGGCGCGTTCTCGGGCACGGCGCGGGTGTACCAGTTCAGGCCCATCCAGTCGGTCGGCTGGGCGATCAGGTCGAAGTCTTCCTGCGGGAACTCGCGGTAGGCCTCGCCGTAGACGTCCTTCAGCTCCTCCGGATAGCCGCGGCCCATCAGGGGGTCGAGGAACCAGCGGTTCATCTGGGCCTCGGCGCGTTTGCGGGCGGCCTCGTCCTCGGGCTTGTCCGAGGCGCTGTATTTCGGCTCGATGTTGAGGACGATGCCGATCTGGCCTTCCCCGACTTCGCGGAAGCGTTTCACCGCCGCGCCGTGGGCGCGCAGGACGTTGTGGCCGGCGATCATGGCCTCGAAGGCCGACTTGTGGCCGGGGGCCAGGGCGCCGTGCAGATAGCCCCCGTCGACGATGACCCACGGCTCGTTGATCGTGCCCCAGGTCTTCACCCGGCCCTTGAATTTCTCGAACAGGACCTGGCCGTAGTCGGCGAACCAGTCGGCGATGTCGGGGTTCAGCCAGCCGCCGCGGTCGTCCAGCGCGGCCGGAAGGTCCCAGTGATACAGGGTGCAGAGAGGCTCGATGCCCTTCTCGAGCAAGCCGTCGACCAGCTTGTCGTAGAAGTCGAGGCCCTTCGCATTGATGGCCCCGCGGCCCTCCGGCATCACCCGGCTCCAGCTGACCGAGAACCGGTAGGCCTGGAGGTTCAGGCGGGTCATCAGATCGATGTCCTCGCGCCAGCGGTTGTAGTGGTCGCAGGCCACGTCGCCGGTGTCGCCGTTCAACATCATGCCCGGAGTGTGGCTGAAGCGGTCCCAGATGGACGCGCCCGCGCCATCGGCCATGGACGAGCCTTCGATCTGATAGGCGGCCGTTGCGGCGCCCCACAGAAAACCTTCGGGAAACCGATAGTTGCCTGTGTTTTTTGATGTCATCTGAAGGAGCCTCGAAAAGCTGGAAGCGAACTGGCGGATCGGTTTTGGCCGTGGTCGGTACGCGTGTAGCCCCGCCGACACAACCTTGATGTGACCAAACTAGGGCACTTGCGGGCGGCGTGACTAGTGTGTCATGTAATCGGTTACGTAACCGATTACATTCTTGCAATCGGCCAGATGGCTTTTTTCGGACGGACCCGCGCAAAGCGGGCCGGGACCGGAAATGCCGAGGGAGGATGATGTTTTGACGCTGACAGCGATCCCGCGAATCTGCGCGACGGCGGCGGCATGAAGGCGGCCACGATCCGCGATGTCGCCGAGCGGGCCGACGTGTCCGTGGCTTCGGTTTCGCGCGTCCTGAACGGCGCGGGCCCGGTCACCGAGGCGACGCGCGCCAGGGTGCTCGAGGCCGCCGACGCCCTGCAGTACGTGCCCCATTCGGGCGCCCGCAGCCTGTCGACCAGCAAGACCCATACGGTCGGGGTCATCCTGCCGGACCTGTATGGCGAATTCTTCTCCGAGCTGATCCGGGGCATGGACGTCGCCGCCCGGTCGCTCGGCTATCACCTGATCGTCTCCAGCTCCCATGACGACGCGGAAGAGGCTTCGGCCGCGATCCGCTCGATGCGGGGCCGCGTCGACGGCCTTATCGTGCTGTCGCCCCATCTGGACGCCGCCAACCTGGCCGCGGGCCTCGCGGGGCGGACGCCCATCCTGCTGATGAACGGCGGGGCGGACGCCAGCCGGCCCTCGATCGTGGTCGACAACCATGGCGGCGCGGTCCAGGCGGTCGAGCACCTGATCGCGACGGGGCGCCGGCGCATCGCCCACATCTCGGGCCCCACCGGCAACCTCGAAGCCGAGACGCGGCTGGCGGGCTATCTTGAGGCCATGGCCGGGGCCGGCCTGCCGACGACCGTGGTCGAGGGCGCCTTTACCCAAAGCTCGGGGCATGACGCCGGCGAGATCCTCGCCCGGGGCGACGCCCGGCCCGACGCGGTCTTCGCCGGCAACGACAACATGGCCGTCGGCGCCATGCTGGCCCTGCAGGACGCGGGACTGCGCGTGCCCGAGGACGTCGCCATCGTCGGATTCGACGATGTGCCGATCGCCAGCCTGGTGCGGCCGGCCCTGACGACCCTGAGAATCCGGATTGCAGAAACCGGACGCAACGCCCTCGAGCGCGTCGTCCGTCTGATCAACGCAGCGGGCGAAGCCGTCGCCGACACCGCCTGCGAGGTCGTACGGCCCGAACTGGTCGTGCGGCCGTCCAGCCAACCGGCGACATCCCGAACCACAACATCCGGCGGGCGCCTCCGCGCAGACGCCGACACGACATCTCTGAAGGGGGAGAAATCCTGATGACCCGCAAATCCATCCAGTACATGGGGGCAGCCTCCGCGCTGGCCCTCGCCGTCTCGCTGGCGTGCGCCGGCGGGGTTTCGGCCCAGGTCACGACGTCGACGATCCGCGGATCGGTGACGGACGAGGGGGTGGCCGAGGCCGGCGCGACGATCGTGGCGCGCGACACCGCTTCGGGCTTCACCTCCCGGACCGCCGCCAACGCCAACGGCGGCTATGTGCTGTCGGGCCTGCGTCCCGGCACCTATGAGGTCACCGTGACCACGGCCGACGGCGAGACCGCCTCGGATGTCGTCACCATCGGCGTCGGCCAGGTCGGCGACCTGGATCTGTCGGTCGGCGCCCCGGTCGTCACCGCGGATGACCCGAACGCCACGGATCTGGGCGACGTGGTCGTCACCGGCCGCCGCCTGGCCGAAGTCCGCACGCCGGAGAACGCCACCAACGTCACGACCCAGCAGATCAACAGCCTGCCGCAGATCAACCGCAACTTCCTCAATTTCGCGGCCCTGGCGCCCGGCGTCAGGCTGTCGCTGAACGAGGACGAGCAGACCATCACCGCGGGCGGCCAGCGCGCGGAATCGGTCAATGCCTTCATCGACGGCGCCAGCCTGAAGTCCAACGTCATCGCCGGCGGCATCATCGGTCAGGACGACAGCCGCGGTAACCCGTTCCCGCAGGCCGGCATCCAGGAGTTCCGGGTCGTCAGCCAGAACTTCAAGGCCGAGTACGAACAGGCCTCGTCGGCGATCATCACCGCCGTCACCCGCTCGGGCACCAATGAGTTCCACGGCGAGATCTTCGGCACCTACCGCGACCAGGACATGATCGCGCAGGACACCTTCTCCGAGCAGCGCGGAGACCCGAAGATCGATCTGGAGGTGCAGCAGTACGGCTTCGCCCTGGGCGGTCCGATCGTGCGCGACTCCCTGCATTTCTTCGGCACCTATGAGCACAAGCAGGAAAACCGCGCGCGCACGGTGAACCTGGGCCGTCAGGACCCGCGCTTCGTCAGCGCCTTCGGACAGTACATCGGCACGTTCGCGGCGCCGTTCGAGGAAGACCTGATGTTCGGCAAGCTCAGCTGGCAGCCGGCTGACGGCCATCTGGTCGACTGGAGCATCACCTACCGGGACGAATCCGATCTGCGCGACTTCGGCGGCGCGGACTCGTTCGAGCGCGCCAACAATCTTCAGCAGACCACCCTGACCAGCAACCTTCGCTATCAGTGGCAGACGGACTCGTTCCTGAATGAGTTCGCCGTCGATTACCGCGACTACAACTACAACCCGGGCGCAGCGAATTTCTCGGATGCGGGGGCGACCTACCGCCTCTTCGAGAATGACACCGATGCGGGCACGCCCGGTTTCCAGCCGGACTATTTCGGCGGCGCCGCCATCATCAATCTGGGCGGTCGGGACAGCATCCAGGACATCCACGACAACGCCATCACCTTCCGCGACGACGTGACGTTCAACGATGTCGAGCTGAACGGCTTCCACACCATCAAGCTGGGCGGCAAGGTCTCGCTTCAGAACTACGAGGTGAACAAGCAGTTCGGCCGCAACCCGAACTTCTACTACGACGTCGACGGCCGGCCGGAGCTGAGCGGCAGCACCACGGTGCCCTACCGCGTCGAACTGGGTCAGGCCTTCCCCGAGGTCGATCTGGATAACACCGTCATCGGCCTGTACGTCCAGGACGACTGGCGCATCACCGACCAGCTGGAGCTGAACCTCGGCCTCCGCTGGGACTATGAGACCAACGCCAACAACAATGACTACGTGACCCCGGCCAGCGTCATTGCGGGCCTGGACCAGTGGATCGCCTCGACCGACGGCGGCAAGCCCGCGGGCTACGCCCCCAGCTGGTTCAACCGCGACGACTACATCTCGACCGGCAACAACCGCGATCCGTTCGCGGGCGCCTTCCAGCCCCGCATCGGCTTCTCGTACGATGTGTTCGGAGATCGCCGCACCGTGATCTTCGGCGGCGCCGGCCGGTACTACGACCGGGTCAACTTCAACTTCTCGTACGACGAGATCGTCAAGCCGTTCGACATCCGCAAGAACGCCTTCTTCAGCACCACCGGCCGTCCCGCCGGGGAAGACCGCGATCCCGGTCCGGGCGTGGATCTGCCGGGCGAAGCCGGCGATCCCATCCTGTGGCAGGC
>NZ_JAKFEB010000137.1:0-2565 GCF_036677305.1 Brevundimonas sp. | reverse complement strand
GCTGCAGGGCGGGCGCCGGATGGAGAATGTCGGCCGCCTGACCGGGGGGCTGGCGCACGATTTCAACGCCCTTCTGGGCGTCATGACCGGGGCGCTGGACATGATGCTGCGTCAGGCCGACGACCCCGTTCGCGTGCGCCGCATCGGCCAGGCCGCCCTGTCGGCCGGCCAGAAGGGCGAACTGCTGACCCGCCGCCTGACCGCCTTCTCGCAGGGCGACGACGAGCCGGTGCTGCGCGTGCTGGACGCCGGGGTGCTGCTGCGCGGCATGGAGACCCGGCTGCGCGCCATGGCCGGGCCCGGCGTGGACCTGATGATCGAGGGGCCGTCCGCCGAGGCGCCGGTGCGGCTGGATCCCGTCGCCTTCGAGGGCGCGGTCAGCGGCCTGACCCGCAACGCCGTGGACGCCGTCGACGGTCAGGGTTCCGTCGCCGTGCGGCTGGAAGTCCTGCTGGAAGGCGGGGTGCGTCTGAGCGTTCGCGACAGCGGCCCGGGCATGGACCGCGATCTGGCCGCCCGCGCGGTCGAACCCTTCTTCACCACCCGCGAGGGCGCGGCGGGTCTGGGCCTGTCGCAGGCCTATGCCTTCTCGCGCCAGTCGGGCGGCGTCCTGTCGATCGACAGCGCCCCGGGCGAAGGCGCCGAGGTTTCCATCACCCTGCCCAACGCCGGCTGACGCCCGCCTCTTTTTGCGCTTTTGACAGACCGTTATAAGGTTAACGGGAGTTGGGAGGCTCGAAATGAAACTGTTGCGTCTGATCGTTGTGCTGGCGGTGCTCGGCTATGCCGGATGGCTGGCCTGGCCGTTCATTTCTCCGCTGATCGAGGGCTCCGCCGCGACGGCGCGCGCCGAAGCGGCGGTTTCGGGCGCCGGCGAGCTGTTCGGCTTCCTGCCCATGTGGACCCTGTGGATCGGCGCCGTCGCCCTGTATGTGATCGCCGCCCTGATGCTGGGATCCGGAAACGGCAAGGCGGCCGTGGCCTATTTCCTCGCCTTCGCCGCCGATGTCGTGCTGCGCCTGGCCATCGACCGCCAGGGCGAGATCGGCGCCCGTTCCGGCGGACCCACGACCATGGCGGCGCCCGAGGCGATCCAGGGCCTGCCGGTCGAACCGGTCTGGCTGGTGCTGGGGGCCCTGTTCCTGCTGGGCGTGCTGGTCATGATCGCCAGCCGTCGCATCCGGCGCAAGCGCACGGCCGGCCAGCTGAATTTCTGACAGGAACCGGCTCCCGGCGTCTGTCGGACAAAAGGTCCCACGCCTATATGCGGCGCTGCGGTTGACGCTCGCGAGCGGCGCCGTCAGGTTCCGCGCGCCTCCCCGCGCCCACACAGACGAGAGACCCCATGGCCGATTCCCCCAGCACCTATGACGTCGTCATCATCGGTGGCGGACCGGGCGGGTACAATGCGGCCATCCGGGCGGGCCAGCTGGGGCTGAAAGCCGCCTGCGTCGAGATGCGCGAGACCCTGGGCGGGACCTGCCTCAACGTCGGCTGCATGCCGTCCAAGGCCCTGCTGCACGCCTCGGAACTGTTCGAGGCGGCGACCAAGGAGTTTCCCACGCTCGGCATCGAGGTCGGCACGCCGAAGCTGAACCTGGGCCAGATGATGGGCCAGAAGGCCGACAGCGTCGGGGCCCTGACCAAGGGCATCGAATTCCTGTTCAAGAAGAACAAGGTCGAGTGGATCAAGGGGCGCGGCCGGATCGCGGGCAAGGGCCAGGTCGAGGTGACCGCCGCCGACGGTTCGAAGACGACCCTCGCCGCGAAGAACATCGTCATCGCCACCGGCTCGGAGCCGACCCCGCTGCCGGGCGTGGCGTTCGAGGACGGCAAGGTGGTGGATTCGACCGGCGCCCTGTCGCTGCCGGCCGTGCCGAAACATCTGATCGTCGTCGGCGCGGGCATCATCGGCCTGGAGCTGGGCTCGGTCTGGCGCCGTCTGGGGGCGCAGGTGACGGTGGTCGAGTTCCTCGACCGCATCACGCCGGGCATGGACAAGGATGTGGCGACGGCCTTCCAGCGCGCCCTGACCAAACAGGGCATGACCTTCAAGCTGGGCGCCAGGGTCACGGCGGCGAAGACCGGCAAGGACGGCGTCGAACTGACCGTCGAACCGGCCGCCGGCGGGACGGTCGAGACGCTGAAGGGCGATGTGGTCCTGGTCGCCATCGGCCGCCGTCCCTACACCGAAGGTCTGGGGCTTGAGACGGTCGGGGTCGAGGCGGACAAGCGCGGCTTCGTTGCCGGCGATCATTTCAAGGTGGCGGACGGCGTCTGGGTGATCGGCGACGTGACGCACGGCCCGATGCTGGCGCACAAGGCCGAGGAAGACGCCGTGGCCGTGATCGAACTGATCGCGGGCAAGGCCGGCCATGTCGACTACGATCTGGTCCCCAGCGTGGTCTACACCGCGCCGGAAGTGGCGTGGGTCGGCAAGACCGAGGACCAGCTGAAGGCCGAGGGCGTCGCCTACAAGGCCGGGAAATTCCCCTTCACCGCCAACAGCCGGGCCAAGATCAACCACGAGACCGACGGCTTCGTGAAGGTGCTGGCCGACGCCGC
>NZ_JAKFEB010000136.1:0-11869 GCF_036677305.1 Brevundimonas sp. | reverse complement strand
CGCCATCTGCCTGCCCCTCGGCCTGACCGTGCTGCCGAAACGCCCCCGCGCGGACCGCTGCGCCACCGAAGCCCCGGCCGCTCCGGTCCTATGGGACCGGCGGATGTTGCAGATGGCGGGGATTTTCGCCGGCGCATGGTTCGTCTCGACCGCCATGGGGGCCCATCTGCCCCGGCTGCTCGTTGATCTCGGCATGAGCCTGGACCGCGCCGCCTGGGCCGCGGGCCTGATGGCGGCCAGCGCCATCGGGGCGCGCCTGTTCGATCTGCTCGTCCTGCACCGCTCGCACCCGGTGGCGACAGCCCGGCTTGGGACCCTGCTGCATCCCGCGGGCGCAGCGATCGCCGCGGTCGGCGGATCGCGCTTCGCCGCCGCGATCGCCGTGGGGCAGGGGGGCGGCAACGGCCTGTTGTCCGTGGCCTCGGGCGTCCTGCCGCTGCATGTCTTCGGCCCGGACCGCTACGCCGTGCGCCAGGCCATGATCCTGACCCCGGCCCGCTACCTGCAGGCCGCCGCGCCCGCCGCCTACGCCGTCGCCCTCGACGTCTCGCCGGGGTTCGCCCTGGCGGCGTCCAGCGCCGTCTGCCTCGTGATGTTCGCCCTGACCTTCGGCCTGCGCCCCGTCAGCGCCCCGTGAAGTCCGCCGGCCGCTTCTCCAGCGCCGCCGTCACGCCTTCCAGATGGTCGTCGCCCAGATGCGCCAGCGCCTGCATCGACGCTGTCATCTCCAGGATCTGGTCGAAGGTCGCGTCGCGGCCCTGACGCAGCAGGGCCTTGGTCATGCGCAGCGCCTGCGGGGCGCGGGCGGCGATCTCCTCCGCGATCTCCATGGCCTCGTCCATCAGCCGTTCGGGCGCGACCACCCGGCTGACCAGCCCCCATTCCATCGCCGTCCGCGCGTCCAGCACCCGGGCCGTAAACAGCATCTCGGCCGCCCGCGCATAACCGACGTTGCGCGGCATCAGCCAGGCCCCGCCGTCGCCCGGCAGTATGCCCAGCTTGAGGAAGGGCACGCCGAAGCTCGCCGCCTCCGAGGCGATGCGGATGTCGGCCAGCCCGGCGATGTCGCAGCCCAGCCCCATGGCCGGTCCGTTCACCGCCGCCACCAGCGGAATTTCCAGCCCGTACAGCGACCGCACGATCCGGTGCACCACCCGGCGGTAGCGTTCGCGAATGTCCGCGCCGCTGCCGGCGAACATGTCGCGCCGGTCCTTCATCGCCTTCAGGTCGCCGCCGGCCGAAAAGGCGCGCCCCGCGCCGGTCAGCACCACGCAGCGAACC
Organism: Brevundimonas sp.; assembly: GCF_036677305.1. GTDB lineage: Bacteria > Pseudomonadota > Alphaproteobacteria > Caulobacterales > Caulobacteraceae > Brevundimonas. Next base: position 10,588 of record NZ_JAKFEB010000136.1, on the reverse strand, counting down.
CCGGCGTCCGCGTTCACCGCCTCGCAGGCCGCGGCGAAGGCCTCGCCGTCCTCCAGATCGGGCAGGGCGTTCAGCCGGTCGGGCCGGTCCAGCGTCCAGATTTCGATGTGCGCGCGGCGCTCCCGGCGGATCAGGGTCTGGGTCATGGACCCGCTGTGCCGCAAGCGCGGCCGCGCCGCAACGTCAGGAGCCGGGCACTTTCCGCGCCATCGAGCACCAGGCGCGCGTCAGGGGAAGGTCGACGGGCTCACGGGCCGCCGTCTCCGCCGCCCGTGCGGCGGCCAGACTGACGTAGCGCTTTACGACCGTGGTTCCGGGCGCGATGTCGTCGCCGTCGAGGAAGCTCGCAGGTTCGCTCGCCACCCTCCGGCCGGCCTCGGGCGGCGCTGCGGGGATCGCCTGTCGCTCCGGCGACCAGACGATGAAGTCGATCCCGTGATCCGGCGACCAGCCGCTTCGCCACGGCCGGACGGCCGTCGTCGCGACCAGCGTCGCCTCAAGCTTCAGCATATGGGCGCCCCTCCGTCAGAAGACTGGCACGGATTTCATTCCGACGCCTGTATCCCGTACGCGACAGACGAATTGAAAAAGCCCCGGACCTTGCGGGCCGGGGCTTTTGTCAGGGGTCGAGCCCAGCGCCCTAGCGGCGCTTCTCGATCTTGATCGGTACGAAGTTCGACGGGTGGCTGATCACGCGATCGCCCGCCCCGTTGTTGTTCTTCGTATTGACCAGCATCCCGCCCCAGAGGGCGAATGACATCATGGCGTGCTGGAGGTTGCGGTCTCTGTCGTTCATCCTTGGCGTCTCCTTTCGATGGAACGATGAAAAGAGACGCGTCGTGCTTTTCGGGAATCTCACCGTCATAGTCGTTTCGCGTCAGCATCCATGTAACCTTGACTGGTGGAAATTGCAATGATTTTTGCTCCGCTATCGGAACATATTTCTTACTGATGTCATCGACCGCCGCCCCAACCCCAAAGGCCCCGCCGCGCAGCATCGCCACGCCCTGCGTCAAGGTGTGCGTGGTCGACGGCGCATCCAGCCTGTGCCTGGGCTGTTTCCGCACCCTGTCCGAGATCGGCGGCTGGAGCGGCCTGAGCGACGACCAGCGCGCCGCCGTGATGGCCGATCTGCCGGCCCGGCGGTTGCGCATCGATCCGGCCCTGCTGGGCCCCGTCTGACCTCGCCCGCCCGGCCCAAACGTTAAGCCTCGAAAACCATCCCCCTTCACCGCATCCAAACGGGCGTGTGGGAGAACGGGGCGTCGCAAAGGCGGCGCTTCAGGACGAGTAAGGCATGCGTTTCGACCTTTCCTCCGTCGGCATCATGGCCGCCGCCGTCGTGTCGGCCCTGACCACCGTGTGGTGGATGGACCAGGCCGGCCTGCGCGGTCAGGCCCAGGCCGCCACTCCCGTTCCCGCGTCCGCGCCCGCCCAGGGCGCCTCGGCCCAGGTGCTGAAGGGTCTCGACGGCCACTACTGGGCCGACGCCCTGATCGAGGGTCGCGCCGTCCGCGTCATGGTGGACACCGGCGCCAGCGTGGTCGCCCTGACCCGGGACGACGCCGCGCGTCTGGGTCTCAAGCTCACCGCCGAGGACTTCTCGGGCTCCGTCGTCACCGCCTCGGGTACGGTTCGCGCCGCCCCGGTCGAGCTCCAGGCCGTCGCCGTCGCCGGCGCCCGCGTCGAGCGCGTCCAGGCCATGGTGGTCGAGCGCGGCCTGCCGCACTCCCTGCTGGGCATGAGCTATCTGGGCCGCCTCTCGGCCTTCACCGCCACGCCGGCCAGCCTGACGCTGCGGCCCTAGGAAAGTGGCTGGTGGCTAGTGGCTAGTGGCTGGCCGCCGCCTGGGCACAGGCGCAGTCCGCGCCGCCTTTCCGCCGCCAGTCATGCGATAATCACTAGCCACTAGCCACTAGCCACTAGCCACTAGCCGCCAGCCAAGCCACCAGCCACCAGACGCTCAGAGCGCCTTCACCGCCACCGACAGCGCGGTCGCCAGCAGATAGACCGCGAACGCCTTGCGCAGGACCCGCTTGTCCAGCGAATGCGCCAGTTTCGCGCCCCACGGCGCCACCGCCGTGGTCAGCACGGCCATGACGACGGCCCCGGGGACGTTGACATAGCCCAGCGACAGCGGCGGCCGGCCCGCCGCGTCCCAGCCGAACGCCACGAACCCGAGGGTCGCCGCCGTCCCGATGGCCACGCCGAACCCTGACGCCGTCGCCACGGCCTGATGGATCGGTCGTCCGCACAGGGTCATCATCATCCCGCCGAAGCTGCCGCCGCCGATCCCCATCATCGCCGACAGTCCGCCGATCACGCTCCCCAGCCCGCGCCGGCCCCAGCCGGTCGGAAGGTCCTTCGCCAGGGTGAACCGCTCGGGCATCAGCCCCAGCTGCGCCGCGATCAGGGCGAGGCAGACGCCATAGACGATGGCCAGCCCCTCCATGGAGGTGGCGCCCGCCACCGCCGCCCCGATCAGCGCCCCGAAGCCGACCCACGGGGTCCAGGTCTTCAGCACGACCTCGTCCACCGCCCCGTGCGACCGGTGCGCGCGCAGCGACCGCCAGCTGGTCGCCACGATCGTCAGCAGCGAGGTCCCGATGGCCGTGTGCAGATTGCCCTCGCCCCCGACGCCCAGCACCTCGAAGGCGTAGAAGACCGCCGGCACGATAACCGTGCCGCCGCCCACGCCGAACAGTCCCGCGACGATTCCCCCGGCCAGCCCCGCCGCGATCAGGGCGGCGAGCAGAAGCAGCAGATCGGCGAGGGGCAGGGTCATCCGCCCTGTCTAGTCTGACTCGCGCCCGGGGGGACCGTCCCGCGCGGGCCGCAACCTTCCTCGCCGACTCCCGTTCTTTCCGCCGACAGGCAACCGCCGGAAAGACAAGTCCCATGACATCGATCAAGACCCTCACGGCCCTCGCGGCCGGCGCCTTCGTGCTCTCGGCCGGTTCGGCCGCCTTCGCCCAGACGCCCTACGGCTCGGCCCCCTACGGCCAGACCCAGACCCAGACCGATCCCATCGGCGCCATCCTCGGCGCCCTGTTCGGCGACCGTCTCGGTACATCGACCACGCTGGACAGCGAATGGGGCCGCGGACGCCGTCCGCTCAACACCAACCGCGCCCAGTTCGAAAGCCGGCTGGAAGCCGACGTCCGCTCGGGCGCCATCTCCTCCTCGGCCGCCAGCAGCCTCAGCTCGGAATACTACGAACTGGTCACCCTCGAGGCGCGCTATACCGCCGACGGCCGCGTCACGACCCAGGAGCGCGCCGACCTGACCGAACGCTACCGCGCCTTCTCGACCCGCTATCAGGCCGGCGGGCAGGGCGAATACGACGACGGCTACGATGACTGGCGTCCGCTGGCGGAGAGCCGGACAGAGTTCAACTCCCGCCTCGACGCCGCCGTGCGCAACCGCACCCTGACCCGCAGCCAGGCCAACCGCCTCGGCACGGACTTCAACGCCCTGGTGCGGCTGGAAACCAGCTACGAGCGCAACGGCATCGACGCCCGCGAGCGCTCGGATCTGGAAGCCCGCTGGGCCGACCTGAACCGTCGCGTCGGCGACAACTATGACGGCGGCTATGTACCCGAGGACAATTACGGCTCCGACCCGCGCGGCGCCCAGATCGAGGCCCGTATCGCCGCCGGCGAACGCAACGGCTCGATCAGCCGCACCGAGGCCTCGAGCCTGCGGCTGGAGCTGCGCGACCTGACCCGCCGCTGGACCGAACTGGAAGCCCGGGTCTCAGCGGCCAGCCGTTAACCGGGGACAGGGCGCCGGGAAACCGGCGCCCTTTATTCCGTCAGCCAGAACAGGTCCTCGACCCTGGTGCCCAGCGCCCGCGCGAGGCTCAGCGCCAGCAGGGTCGAGGGCACGAACACGCCGTTCTCGACGGTGTTCACGGTCTTGCGCGACACCCCGGCGCGCTCCGCCAGATCGGCCTGGGTCAGGCCGGCGGCGGTCCGCACCTCCTTCAGCCGTGAGGCGAGGCGCGGATCACCCATCCTGACCCGCCTCGCGGTCCAGCCATGCGAAGCGGACGCCGGCGGTCCCGCCGCCTGCGGCGAGCGCCGCCAGAAGGCCCATGGCTCCGAACTCGGGCCGCACCAGAAACAGCGCGAACGCCGCAGTGGCCCCGGTCATCATCACCAGGAAGGCCGCCGTCATGGCGCGCGCGCGGATGACGATGGTCAGTTCATCCTCGAGGAAGCGGCGGTTCTGTCGGGAGTTGTGGTCCCAGCCCATGGCGATGGCCGCCGTTACCCACGCGTAGAGCACAGGCAGCAGGATCGACAGATAGTCCCGAAGCCGGCCTTCGCCCTCCATCACATGGCGGACGGGCTCCAGGGCCAGCGCCAGAAAGATCACCGCCACGGCGGGAAACATGAACAGCTGGCTCGACCGCTGCGCCTGCAGCCGGTCGCGCTTGCCCTGCGGCGCTTCGGACATCCAGCTCCGGTCGCCCGGCCGCAGCCTCCAGGCGAAAACGGCGCCGACCAGCACACAGCTGAAACCGACCCCGGTCAGCACTCCGGCGCCCGTGGCCGCATCGCCCTCGAGGCCCTGTCCGAGCATGAAGCCGGCGATCATCGCCGGTAGGCCCAGAACGGCCAGAGCGACCGCCGCCCGAAATTTCCAAATCCGCGTCCGTCCCGCTTTCGTCAGTTCCTGATCGTCCATCTCGCAACCCCAAAACGCATTGTCACCTTGGGGTTACATATCACCTATGGGTTACATCGAGTCAAGCGGGTCAGATCAGCAACGCCCCCTCATGTCGCAGCAGCCAGCCCTTGCGCTCCAGGCCGCCGCCGAACCCGGTCAGCGAGCCGTCCGCGCCGACCACGCGATGACAGGCCAGGATCAGCGGAATGGGATTGCGGTTCAGCGCCACGCCCGCGGCCTGGGCCGCGCCGGGTTCGCCTGCGCGCTTCGCCACCTCGCCGTAGCTGATGGTCACGCCCGCAGGCACATCCGCCAGCGCCTTCCACACCCGCGGCTGGAAGCCGTCGGACGCCGCCCCCTCCAGCGACCAGGGCACGCGGTCCAGCGCCTCGCGGTCGCCTTCGAAATAGGCCGCCAGTTCGCGCGTCACGGCCGCCGGCGTCTCGCCGTCCGACAGGGTCGCGCCGGGATATTCGCGCCGCATCGCCTTGATCAGACCGTCTCCGAAGCTGACGCCGCGCACGACCCCGGCCTCGTCGCAGGCGATCGCCAGCGGCCCGATCGGGCTCTCGACCCAGGACAGGATCAGGCGATCGGGCGGGCTCATCCCACCGCCGGCATCAGGGCGTTGACCTCGCCCCAGCCCAGCGCGCCCTCGCCCAGCGGCTCGGACCGCCCGTCGAGCAGGAACGCCTCCGTCAGCGCCGCCGCCCGGCCCCATGTCGCGCCCACGATGCCCGACCCGGCGCTCAGCCGTCTCACGCCCAGCGCCTCCAGCGTCCTCGCGCCCGGCAGGCCCGGATAGGCCAGCAGGTTCAGCGGCAGGGACGTCGCGCCGACCATCGCCGTTATGTCCGCCTCATCCGTGAGACCGGGCGTGAACAGCCCGTCCGCCCCCGCCGCCGCATAGATCGCGCCGCGCCGCGCCGCCTCGGCTACGGGCGCATCCTTCGCCAGCCCCCTCAGCCACACGTCGCAGCGGGCGTTGATGAACAGGTCCGGCCCGGCCGCCGCCCGGATCGCCGCGATCTTGCTCGCCAGCAGTTCCGGCGACCCGCCGCCGTCCTCGATATTGATCCCCGCCGCACCGGCCTCGACCAGCCGCCTCGCCTGCCTCGCAACCTCGGCCGGGTCGTCGGAATAGCCGCCCTCGAAATCGATCGACACCGGCAGGTCCTGCGCCGCCCGGACCACGTCGCGCGTCACCTGCACCACGCGGTCCACCGGCAGGGCGTCGCCGTCGGGCCAGCCCAAGGCCCAGGCTACGCCGGCGCTGGTCGTGGCGATCGCCTTCGCCCCCCTGGCCCGCATCAGCGCCGCCGACCCCCCGTCCCAGGCGTTGGGCAGGATCAGCAGTCCGGAACGGTGCAGGTCGCGAAAGGCGGTCATGGCGTATCTCCTTCGAGCCGTGATTTCGCTCCGATGCGGCGGCCTGTCCGGCGGTTTTCGGACGTGCTCACCGGGGGGCGGAATCTCCGGCGGCATAGGCGGCGTTCGCGATCATCCGGTAGGTCGGCGTCGAGTTGCTGCAGGCCCCGCCGACCCGTCGGCGCGGTCCGCCGGCCTCTGCCATGTCGGCGAAGATGGCCGAACTGTCCTGGGCGCACATCCGGCGACGCGACCCGTCGATGCGCCGGTTCAGCGGGATCTCATGCGGCCACCAGTCGGGATCCCAGGCGCGGCACGGATCGCTCCACGCCGCCTCCATCTGGGCCGCCTTGACGGCGGACAGCCGGCCTTCCTTCGGCGGCCACCAGGCCTCCTCGTCCGTACGGCCCGCCCGCTGTTCGGCCATCCATGCGTTGACGGCCTCGGTGGTCCAGCTGCTGTCGTAGTTCGGCGGCAACGGGGGCGGGGCGGGCGGTCCCTCGCGGACGCTGTGCCGCCAGAACCACCAGCTTCCGTCCGCCTCGCGCCACACCACCGAACGGTGGTCCGAGCTGTGGCCGCCGCCCGGCGGCATTCGCGCGCGGATGACGACCGACGCGTCTTCCGGAGGCCGGCGCGCCGCCCAGTCGGGAATCCGCACCACGTCCAGCATGTCGACGACCGGCGCCCCGGTCGCCACCGGCAGCCGCGCCCGCTCGCGCTCCAGCGCCCGGAAGTCGATGTCGCGCACCGCCTCGCACTGCGCCTGCGGCGGCCGTTGCGGCGACGCCCCCGCCGCCGGCGTCTGCGCCCCCGCTCCGCCTGCGGCCGCGGCCTGGATCAGCCCCAGCGCCAGCGCGGTCATCCTTGTCCCCGTCCGCATGCCGTCCCTCCCGTTTCGGAGGCCAGCTTCGGCGAGGACCGTCGGCGGGGCAACCACGCAAATCCGCGATCGCGGTCCCGAGGCGGAACCGGCGTCATGGCGGCGTTACGATGGGGTTGGGAAGAGGGCTGCGCCGCGTCGCGTATCGGGACGCGGAGGCTGCGGCCGGGCCTTTCAGGGCCGGGAGGGCAGGGTGGACGGAGCGGCATCCCGGGAGCGGCTCGCGCCGCCCCGGGATGCCCCGTCAGGCCTTTAGAACGGCCGGTAGTTCAGGCTCAGGAAGAAGCGACGGCCGAACAGGTCGAAATTGTCCGCCGTCGTATTGCCGAGCCAGCGCGCCGGCTCTGCGTCGAACGCGTTGACCACGCCGGCCCGCACCACGGTGTCCTCACGCATGTTCCAGCGGACCGAGAAGTCATGCTGGGAGAAGTCGCCGGTCTCGAGGTAGTCCAGCGTCTCGTAGCGATCGAAATTGCCGTAGCCGATCGTGTCGATGTCCTCGATCTCCTGGCTGGCCTGCCAGTCCCAGTCCCAGGTGAAGGCCAGGGTGTCCGTAGGCTCCCAGGTGACCGTGGACAGGAAACGCACGCGCGGCATGCCCACGGTGTCCTCGAAGTCGGAGGAATCCGTCGGATCGGCGATGTTGACGAAATCATGCTGCTCGATCAGCCAGTTGCCGCGCACGGCGTGGCTGAGGCGGCCCCAGTTGAGCCCGGCCCATGACGGCAGATCGAAGCCATAGCGCGCGGTGAAGTCCACGCCCTTGGCCGTCAGCGCGGCGTAGTTCAGCGACCCCTGGATGAAGCTGCTGACCAGGAAGGTGCCCGGGTTGCGGGTGATGGTGGCGCAGGCGCCGGTGTTCACCTGGTCGCCGCTGACGCACTGGTTGGCCGCGGCCTGCGCCGTCACCGAGGCGATCGCGTCGCTGATCTCGATGTCATAGTAGTCCAGGACGATCGAGAGGTTCGGGATCAGGTAGTCGGGCGTCCAGACCCCGCCGATGGTGAAGCTCTCGGACGTTTCCGGCTGCAGGAACGGGTTGCCCCCCGCCAGGCCCGGGACGGAGCCGCTGCCGTAGTTCGGCAGATAGGCGTTGGCCGCCGACGGATCGCTGAAGGTGAAGGTCAGGCCGGCGGCCGTGGCCAGGGCCGCACAGTTGGCGATGCGGTTGTTGGCGATCGTCCGGTCGGCGAGGTTGTTGATGACCGTCGCGCTGCAGGGATCGGAGAAGCCGTTGGCGAAGGTCTGGCCGTAGGGCTCGTTGGTCTCGGACAGGTTCGGAACCCGGATCGCCGTGGCGGTCGTGGCCCGGAACAGGAACTGGTCCGTGGGCCGCCACTGGAACTGGGCGCTGTAGGTGTCCTGCTTGCCGACGTGCGAGTAGTCCGAGACGCGATAGGCGCCGCTGATTTCCGACGAGCCCAGGAAGGTGTCGCTGAAGAGCGGCAGCCTCAGTTCGGCGAAATAGTCGTTGGTGTCGTAGCTGGCCTCGGCGAAGTCCGGTCCCGTGTTCAGGAACAGGAGGCGGCCGGCGGTATCGGCGTCGCGGCCCACGCCGCTGGTGATTTCCTTGCGGTACTCATAGCCCAGGGCGACGCCGATCGGGCCGGCTCCCCAGAAGTCCCACAGGTCGCCGGTGGTGAAGGCCAGGAAGTCGTGTTGCTTGTTCTGGTCGGTGACGGTGATCGCGGCCTGCAGATAGTCCAGGCCTTCCTCGGTGAAACCGCCCGCTCCGAACACGCGCACCGGCGAGCAATCGTCGATGACCGCGCCCTGGCGGGAATAGGTGACGCCGCCCAGGACGGCGTCCGGAATGGCGATGCCCTGGGCGTCCAGCAGCTGCACGCGGCAGACGATTTCGCCCGGCCGGCCGTTGACGATGCCGGCGGTGTCGACCACCGCATCGGCGGCCGCCTGGTAGCGAACGATGTCGACGCCCAGCTCTTCGTTGGAGTTGTTCATCTCGCCGTAGGTGTAGCCGGCTTCCCAGGTCACGTTGCGATAGAAGCCCAGGTCGCCCGCGTCGCCGCGCACGCCGAGCACATAGCGCTGCAGGTCGCGGTTGTTGGTCTGGGTCCGCTCCGGTCCGTACAGCTTGTGCTGGGCGCGCGGGTCCGCGACGTTGCCCGTCACCGTCCCGGCCGCGTTGAAGATGTCGCGGCGGTTGTTCTGGATCGCCGTGCGGACGTTGGCCGGCAGATAGGCGTTGTCGAGGCCGATCTCGAACGCCGAGGTGGCGGTGATGGCGCCGACGGTGCCCGGGGCGAACTGGCGGATGTTGAAGTCGTGGAACACCCGCTGGCCGGCGTCGAAGGTTTCTTCCTCGACGTATTTGGCCTCACCGAAGATCTCGATGCTGTCCGTCACGTCGAAGTTGAAGCCGGTCTGGAAGCGGTAGTTGGTCGATTCCGGCAGGCGGCTGCCCTGGGCCTGCTCGGTGTTCTGCACCATGCCCTTGCCGCCGTTGCTCGAGTTCCGGGTGAAGCCTGCGCCTTGCCGGATCGAGCCGAAGGGGACCGGCTGGGACATGCCGGTGTCGTCAAACAGGAAACCGTTGTCGAGACGGTTCGACGGCGCCAGCGAGAAGCAGTTGGCCGAGAAGGTGGTCGCCGAGCAGGTCTGGAACGGAACGTCGGGGTCGCTGGCGGGGCTGGGCCGCACGCCGGTCGACAGGATGGTCACCCCGCCGAAATTGGTGCCGCGGATATAGGTCCGCAGGTCGCGGACCAGGATCAGGTCCGGCACGCCGTCGCTGGGGGCGGACGACGGATCGGTGTCATTGGCCAGCAGGCCCCACGACTCGCGCTTCCAGTCGATGTCGGTGTCCAGCACTTCATCGTTGCGCTGGAATTCGCCCGAGACATAGACGTTCATCCGGTCGTCCAGCAGGTTGTCGCCCCACAGGACCGACAGGCGTTCGCTCAGCTGGTGGTCGTCGTTGATCTCGGCGATCGAGGCGTCGATCTCGAGGCCCTCGAAATCCTTCTTGAGGACGAAGTTGACCACGCCGGTCACGGCGTCCGCGCCGTACACGGCCGCGTTGCCGCCGGTCACGACCTCGACGTTGTTCACCAGCAGGCGCGGAATGGTGTCCACGTCCACCGACAGCGTGCCGGGGCTCGAACCGACGTGGCGGCGTCCGTCGACCAGGGTCAGCGTCCGCACCGCGCCCAGGGCGCGCAGGCTCAGCAGCGACAGACCGCCGTCGTTCAGGTTGGAGCCGGTGGTGTCTTCCGGCACGACCGAGGTCGACAGGGCCGGGATGTCGGCCAGGAAGTCGATGACATTGACCTCGCCGGACTGTTGCAGCTCCTCCTGGCCGATCTGGATCAGGGGCGTCGGCGAATTGGTCGGATCCCGGCGGATGCGCGAACCCGTGACCACCACATCGCCCAGATCGGAGGCGTCGGGGTCCTGGGCAGGGGCCGTCTGGGCGCTGGCGACCGCGGGCATGGCGGCCGCGAGGGTCAGCGCCGAAAGGCCGGCGAGCAGGGAGGAAGTCATCAGGAAGGGCTTGGTGCGCATGTGTATCCCGTGGAAGGTTCACCGTTACAGTGAAGCCAGCAGTCCCGCGCCCGGAAGGGATTTGCAACCCAATAGACACGCTATGGCCACAGGATTGACACAGGCGTGTTGCGGCCAACACAGTCCAGCTTGGTAGAG
>NZ_JAKFEB010000135.1:0-3231 GCF_036677305.1 Brevundimonas sp. | reverse complement strand
GATGCTGGACGTCATCGCGCCGTTCGCCGTCCTGCCCGACAACTGTTTCATCATGAAGCAGGAGCTGACGCCCCTGCCCTTCTTCGGCTGGTTCGCGACGAAGACGAAGATGATCGCCGTCGATCGCTCGGCCCATTCGAAGGCGCTGAAGGACATGGTCCGTCAGGCCCGCGCCCGTCACGCCGAGGGCCGCCAGATCCTGATCTTCCCCGAGGGCACCCGCGCGCCCGTCGGCGCCGCCCCCGACTACAAGCCCGGCATCGCCGCCCTGTATCGCGACCTCGAGGCCGACTGCACCCCCATGGCCACCAACTCCGGCGTCCACTGGCCGGCGCATGGGTTCCGCCGCTATCCGGGGACGGTGGTCTATGAGTTCCTGCCGGCCATCCCCGCGGGGCTGAAACGCGGGGAGTTCATGGCGCTGCTGGAAGAGCGGCTGGAGGGGGCGTCGAACGCGTTGCTGAAGGCTGACGGCGGCCCTCTCCTCGGCCAGCCCCGCTAGTGCTTATACCGCTCGAGACCGACCGGGCGATCTTCGCCTTTCGGATGGCGACCGATCCCGGCGGCTTTCGCTTGTTCGATCGCTTTGGTCACGAGACCCGGGTCGATCTGGGTGACCGATCAAGCTTGAAACTGACGGCCACAGGAACTTTGCTGTTGAGGCACCCGGATGGGGTCGCCGTTGTCGATCCTGCAAACGCCTTCTCGCGTCTTGAGCTGCGTGAAGTCCCGCTGAACCCGACTGACACCTGGGAAGCCGCCTTTCTGGGCGTTTTGGTGGATTCCTCACGGGGGACTTTTTCGCGGTTCGAAGTCGATGTTGACGCCTTGGAAATCGGTGACCCGGGATATTCCGGTCCGACAGACGCCGTCCTCCTTCCGGACGGCCGCCGGGTCGCCATCCTGATCGCGAGGTCACCTCATCTCGCGATATTTGATCCCGAAGACCGGACGACCCGGCTTGTGGTTCTCGGAGGAAGCTACGGTAGCAACAATGCGGTGGTCCGCGGCCGAACCTTGTGGGTGACCAACTATGATCGGCTCTGTCGGATCGACGGCGATACGCTGGAGATGAGCTCGTCAACGGTACTGCAGCCTGGCTATCTCGATCCGCAATACGGGATAATGACCTCCGCCTTCATAGGCGCTCCCCGTTTCTCCGAAGCGCACAGCGCATGGCTGATTCCGAGACCATACAGCGGGGATATTCTTACCGTCTCTGAAGACACGCTCGAACCCGTGGGTCGGATAGCTTGCGGCGGAAGACCCTACGACGTGTTGGAATTCGACGCGGGCGATCTCCTTATCCTCGATCACCCAATGAAGGTCGTTCGAACGATGCAGAACCCCTTCGTGGAAGCGCTCTGAGCGCCTACCGCAGCGTCTCCCACGCCAGCGCATGCACCCTGTCTCGCCCGAGAGCGGCGGCCATGGGCGGCTGGGCGAACAGGCCGGAGATCGCCGGGTCCCGCACATCCAGCCCCCCGGTAAACGCCCCGAACGCCGGCAGCACCGCCCGCCGCCCGTCCGTGACGAAACACGGCCGCCGTACGCCGCGCCCATAGGCCGCGACCCGCGCCGCCGGATGCAGGTGGCCCGCGATCTCGCCCGGACGGACCCCCGCCTGCGGCTCATGGATCAGGCGCAGGGAGCCGAGGTCCATCGTCTCGACCACCTCGCCGACCAGCTCGTCCATGGCTCCCGCAAGCGCCGCGATGTCGTGGTTGCCCTCCAGCCAGATCCAGTCGCGTCCCGCCGCCAGCCGGTCCAGCCGCGCCCTGTCGTCGGCCGCCATCCGGCCCACCGACTTCGCATCGTGGAAGCTGTCGCCCAGCAGGACCACCGCCGCCGGCTGCAGGACGTCGATCTCGGCCTCCAGCCGGTCCAGCGTCGCCCGGCTGTCGTAGGGCGGCAGCATCTGGCCGCGGGCGGCGAAGGCCGAGCCCTTCTCCAGATGCAGGTCCGCCGCGATCAGGGTGCGGTGGTTCAGCACCCACAGCGCGCCCGAACAGCGCAGCACGCAGGGCTCGCCCTCGATATGCACCCGCAGGCCGCCGCTGGGACAGCGCGCCGGCGACAGGGCCTGTCTGAGCGCCGCGTTCATTGCGCCGCCCCGAGGAAGTCGGGCGGGACGTCGGCCATGACCTCCGCGATCAGATCGGCCTCGTCGAAGCCGTAGGCGGAAGCGTCCAGGATCATCTCGGCCGCCTGTCCGCCGCCCACCCGCTCGCGTCCGATCTGCACCAGCACCGGCACGCAGAAGGGCGACGGCCGCTCCATCCTCACATGCCGGATCTGGCCCTGGATCCGCGCCAGCATCTGGCCCAGCCGTGCGACGTCGAGCAGGCCCGCGGCGGCATCGGCGCGGGCGGTCTTGAGCAGCAGGTGGTCGGGTTGGTGGCGGCGCAGCACGTCGTAGATCAGGTCCGTCGAAAAGGTCACCTGCCGCCCCGTCTTCTCGTTCCCGGGCTGGCGCTTCTCGATCAAGCCCGAGATGAGGGCGCAATTGCGGAAGGTGCGCTTCATCATAAAGCTCTCCTCCAGCCAGCTTTCGAGGTCGTCGCCCAGCATGTCTGGCTCGAACAGCCGGTCCAGATCCAGTTCGTCCATCGGCCGGATCGACCAGATGGCCAGCGAATAGTCGGTGCAGACGAACCCCAGCGGCCCGATCCCCAGCCGGTCCAGCCGCCGCGTCAGCAGCATGCACAGCGTCCCGTGCGCCAGTCCGCCCTCGAACGGATAGGCGACGAGGAAATGCCGCGACCCGCGCGGAAACGTCTCGACCAGCATGGTCTTCGCGTCCGGAATGACCGACCGCTCCTCCTGCAGCTCCAGCCACTCCTGCACGTCGGGCGGCAGGACGCGCCAGTGGTCGCGGTCCTGGATCATGGCCCGCACCCGGTCGGCCAGAGAGGTCGACATGGGGAATTTCGATCCGCCCCAGGACGGGATCTTCGGATCCTTGTCCTGCGCATGGGTGACCAGCGCATCCATGCCGTTGATGCCCTGGAAGGCCCAGACCTGACCGGCGAAGACGAAGGTGTCGCCCGGCGTCATCTGTTCGAAATAGCTCTCCTCGGCCTCGCCCACCTTGCGGCCGCCGGTCAGCTGTTTCGCCGCCCCGCCGCGGCGCGAGGCGATGCGCACGTTCAGCGTCGCCGCCGCCACGATGGCCCCGACGTTCATCCGGTGCCGCTGCGCCGTCTGGGCGTTGCGCACCTTCCATTTGCC
>NZ_JAKFEB010000134.1:0-4142 GCF_036677305.1 Brevundimonas sp. | reverse complement strand
ATCGGCGGCTGGGTCAGGGGCGCCAGTTCACCGCCGGTGATCATGTCGTCGGCGTTGGCGTCCAGGCGGGTGAACATCTGGTCCTGGCGCGCCTGCATGGCTTCCAGCGTCATGGGGCCGCCCGTTCCGGGCGAGGCCTGGCCGGGCGGCGGGGTCTGGGCGGCGGCGGCGGCGGCGACGAGAACCACGAGCGCGGCGGACGAGGCGAAGGCGATGCGGATCATGGGGTATCTCCATGCCGGGTTCCACGGGGTGAGGCCAGTGTACGCCCGTTTCAACGAGCTTGTCCCGCGTCTGAATTCGCTTGCAAAATCATATAAGGATATCTTTATATAAACCTATGTCGTTGACCGCGGACCAAGCGATCGAAGCCCTGCGCGCCGCAGGGGAGCCCACCCGTCTGCGGGTTCTCTCCCTGCTGGCCAGCGAAGAGCTGTCCGTGATGGAGCTGTCGCGGATTCTGGAGCAGAGCCAGCCGCGCGTGTCGCGCCACCTGAAGCTGATGGCCGACGCAGGCCTGATCGAGCGATTCCCGGACGGCGCGCGCGTCTTCTACCGTCTATCGTCCGATCCTGTGGAGCGCCGGCTGGTCGACACCGTGCTGGACCTGATGGAGGACGCGGCCCACGAGGCGGACGAACGCCGCCTCGAAGACGTGCGCCGCGATCGCGGGGCCGCCGCCAGCGCCTATTTCGAACGCGTCGCGCCCCAGTGGGACCGCATCCGGTCGCTGTACGTCAGCGAGACCGCCGTCGAGGCCGCAATCAAGCGAGCGGCCGGCGACGGGCCGTTCGAACGGGTGGTCGACCTTGGCACCGGTTCCGGCCGGATGCTGACCCTGCTGGGCAAGACGGCGAAGATGTCGGTCGGCCTGGACCTTAGCCAGAACATGCTCAACATCGCCCGAGCCAATGTGACCCGGGCCGGGCTGGAAAAATGCGAGCTGCGCCACGGCGACATCTTCGCCACCCGCCTGCCGGAACACAGCGCCGATCTGGTGCTGGTGCATCAGGTCCTGCACTACCTCGCCGATCCCGCGGCGGCCGTAGCCGAGGCGGCGCGGCTGGTCATGCCGGGCGGCCGGCTGCTGATCGTCGACTTCGCGCCGCACCAGCTGGAGCACCTGCGCGAGGAACATCAGCACCGCCGGCTCGGTTTCTCCGACCCGGAGATGCGACGCTGGTTGACCGGCGCCGGCCTGAAGCCCGGCGCGCCCACAGCCCTTCCCCCCGACACCGACGGCCTGACCGTCTCCATCTGGACCGCCGAACGTCCAGCCGCAGCCAAGGCCCAGGTAGCATGAGCATCGCCCCCCGCAGTCTGGCCGAGGCCCGCGCCATGTTGCTCTCGCCGCTGGGCCCCGTCGCCCGCGCCGGTCAGGATCAGTCGCGTCCCCGCGTCTCGTTCGAATTCTTCCCGCCCAAGTCCGACGAGGCCGAGGCCAATCTGTGGAAGGCGGTCACCCGCCTGGCCCCGCTTGAGCCGGACTTCGTCTCGGTGACCTATGGCGCCGGCGGCTCGACCCGCGAGCGGACCCACCGGACGGTCGAGCGCATCCTGGCCGAAACCAGCCTGGTCCCCGCCGCCCACCTGACCTGCGTCGAGGCCAGCCGCGAGGACGTGGACGCGGTCATCGAGGGCTATCGCGATGCGGGCGTGCGTCACATCGTGGCCCTGCGCGGGGACCCGCCGGGCGGCAACGGCATCGGCGGCGCCTATGTTCCGCGTGCGGACGGTTACGCCAACGCCACCGAACTGACCGCCGCGATCACGGCGAAAGGCGGCTTCGACGTCATCGTCGGCTGCTATCCCGAAGGCCATCCCGAAAGCCCGTCGACCGACCACGACATCGACGTGCTGAAGGCCAAGGTCGACGCGGGCGCGACCCGCGCGATCAGCCAGTTCTTCTTCGACATCGACGCCTTCCTGCGCTTCCGGGACCGTGTTCGCGCGGCCGGGATCACCATCCCGATGTCGCCGGGCATCATGCCCGTGACCAATTTCAACGGCCTCAAGCGAATGTCGGCGGCGTGCGGCGCGGCCGTGCCCGACTGGCTGGCGGCCCATTTCGACGGGCTGGACGACGACCCCGAAACCCGCAAGCTGATCGCCGCCTCGGTCGCCGCCGAGACCTGCGCCCGGCTGCAGGAGGAAGGCTTCGCCGACTTCCACTTCTACACACTGAACCGCGCCGACCTGGTCTATGCGATCTGCCGGGTCCTGGGCGTGCGCGAGACGAAAGCGGCTACAGTATGAGTACTCCCCTTCCCCGCAGCGAACGCATCGCCGCCCTGCACCGGATCGCGAAAGAGCGGATTCTGGTGCTCGACGGCGCCTGGGGCGTCATGATCCAGCGCAGCGAACTGTCCGAGGAGGATTTCCGCGGCGAGCGCTTCGCCGGCCACAACGGCCAGATGAAGGGCAATAACGACATCCTGTGCATCACCCGCCCGGACGTCATCGCGGGCCTGCACGACCAGTATTTCGCCGCCGGCGCCGACATCAGCGAGACCAACACCTTCTCGGCCACCGTCATCGCCCAGGACGACTACAAGCTGGACGAACAGTCGGTGTGGGACATCAATCTGGAGGGCGCGAAACTGGCCCGCGCCGCCGCCGACCGCTGGACCGCGAAGGAGCCGCACAAACCGCGCTTCGCCGCCGGTTCGATCGGCCCCCTGAACAAGATGCTGTCGATGTCCTCGGACGTGAACGACCCCGGCGCCCGGCTGGTGACCTTCGACCAGGTCTATGACGCCTACCGCCATCAGGTGAAGGCCCTGAACGAGGGCGGCGTCGACCTGTATCTGATCGAAACCATCACCGACACGCTGAACTGCAAGGCCGCGATCAAGGCCATCAAGGACCTCGAGGACGAGGGCATGGAGGCCCTGCCGATCTGGATTTCGGGCACCATCACCGACCGTTCGGGTCGCACCCTGTCGGGCCAGACGGCCGAGGCCTTCTGGAACAGCGTGCGCCACGCCAAACCCTTCGCCGTGGGCTTCAACTGCGCCCTGGGCGCCGATCTGATGCGGCCGTTCATCGCCGAACTGAGCCGCGTCGCCGATACGCTGGTCGCCGCCTATCCCAACGCCGGCCTGCCCAACGCCATGGGCCAGTACGACGAGGAACCGCACCAGACCGCCCACTTCATCGAGGAATGGGCGGCCTCGGGCCTGGTCAACATCGTCGGCGGCTGTTGCGGCACGACGCCCGAACACATCCGGCATACGGCCGAGGCGGTCTCGAAACTGCCGACCCGCGAAATTCCCGAACGCCCCGTGGCCATGCGCCTCTCGGGCCTCGAACCCTTTGAGTTGGTAGCGTGACCGTCCAGAACCCCAGCCCCTTCGCCGACCCCGCCGCCATCACCCATTACGCGGACAACGCACGTCGGACCGTGCCTGGCATGGATGCGGTCCACCGCATGTCATCGGTCCTGCTCGCGGAGCAGGCGCCTTCTGACGCCCGCATTCTGATCCTCGGCGCCGGCGGCGGGCTGGAGCTTAAAGTCTTCGCCGACGATCATCCGGACTGGACATTCGACGGCGTGGATCCGGCCCCGGCCATGCTGGACCTCGCGCGAGCGACCCTCGGCGCCCACGCTGACCGGGTGACCCTCCACACGGGCTATATCGGCAGCGCGCCGGGAGGTCCCTTCGATGGCGGCGCCTGTCTGCTGACCATGCACTTCCTTGACGCGGACCAGCGGCTGGACACGCTGAAGCAGGTTCGGCAGCGTCTCAAGCCGGGCGCCCCGTTCGTGGTGATGCACATCAGCTACGAGCAGGAGTCACAGGCGCGTGAGCGTTGGCTGGATCGCGAGGAGGCCTATCTGGTAGCCTCCGGCGGGGCGCCAGCGGATGCCCGTCGCCGCCGCGAGGCGGTGTCCAAAGCGCTGCACAGTCTGTCGCCCGAACAGGACGAGGCCCTGCTTGTGCAGGCGGGGTTCTCCGCAGTCAGCCAGTTCTACGCCGCCTTCACGTTCCGCGGCTGGGTGGCCTACGCCTGATGCGCCCGACCTTCATCAACGTCGGCGAGCGGACCAACGTCACCGGCTCGGCCAAATTCAAGAAGCTGATCATCGACGGCGACTATTCCGCCGCCCTGTCGGTGGCGCGCCAGCAGGTCGAGGCGGG
>NZ_JAKFEB010000133.1:0-1830 GCF_036677305.1 Brevundimonas sp. | reverse complement strand
CCGTTCGACCGGCCGTAGATCCCCGTGCGCCGCGGCGAGGTGATGCCCCGCGTCTGCAGATCGCGCGCAACGGCCGCATAGTCGTCGAACGCCAGCTGCCGGTTCTCCTTCAGCACGCCCTGGTGCCAGGCCGGTCCGAACTCGCCGCCGCCGCGGATGTTGGCGTTGACGTAGACCCCGCCGTTCTCGAGCCACAGCTTGCCCATTTCGGGGATGTAGATCGGCGGCTTGGACACCTGGAACCCGCCGTAGCCGTAGATGATCGTCGGCGCATGGCCGTCCATGACCAGATCGCGCGGCCGGGTGACGAAATAGGGAATCTTCGTCCCGTCCGACGAGGTCGCCTCGAACTGCTCGACCACATGGGTCGAGGCGTCGAACCGCGCCGGGGCGGCGCGCAGCACCTCGGCGGTCCCTGCCCGCGCATCGGCCAAGGCCAGGGTCGAGGGCGTCAGGAAGCCTTCGTAGGAATAGAAGATGCGCCCCGACTCCCGGCTGGACGAGCCGAGGTGAACCGCGACGTTCTCGGGCGCCGGCAGGGCGGTCTCGGGCCAGCCGAACTCGCCCCGGTTCTGGAACACGGCGGTCCGCCCACGGACGTTGTCATAGATGCTGGCCACGATCCGGTCGTCCATGACCGCCACATCCTCGACCGACTGCCGCGCGGTCGGGGTGAAGACGGTGTCGTCCGCGTTGGAGATGGCCTGACTGCCGGGCCGGATCGTCGCCATGACGACCGCCATCAACGTCCCCGCCGGTATCTCGCGCCCGTGACGACTCCACGCCTCGTCGAGGGTCAGCACCAGCTGTCCGCCCATCATGCCGCGAATGCTGACCCGCTCGGGCAGGTTCAGCTTCACGGGCCGTCCGTCCACCTCCCACGTCTCGCTGCGGAAGGTGTCGAGCGGCCTGTTGATCAGCACGCCCAGCACCTGACCGGCGCCGTTGCGATAGACGCTCGGGCTGACCCCATAGCCTCCGTCGCCGATGTCGCCGCGATAGACCTCGGTCGCCTGCGCCAGCGTCTGCCCGCGCTTCAGCGACTTGACGATGAAGGGATAGCCCGACTCCGTCAGCGTGTTCGGCCCGAAGTCCGTGGCGACCAGAAGCGTGTCGCGGTCCAGCCATTCCAGCCGGTGCTTGCCCTCGGGCAGGATGAAGCCGTCCTCGACCCACAGGCCCGTGGAGGTGTCGAACTCGCGCACTGTGACCGCGTCCTTGCCGCCGTCCGACAGCGAGACGAGGCAGCGCGTCTCGTCCGGCGCCAGGCAATCGGCGCCCTTCCAGACCCAGTCCTTGCCCTCGGCCCGCGACAGGGCGTCGATGTCCAGCATCGTCTCCCACCGCGTATCGGCCGAGCGGTAGCTGTCCAGCGTCGTGCGCCGCCAGATCCCCTTCGGATTGGCCGCGTCCTGCCAGAAATTCCCGATCCCCTCGCCGAGGAAGCTCGGACCCGGAATCCGGTCGGTCGCCGTCAGGATCGCCTCCGCCTGCCGCCGGAACGTCTCATAGCGCCGGTCGCCCTCCAGCGAGGCCAGCGCCCGGCGGTTGGACTCCGCCACGAAGGCCATGGCCTCGGCCCCGTTCACCTCTTCCAGCGCCAGATGATCGTCGGCGGCCCGCACGCCCGCGGGCGTCAGATCGGCCGGCATATGCGGCGGCGGGGTCTGCGCCATGACATGCGGCGGCGCCGGCATGGACGCCATGTCGAGCACCGGCATCGCCTCGCCCCCGGCGCAGGCCGCCAGCATCAGCGCCGGGATCGCGGCGGACAGGATCAGTCGGTTCATCTCAAACTCCGCAATACGGGAAGGTCATGTCCGCCGCAGG
>NZ_JAKFEB010000132.1:0-11845 GCF_036677305.1 Brevundimonas sp. | reverse complement strand
GCGACAACGGCGCCAATCGAGGAGCCCGCCTTGCGGACGCCGTCGAGGTAGTCCTCCCACGCCGGGACAACCGCCGCCGAGGCCGCGAACAGGGCGTTGTCGTACACCGCGTCGAAATCCAGTGCTTCCGGGGCGATCCGGTGCGGACCCAGCTGCACCACGCCGGCGCGAATGCGGACGCTTTCGCCCAGCACCTTGCGCGCCACGGCCCCGGCCGCCACCCGCATGGCGGTCTCGCGGGCCGAGGAACGACCGCCGCCGCGGTGATCGCGGACGCCGTATTTGGCCTGGTAGGTGAAGTCGGCATGGCCGGGCCGGAAGGCGCGGGCGATGTCGCCATAGTCCTTCGAGCGGGCGTCCTCGTTGTCGATCTGGATGGCGATGGGCGCGCCGGTGGTCACCGGGCCGTTTCCGTCGTCGAAGATCCCCGACAGGATGCGGGCGGTGTCGCTCTCCTGCCGCTGGGTGACGAAGCGGCTGCCGCCGGGCTTGCGCCGGTCGAGCCAGGGCTGGAGGTCCGCCTCGGTCAGCGGGATCAGGGGCGGACAACCGTCGACGACGCAGCCGATCGCCGGCCCGTGGCTCTCGCCCCAGGTCGTCACGCGAAACAGATGGCCGAAGGTGTTGTGCGACATGCTGGCGTCAGGCTAGGCCGCCAGCCGGTCCGGCGTCCAGACGCGCGTGAAGCGCACCAGCAGATCCTCGGCCGCCGACGGCGCTTCCTCGGACGGCTGAAGCGTCACGAACAGGTGGCCCTGCGGGCGGGCGCCGCGCGCAGGCAGGCCGAGATTCCGCAATCGCAGCCGCAGCGGCTGGCACCCGGCTACCAGCCAGGCCGAGCGCGGCCCGGCATGGGTTTCGATCTCCAGCCGCCCGCCGTCCTCGAGCAGGCGGGGAGGGACCGGGAAGGTCATATAGAGGTCGTCGCCGACCGCGCTGAGGCGTCCGTCGCCGCGCACCAGCACGGGCAGAAACAGATCGACGCCGCCGTCTCCCGCCGCCTTCAGCCGCAGATGTTCGCCGCTGCGCAGGCCCGCCGGGACGCGAACCCGAAGCGTCCGGCGGCCCAGCCGCACCTCGACCCGGCCGCCGTTCAGGGCGATGCCCGGGCTCAGGCCGATGACGGGCATGGCGGGCGCGGCCCGCAACGGCGGAGCGAGGGCCAGGGGCGCGGTTTCCCGCTGGATCAGCCGCCAGGCGGCGATGACCTTGCGGAACCGGGTCTCGCTGCCGCCCGGCGCGTCGGGCCGTGCCGCCTTGATCGCTGTGCGGAAGGCGGCGGTCAGGACCGCGCCGTCCGCCGGGCCGGTCAGGCCGAGCAGGGCGTAGGCGTCGGAGGTCGAAACGACCTCGGGGAACGATCGGGCGCGCATGCCGCCATTAAGGCTCCCGACATGGTCAAGGCCCGGTTAACCGTGACGCTCTCGCCCGGCGCTGCGGGATGCTTTATCTCGGCCTCATGACCGCACCCGTGATCCCGTCCAGCCCGACCCGCGATGAGTACGCCCGCGACTACGCCGCAGCCCTGGCCGCGAACGGCGACGAAACCATCTTCGACCGCGCCGAGCCGATCGGTCTGTTCATCGACTGGCTGAGGGACGCGAAAGAGACCGAGCCGAACGACGCCAACGCCATGTCGCTGTCCACGGTCGACGCCGACGGCGCGCCCGACAGCCGGATCGTGCTGCTGAAGGACGTCGATACGCGGGGCTTCACCTTCTATTCGAACGCGGGGAGCGCCAAGGGGGTGCAACTGGCCGACCGGCCGCGGGCGGCCCTGCTGTTCCACTGGAAGTCCCTGCGTCGGCAGGTGCGGGTGCGGGGCCAGGTCGAGCCGGTCAGCGCGGCCGAGGCCGACGCCTATTTCGCCAGCCGGGCGCGGGAAAGCCGGATCGGGGCCTGGGCCTCGGACCAGTCGCGGCCGCTGGAAAGCCGCGACGCCCTGGAGCAGGCGGTGGCCCGCGAAACGGCGCGATTCGACGGCCAGGAGGTGCCGCGGCCGGCGCGCTGGACGGGATGGCGCATCATCCCCGAGCAGATCGAGTTCTGGCGCGACCGGCCGTTCCGCCTGCACGACCGTCTGCGCTTCGACCGGGACGGAACCGGCTGGGCCCGGACCCGGCTGCAGCCCTGATCCTTCAGGTCCCGTAGCGGGCCAGGAAGGTCTCGACCGCGTCGCCGGCGATCTGGTCCACGGCGCGGACGGGCATGACCTCGTCGCCCGTCACCAGCGGCATGAAGAAGACCGGATGCTCGATCATCCCCATCAACTGTCCGGCCGCCCATGAGGCCCGATCGAACCTGAGTTCGCCCGTCTCGATCATTTCGTTCAGGGCGTCGATCAGCACCTTGCCGAAATCGGCCTTGCCGCGATCGAAGAATTTCAGGGCGACGTCATGGAAACGCCGCCGCTCGGCCATGACGAGTCGAAAGACCGCGCGGATAAAGGGATCGGCCATGAAGGTGGCGTAGGTCGTGGCGAAGCACATGAGCCGTTTTCGCGCCGGGCCGCTGGTGGTCCGGACGCGGCTCATCAGGCGATTGAATTCGATCGCCGAGTCCTCGATCACCGCCGCGAACAGTTCCTCCTTGCCGTCGAAGAGCGCGTAGATGGTCGCGGTGGAAACCCCGGCGTCGCGCGCGATGGGCTCGATCCTGGCGCCGGTATAGCCTTCCGATGTGAAGGCGCGTCGCGCGTGCCTGAGGATGGTCTCGCGCTTGGCGTCATGGAAGGGAGGGTCTTGCGTGGCGGAGGCCGACATTTGGAATTCGTTGCTCGCTGAATTCTCAAAGTGACTGTTCATCCAATCAGGGGCAAGAAAAAACAACCGTTTCTATACAATCAATGGTCGCATAATTTCGACAGGAGCGGATGGGCCAGGACGGGGGCGGCCAGACGAACCACAGCTTGCGGATCGTCCAGACGAACCGCTGCGGTGGCGTCCGCCACCACGAAGTCGGCGTTCAGCCGCGAGGGCTCGGTCAGCCGCTCGTGGCCGGGGCGGACGGTCGCCAGATACTGGTCGATCACGGACTCGGCCGTACGGCCCCGTTCCGCCTGATCGCGCAGCAGGCGCCGGATGAAACGGATGTCGGCGGGCGTGTCCACGAACACCCGGATGTCGAACAGTTCGACCAGGCCGGGCGTGCACAACACATGGGTGCCTTCGACGATCACCACGGGGGCGGCCCGGACCGGTTCGCCCCCCGGTTCGCGGCCGTGATGGATGAAGGAATAGATCGGCACGGTGACGTCCTGGCCGGCCTTCAGCGCGGCCAGATCCCGGATCATCAGTTCATGGTCGCGGGCCGCGACGTCATCGAAGTCGAAGGTCGCGGGATCGAAGCCGGGCAGGCTGGCCGCGTCCCGGTAGTAGGAATCCTCGCGCACCAGGACGGCGGCGCCGGCGGGCAGACCCGCGACCAGGGCTTCTGCAAGCGTGCTCTTGCCGGAGCCTGAACCGCCGGTGATCGCGATGAGGATGGCCATGGCGGCGTTCTAGGGCCGCGCGAAGGCGGCGGCTAGTGGCGGGGCGTCCCGAAGGTCCTGATGGTCATTCCCTGGCCTTTCCCGCGCACGGAACGCCCCCGGGGTCAGGGTTTTCTGGCCGTTCGTTGACCCGGCGTCACGTTGCTTATCCCCGGACGCGCCGATAGCGTGGCGTGAAGCGCCTCAGCAGCAGGCGCAGAGCTTGAGGGATCGTGATGCTCGGATTGATGCAGGACTGGCCGCTGACGGTCGACAAGATCCTGGACCACTCGAAGAATTGGCATGGCCACCGCGAGGTCGTGACCCGGTCGGTCGAGGGCCCCATCGTCCGGACGACCTATGCCGAGATCCACGCCCGGGCCAGGCGCGTGTCCAGCGTGCTGAAGGACTGGGACGTCAAGGTGGGCGACCGCGTCGCCACCCTGGCCTGGAACACCGGCCGGCACATGGAGGTCTGGTACGGCATCATGGGGATCGGGGCCGTGTGCCACACCCTGAACCCGCGCCTGTTCCCCGAGCAGCTGATCTACATCATCAATCACGCCGAAGACCGGATCATCTTCGTCGACCTGACCTTCATTCCCCTGCTGGAAGCCGTCCTGCCGCACTGTCCGTCGGTCGAGCGGGTGGTTGTCATGACCGACGAACTGACCATGCCGGCGACGAAACTCCCGGGCGCCGAATGCTATGAGGCCCTGCTGGCGACGGCTTCGGAAGACATCGTCTGGGGCGGGTTCGACGAGCTGACGGCCTGCGGCCTCTGCTACACCTCGGGCACGACGGGCAATCCGAAGGGGGTGCTGTATTCGCACCGCTCGAACTTCATCCACACCCTGCTGGGCATGCAGTCCACGGTGCTGGGAGCGTCGCCCAGCGAGGTGATCCTGCCGGTGGTGCCGATGTTCCACGCCAACGCCTGGGGCATCGCCTTCGCTGGTCCGGCGTCCGGCGCCCGACTTGTCATGCCCGGCGCCAGGATGGACGGAGCCGCCATCTACGAATTGATAGAGAGCGAGGGCGTCACCTTCTCGGCCGCCGTGCCCACCGTCTGGCAGGGCCTGCTCACCCACCTCCGGGAGAACGACCTCAAGATCCCGACCGTGAAGAAGGTCCTGATCGGCGGCTCGGCCGTGCCGGAAAGCCTGATCCGCGCCTTCCAGGACGAGTTCAACATCGAGGTTCTGCAGGGCTGGGGCATGACCGAGACCTCGCCCATCGGCACCCTGTCCAACCTTCCGCCCGAGCTGAAGGCGCTGCCCTATGACGAGCAGATGAAGTGGCGGGTCAAACAGGGCACGCCGCCGCTGGGCGTCGAACTGAAGCTCAAGAACTACGCCGGTCAGGAGATGCCGCACGACGGGCACACCTACGGCCGCCTGATGATCAAGGGCCCGACCATCGCCGGGGCCTATTTCAAGGGCGAGGGCGGCGACATTCTCGACCACGAAGGGTTCTTCGATACGGGCGACGTCTCGACCATCGACGAGCAGGGCTTCATGCAGATCACCGACCGCGCCAAGGACGTGATCAAGTCCGGCGGGGAGTGGATCAGCTCGATCGAGATCGAGAACATCGCCGTCGGCCATCCCGGGGTCGAACTGGCCGCCGTCATAGGCGCGGCCCATCCGAAATGGGACGAACGCCCGGTTCTGATCGTCAAGCTCAAGCCGGGCGAGGCCCAGAACAAGCAGGAGCATCTCGACTTCCTGCAGGGCAAGATCGCCAAATGGTGGATGCCCGACGACGTGGTCTTCGTGGACGACATCCCGCTGGGCGCCACCGGGAAGATCGACAAGAAACTGGTCCGCGAACGGATGAAGGACTACCGCCTGCCGACGGCGGGGGCCTGATCCATGGCCGCTGGTCGCAAGGGAGGGCAGGGCGTCGCCGTGCTCCTGGCGCTGAGCCTCGCGGCTCCCCTGCTGGTCCTCGTCTCCGCCTTGCTGACCCGGGCGGGCGGCCTGTCGTTCGAGACCGGCTATGACCTGCTGACGATGAGGATCGGCTGGTGGCTGGCCATCGCCGGCGCCGCGGCCGCGCTGGGCGCGGTCGTGCTGGCCCTGCGGGATGTGCGCCGGCTCGGCCTGATGGCGCTGGCGGCGGTCCTGGCCGCGGGCGGGACGCTGGGGGGCTATGTCTGGCACAACGGCCGCCAGGCCGGCGCGCCGTCCGAGGACATCAGCACCGATCTGGCCGAGATTCCCGGCTTCGGCGACCTCGGCGACCAGCGCGGAAATCAGGGCCCGCGCGTCACCGCCGGCGTCGAGGCCTGTCCCGGGGCCCTGCCGGTGATGAAGCAGATCGCGCCGGAATCGGCGATTTGGGCGCTGGAAAAGGCGGGCTTCACCATCCGCGGCGCCGGCGTGGCCCGGGCCGACGGCACCCGCGAGGGTTTCTGGTTCGGCTTCGACCATGACGCCGTGATCCGCATTCGCCCGGGACGCACCGACATCCGCGTCGCTGCGCGAGACGCCCGGTCCCATGGCGGCGACGCCTGCGCGCTCGTTTCCACCATCAGCGCGGCCCTGCAGCCCGCCTCCTGAGCCTCAGGTCAGGGTCCAGGCCGCGTCGATCGCCGGTCCGGGCTGCGCCCTGACCCGTCCCGCGCCTTCCAGCGCGATCAGATGCGCCCAGACTGACAGGCTGGCCGCCGGCCACAGCCGCGCATCCACGGCGGCGTAGAGGTTCGGCACGATCCCGGCGATCCGCTCGTCCCCCGCCGCCAGCCGCTCGAGGATCTGGGCCTCGCGCGCCAGCCGGTGCGCCTTGTAGGCGGCCAGGAAGGGCCGGGGCTCGGTCACCGGCGCCCCATGGGTCGGCCACAGCGTCGAGAAGGCGCGGGCGATCACCCGCTCCAGACTGTCCATATAGGCGGCCATGTCGCCGTCCGGCGGCGCCACGACGGTGGTCGACCAGCCCATGACGTGGTCGCCGCTGAACAGGGCGTTCTCCTCGCGCAGCACGAAGGCCAGGTGGTTGGACGCGTGGCCCGGCGTGGACATCGCTTCCAGGGTCCATCCGTCGCCGGCGATGACCTCTCCGCCCGCCAGGACCACGTCCGGCGCGAAGGTCTCGTCGTCCTCCTCGTCCAGCGCCGCAGAGGCGTGGATCGTCCGCGCCGGCGGCCGGGCGGCCAGGACGGGCGCGCCGACGGCCTCGGCGAAGGGGCGGGCGAGGGGGGCGTGGTCGCGGTGGGTGTGGGTCACCAGCACATGGCTGACCGTCTGCCCGGCCACGGCCGCCAGAAGCGCCGCCAGGTGGGCTTCGTCCAGCGGTCCCGGGTCGATCACCGCCACGCCCGCGCCAGCATCGGGCCGGCCGACGATATAGGTCCCGGTGCCCGTGAAGGTGAACGGTCCCGGATTGTTCGCGATCACGCGCCGGATCAGCGGCGAGACCGCGTCGACCCGGCCGTATTCGAACGGCGGCATGGGAACGAACGGGATCATCGGGCGCGGCCCGGCCCTTGCGTTAGGACTTCGTAAACCTTCTGCGGAGTGCGCATCGTGGCCGTTTCCATCGCCCTGGCTGTCTCAAATCGGCTTCAGCCCGTGGCTGCGGCCTTCCTGTGTCTCATGGCGGTGCAACTGGCCGTGGCGTCCTGCACGCCGGAACCCGCTCCCTACGCCGCCCGCGTGGCCATCCTTCGCTGACCTCAGAGAGGCAGCCGGCTGAAATCATAGCCGGCGCCGGCGGCGGCGGCGCGCAAATCGTCGGCGTCCACGCCGCGAAGCCGCTCCGACATCGCCCAGGCGGCGGCCGAGCGCGTCCCTGAACGGCAGAACATCACCGTCGGCCGTCCGTCAGCCAGCAGGGCGCCCACGGCGGCGGCCTGGACGGCGTTCGGCAGGCCGGTGACGGGAATCCATTCGAAGTCCATTCCGGCCCGGCGCGCCGCAGCTTCCATCTCGGCGGCCGACGGCTGCCCGGGATCCTCGCCGTCCGGCCGGTTGCTGAGGATGCGTTGAATGCCCGAGGCGGCCAGGTCCGCCAGGGTGTCCGGCGCCAGCTGGGGCGAGGTCCAGACCGTCGGCGAAAGGGGACGCGGGGCCACGGCTACTGTCGCCGGACCCGCACGGCGCGGCTGTCGCCGACCGTCATGAGGAAGCTGCCCAGGCTGGCCTTCCGCACCCGCACCGCGTCGCCCGCGCGCGGGCGATAGCGGAACGGCTCGGAATCGATCTGCCGCCAGACCCCGCCGTCCGCCAACCGGAAGACCCAGCGGCTGTCGGCCACCTGGGTGGCGCTTTGAAGCGTGGTTTCGATCGAGTCGATCTCGGGCACGCCCTCGGCGGCCGCGCCGAACAGGCGGGGCAGGGCGGGCATTTCGAAGCCGAACAGCTGACGCCGGGCCTCGCCGACCTGGGCTCGATCCATGACGACGACCTCGCCCTGCCGTTCGGCGGCGTCCAGCGCGCCGACAGCGGCGTCGTAGCAGTTCAGGCGGGCCGCGCTATCGGCGATCGCCCGGCAGGCCGTCACGCGGGACAGCGTCTCGGCCCGCTCCTGCGGCGGCGCGGTCTGACCGGACAGGGCGACGACGGCCGCGGCGGCCGCAAAACCGGAAATGAATGACATAGGGGGTCCTCGTCCGACTGTCGGTTCGCCTCGACCTAAGTCGTTCAAGTCGTTCGTGGCGTCAACCGATCGGCCGCAACAGCCGCTGTGACCGTATCGTGGCCTAAATACGACAGTCACGCTTCGACACGGTTACAGCCATGTAATTAAGCTGGCGAATGGTACGGCGCAGAGCATAACGTCGGTCAACTGCGGCGGGGGAATCTGTCCGTGGGAGAAGGGAATATTCCATTCTAAGGCCGCGACACCCCGGAAACGGGCGATGTCGAACATCAGGAGACGACCTTTGAGAACCCAGAAAACCCGTAATCGGCTGCTGTCGACTACGATGATCGGCGGCTTCGCCGCCCTGGCCTTCGCCGCACCGGCGATGGCGCAGACCGCACCGGCTCCGCAGGACGAGACGCAGCTTGACGAAGTCGTCGTCACCGGCTCGCGCATTCCGCAGACCAACCTTGTCACCACCAGCCCCGTCACCCAGGTGACCGGCGAGGACATCGACATCGCGGGCGTGACCCGCGTCGAGGACCTGGTCAACCAGCTGCCGCAAGCCTTCGCCGCCCAGAACTCGACGGTCGCCAACGGCGCCTCGGGTACGGCCACGGTTTCGCTGCGCAACCTCGGTTCGTCGCGCACCCTGGTGCTGATCGACGGTCGTCGTATGGGCTACGGCTCGCCGAACGACGACGCGGCCGACCTGAACCAGATTCCGGAACAACTGGTCGAGCGCGTTGAAGTCCTGACCGGCGGCGCATCCGCCGTTTACGGTTCGGACGCTATCGCCGGCGTCGTCAACTTCATCATGAAGAAGGACTTCGAAGGCGTTCAGCTGGACGCCCAGTACGGCTTCTACCAGCACAACAACGACTATGACGGCGTCGGCAACGTCCGCGCTGAAATCGCTCGTCGCGCCACCACCAACCCGGCGCAGTTCGCCCTGCCGGACGACAACGTTTCGGACGGCGAAAGCCGCTCGATCAACCTGACCGTCGGCGTCGCTGCGCCCGACGGCCGCGGCAACGTGATGGCCTACGCCGGCTATCGCAACAACAACCCGATCCTGCAGCGTGACCGCGACTATTCGGCCTGTTCGCTGGCCGCGCCGACCGCCGCCTCGGGTCCGACCACCTACGCCTGCGGCGGTTCGGGCACCTCGTTCCCCGGCCAGTTCACCAACTTCGGCACCGGCGGCCCGAGCTTCGCCTACACCCTCGGCTCCGGCCGGACCTTCGTGCCCTACGTCGGCGACAACAACGCCTACAACTTCGGCCCGATCAACTACTACCAGCGTCCGGACGAGCGTTACACGCTCGGCACGTTCGCTCGTTACGAGGTCAACGAACACGCCGAAGTCTTCGCCCAGCTGATGTTCTCGGACTATTCGTCGGTCGCGCAGATCGCGCCGTCGGGCAGCTTCTTCAACACCCCGACCATCAACTGCGACAGCCCGCTTCTGTCGACCCAGCAGGCGACGCTGATCGGTTGCGACGCGGCCGAAATCGCTTCGGGCGCTTCCACCCCGCTGTACGTCGGTCGTCGTAACGTCGAGGGCGGCGGTCGTCAGGACAGCCTGAACTACCAGTCCTACCGCGGCGTCGCCGGCGTCCGTGGCGAGATCGTCTCGGGCTGGAACTACGACATCGCCGCGCAGTTCTCGCGCGTTCGTCTGTCGCGCACCTATCTGAACGACTTCTCGGTGACCCGCCTGGGTCGCGCCCTGGACGTCGTCAGCGTGGGCGGAACCCCGACCTGCCGTTCGGTTGTCGACGGCACCGATCCCAACTGCGTGCCCTACGACGTCTTCACCTCGGGCGGCGTGACGCAGGCGGCGCTTGACTACCTGCAGATCCCGCTGATGCAGACCGGTGAAACGACCCAGCAGGTCGTGACCGCCGCCATCACGGGCGACACGGGCTGGACGGTGCCGACGGCATCGCGCAGCCTGCAGGTCGCCTTCGGCGCCGAATATCGCCGCGACTACCTGGGCTCGGTCACCGACGTCAGCTTCCAGACCGGCGACGGCGCCGGCCAGGGCGGCCCGACGATCGGCTTCAACGGTGACACGGACGTCGCTGAAGTGTTCGGCGAATTCCAGCTGCCGCTGGCCGACGATCAGCCCTGGGCCTATTCGGCCTCGATCGACGGCGCCTATCGCCGGTCGGAGTACGAGAACTTCGGCACCGACACGTACAAGATCGGCGGCGACTACGCTCCGGTTGAGGACATCCGCTTCCGCGCCAGCTACTCGCGCGCCGTGCGGGCTCCGAACGTGATCGAAATGTTCACCGCGCAGGGCCTGAACCTGTTCGACATGGACTTCGATCCCTGCTCGGCTCCCGGTCGTGCGGCGAACGGAGCCGGTGCGGTTCCGGCCTCGTGCATCGGCACCAACCCGTGGCAGGTCACCCCCGGTCAATCGACCGGCGGCAACCTGGAAAGCCCCGCTGGCCAGTACAACTTCACCCAGGGCGGCAACCCCAACCTGGCTCCGGAAGAATCCGACACGGTCACCTTCGGCGCCGTGTGGGAACCCTCCTTCCTGCCGCGCTTCAACATCTCGGTTGACTGGTTCGACATTCAGATCGACCAGGCCATCCAGACGACCGGCGCCCAGAACATCCTGGACCTCTGCTACAACCAGGGTAACGCGAGCTCGTGCGCTCTCATCAACCGCAACCCGGGCAACGGTTCGCTCTGGGTCGGCGACGGCAGCGTCCTCGACATCAACACCAACATCGGTGGGTTCGAGACCTCGGGCGTCGACGTCAACGCCAACTACAACGTTGGTCTGGAAGACTGGGGCGTTGAAGGCTACGGATCGCTCGGCTTCTCGTTCGTCGGCACCTGGCTGAACGAACTGGTGACCGACACCGGTCTGGGCGGCACGGCTTCGGTCTATGACTGCGCCGGCTTCTACGCCAACCAGTGCGGCGTGCCGAACCCGGAATGGCGTCACCGCGCTCGCATGACCTGGATGACTCCGTGGGACCTGGATATCTCGGGAACCTGGCGTCACTTCGGCGAAGCCGAGATCGGCGTCCTGAGCCCGGCCGACGGCTCGCTGAACAACGGCGGCACCCGTCTGGACCGCTACTTCGACGCCGAGAACTACTTCGACCTGGCGGCGACCTGGCAGGTGATGGACACCGTCACCCTCCGGGCCGGCGTCAACAACATCCTGGATAACGATCCGCCGCTGTCCTACAGCGTCGGCACGACCGGGAACGGCAACACCTACCCGCAGCTGTATGATGCGCTGGGCCGTTACTTCTTCTTCGGCGTCACGGCCAACTTCTAAGGCCTGACACCAGAGACAAGCTGGGGCGGCGGATCTTCGGGTCCGCCGCCCTTTTTTGTTGTCCGTGGACGCGCCGCAGAAAAACCATTTGCGAGTTCGAGCGTTGCCAGCCGACACCCTCATCCACTGTTCCAGGCGCCTTCATGCTGATCACCCTCGTCTCCGCCCTGATGCTCTCCACCCAGACGCCCGCGCCCGCACAGGCGCAGGACGGCGTCGTCTCGACCGCCCCGGGCGCGGAAGCCGTTGAAACCGAGCGTTTCCGCGAGGCGGTGGCCTACGCCAATCCGATGCCGCGGGGCGCGCCGGAGGGCGACTATCCGCTGGTGGCCTGGTGCGAGGCGCTGGTGAACGGCCACGTGGCCCTCGGCGAGACCCTGACCAACCGCGATCCGCTGGATCTGGACATCATCCGCCTGGGCAAGCTGGAGGCCGCCGACTTCCGCGCGGCCCTGAACGCCGCAGAGCCGCGGCAGACC
>NZ_JAKFEB010000131.1:0-7332 GCF_036677305.1 Brevundimonas sp. | reverse complement strand
CCGTTTCTCCGCAAGCACAGTTCCTCACCGCGCAAGGGTCCGGGCGACGATTACAGGACGACGTTTCCCGCTCGATCGCACCCCGCCGCACGTTGATGGCCCTGGCGCCAGACGCCCTCCCCCTGCGACGGGACAAGGGGAATGATAAGGGCTCCCGGAGGGGCGCCAGGAATAGAGTTCGGGAAAAGCGGAAGGTGTTGAAGGGGCGAACAATTATTTCGCCAACCCGACTATAGATTCGCGAGCAACGTCATGGCGTGGTCCCTGACCCACTGTCACGGGCCTCGCCGGCGGCGCGCCCCGTGTGCGGTAACGGGCGCCCTTCAGCATCATCTTCAGCGCCTCCCAGTGAATGCCCCAGGTGACCTTCCACGTCAGGAGGGGGTGGGTGACGAAGGCGCGCAGGAGCTGGCCGTCGGTCAGGGGGCGGCGGCGACCGGCGAAGCTGGCGGTCAGGATGGGCGTGTCGCCGCGCCGGACCGCGACGACGACGGATACGGCCTCCTCCGGGGGATGGACGGTGAAGTCGTAGGTCAGGTCGCCGTCCATGAAGGGGGAGACGAAGAGCCGCTTTTCCGCCGTCTGACGGACGGGGCCGGCCTGGCCTGCGGGAACCGCGATCAGATAGCTGTGCCGTTCGCGGAAGGTGTTGGTGACTTCGTAGAGCAGGGCGGCGAGGGCGCCGTCGGGCGTGTGGCAGAAGAAGACGCTGATCGGGTTGAAACCGTAGCCGAGGATGCGCGGCATGGTCAGCAGACGGATCGGCCCGCCGGCGATGTCGACGCCGGCCCTGACGAGATGACTCTCGACCTGCGCGCGCAGGGGGCGTCCCGAACGGTCGCCGTGGTCGGAGGCCCGCAGGGTGATCGGGCCGAGCCGGCGGCGGAGCAGGCGCAGGCGGTCCTGCAGCCGGTCCAGTTCGTCGAGGTCGGCCAAGACCATCCAGACGCGGTAGCGCAGGCGGTGGTGGAAACCATGCACCCGCCGATGCACGACTTCGCCGACATAGAGGGCGGACGCGGGCGTTGCGTTTTCCATCACTCCGTCACCCTCGGGCTTGTCCCGAGGGCCCATGGCGGCTCGGGTCTCGAACGGCGGACAGGTCGTGCGTCGCTGGAAGCCTATCCGTCACGCGGCAAGATGGGCCCTCGGGACAAGCCCGAGGGTGACGGATGATTATTCGTCCGTAGGCCCATGCCTCCAGACCGGCGGTCGATCCCAGTCGAGGGAGAGATCGGTCCAATGGGGGTTGTCGCGTTCGATCAGATTGATCTTCCAATCGCGGAGATAGCGCTTGATCGCCTTCTCCCGTTTTATGGCGACCGTCATGAACTCGAAAGTTTCGAACCAGACCAACCGCTTGAGGCCGTGTTCGCGGGTAAAGCCGGGAAACGTGCCGGCTCGATGCTGGTGTACCCGCTGGTATAGATCGCTTGTCACACCGACGTACAACGTGCCGTAAGGGCCGTTGGTCATGATGTAGACGGCGATCAGCGGGCGTTCTCTTCCCATCCGCCAGAGCATGTGGCGCGACAGGCCCCCGGGACAAGCCCGAGGGTGACGGAAGAACGTACATCAAGCCGCCTCTATGAACCGGTGAGGTATCCCGACCGGCGCCCGCAAATGGATGCGGCCGCTTTCGTTCGCGACCGACCAGGGTCGGCGCACGCCGCCCAGTTGTTCGGCGACGGCGAGGCCGGCCTGCAGCCCGTCCTCGTGGAAGCCGGACCCGAACCAGGCGCCGGCGAACCAGATGTTGCGGCGGCCCTGCAGCGACCAGAGTTCGGACTGGGCCGCGACGGCGGCGGCGTCGAACACCGGATGCTCATAGTCCCATTCTCCGATCACCAGCGCCGGATCGGGGGTCTTCGCCGGGTTGAGGCTGACGAACAGCGGCGGGCCGGGCAGGCTCTGAAGCTCGTTCATCCAGTAGGTGACGCCGCCCTCGCCGGCGCGGTCGGAATAGCCGAGGTGGGTCCAGGCGGCCCAGGCCTTGCGCCGTTTCGGCATCAGCGACGTGTCGCGGTGCAGGATGACCTTGTTGGGCCTGTATTCGATGGCTCCCAGCAGCCGGCGATCCTCGGCGGAGGGTGCTTCCAGCAGGGCCAGGGCCTGATCGGAATGGGTGGCCAGCACGACGGCGTCGAACCGTTCCAGTCGGCCGTCGTCGAAGCGCAGGGCGGCGCCGTCGAGCCCGCGCAGCACGGCCGCGATCCCGGCCCGGGTGACGACCCGGCCTTTGAACGCGGCCGCCAGCCGGGTCACGTAGGCGCGGCTGCCGCCCTCGACGGTGCGCCAGGTCGGTCGCAGGTCCACCTTGAGCAGGTTGTGGTTCATGTAGAAGCGCACGAAGGAGGCGGCCGGATAGCTGGCCATCTGCCCCATGGTGCAGGACCAGATGGCGGCGGCCTGGGGCAGCAGATGGGCCTCGCGGAACAGCGGACCGTAACCGCCCCGCTTCAGATAGCTGTCGAGGGTCTCGCCCGAGCGCTCGAGGTCCGGGAGGTCGCGCGGGGCCTGATTCTGGAAACGCAGAAGGTCGCCGATCATGCGCCAGAATTTGGGGCTGGCGTAGTTCCGCTTCTGGGCGAACAGGGCGCCGAGGCCCTGACTGCAATATTCGAAGGCGCCGTCGTCGATAGAGACGGCGAAGGACATCATGGCCGGTTTGGTCGGGACCTGCAGATGCTCGAACAGGGCCGTCAGATTGGGGTAGTTCGACTGATTGTAGACGATGAAGCCCGTATCGACGGCGACCGGTCCGCTGGGAGCGGGGGCGTCCACCGTATGGGAATGGCCGCCGATACGGTCGGCGGCCTCGAACAGGGTCACCTCGTGCGACTGCGACAGCAGCCAGGCGCAGGACAGGCCCGAAATGCCGGACCCGACCACGGCGATGCGTTTGCCGGCGGGCGACGGCGGGTTGGCGACGAGTTGGGGATGCATGCGGGCTCCGGGGATGCTCGCCGGAAGCTACGGGGCAGAGGCTCTGACGGATGCCGTACATCCGGGACGGGACCCGCCCCGTAGCTGGGACGTTGCAGCCCGTCGGACGACCGACCCGAGGAATTGAACGATGATCAAATATGTCGCCGCCTACCTGGGCGCGGGCCTGACCTTCGCCGCCTTCGACGCGGTCTGGCTGACGACCATGACGAGCCGCCTGTACAAACCGGCGCTGGGGCCGATCCTGGCGGAAAAGCCGGACATGAAGGCCGCTGTGGCCTTCTATCTGGTCTCCATCGCGGGGACCGTCTTCCTCGCCGTCGAGCCGGCGCTGCGCGAGGGGGCGTGGCAGAGGGCGGCGCTGAACGGGGCGGTGCTGGGGTTCGTGGCCTATGCGACCTATGACCTGACCAACCAGGCGACGCTGAATGTCTGG
This sequence comes from Brevundimonas sp., assembly GCF_036677305.1. Classification (GTDB taxonomy): domain Bacteria; phylum Pseudomonadota; class Alphaproteobacteria; order Caulobacterales; family Caulobacteraceae; genus Brevundimonas. The sequence goes on along the minus strand of NZ_JAKFEB010000131.1, from coordinate 3,950 downwards.
TCGACGCGGGTGACGATCATCGACATCGCCTGGGGAACGGTGCTGACGACGGTGTCGGCGCTGGGAGGATATCTGGCCGCGAAATGGGCCGAGGGCCGCTTCGGTTAACCTTTTTCTTCCCGTGACACGGGCGCGAGGTGGCGGTTCGGCCTCGATAAGGTAAAAGACCCGGCAGAACAGGGTTCAGTCGGGGGACGGGTTTGCGGGCTGGCATAAATGCTCTGACGGCGACGTTCGTGGTCGGCGTCCTGGCCGGGCTGGTGCTGACGCCCGACGGCCGGGCGTGGCTGCGCCATCCGACCATCATGCTGGGCGACAAGGCCGCGGCCTCGGCGCCGCCCGCGCCGGCGGCTCCGGTCGTTCCGGTCGCCGCCGCACCGGTCCTGCCCGCCGTGACGCCGCTGGACGCTCGGCTGGCCCGGGGGCCGCTGCGCATCGGGGTGTTCGGGGATTCCATGGCCGACGGGCTGTACGCGGGCCTCTATCGCGACCTGCAGCACACGCCGGATGTGACGGTCAGCAAATTCTCGCAGGTTTCGACGGGGCTGAGCCGCTACGACTACGTCGACATCCAGGCGAAGACGCGCGGCCAGCTGGACGAGCAGCCGATCGACGTGGCGGTCATGCTGTTCGGCACCAATGACGCCCAGGGCATAGAGATGGACGGCCAGATCCATCCGTTCGGCTCGGACGGCTGGAAGGCGGCCTATGCCAAACGGGTCGACGATCTGGTCGCCCTGCTGCGCAGCCGCGACGTGGCCGTCTACTGGGTCGGCCTGCCGCGCATGAAGCGGGATACGTTCGACGCGAAGATGACCCTGATCAACGGGGTGGTCGAGGCGCGGATGACGGCGCTGGGCGTCCCGTACATCGAGACCACGGCCCTGACCTCTAACGGCGAGGGCGGATACGAGGCCTATCTTCCGGCCGACAGCGGCCGCCGCACCCTGATGCGGGCCAACGACGGGATCCACATGTCGATGGCCGGCTATCTGCGGATGAGCGCCCCGGTGGCGGCGCGGCTGAAGCGCGACGCCGGGCTGGACCGGCTCGCGGCGGAGTCGGCGGCGCCGGCGCCGCAGCCCGCCCGCTGAACATGAAGCGCCGGGGGGCGATCATCGCGGCCGGGCTGTGGGCGGTTTCGGCCGGCGTCGAAGCCCAGGAGGCGCCTTATCTCTCGCTTCAGCGGCTGGCGCCCGGCGTGTCCGTGTGCGGGGGCGGACTGTGCCAGGCTGAGGCGCTGGCGGCGTTCTTCGGCGCCCTGTCCGACACCGAGGCGGGGCGGCGCGTTCGACCCGTGCGCGTCGTGCAGTTCGGGGACAGCCATACAGCCGGCGGACGGGTCACCGGACGGGTTCGCGCAGGCCTCCAGGGAAGGTTCGGATATGCCGGCGAGCAGGAGGGGCCGGGCGTCGCGCTGACCGAGGTCGGCGTCGTCGGCGCCACGCTGGAGGCCTTTGCGAACTGGCCGGGCGCGCCGGGGATGGCGGACGCTGATCTCGTCATACTGGCGTTCGGCGTCAACGACGGGTTCGAGGACGGACTGGACGCCGCCGCCTACGAAACCCTGCTACGGGCGCAGGTCGAGCGGCTGCGCGGGCCGGGCCGGTCGCTGCTGATCCTCGGCGCGCCCGACGCCCAGCGCAGCGGGATGGCGGGGGGCTGCAGCGCGGACGGGTTGCGCGCGCCGCCGCCGTCGCTGGCCGTGGTGCGGGACGTGCAACGGCGGGTGGCCGCCGACATGGGTGTGGCGTTCTGGGACTGGCACGGGCGGATGGGCGGCGACTGTTCGGCGGATCGGCTGGCGTTGCGGGACGACCCCGTCATGCGGGGCGACCGGGTGCATTTCACCTCGGCCGGCGCTGACTGGATCGGCGGCGTGCTGTGCGACGATCTGCTCGCGGCCTATGCGGTCTGGAAGGCCGGGCGGGAAGCGGCGCGCTAGATGCTGTTCCCGACCCTGGCCTTCGGCGTCTTCTTCCTGTTCGTCTATTTCACCGCCTGGTCGCTGGATCGCGAGAACGGGCGGCGCAAGCTGTTCCTGCTGCTGGCCAGCTGGTTCTTCTACGCCCAGTGGGACTGGCGGTTCGTCGGCCTGCTGATCGCGTCGGCCGTGCTGAACTGGGGCGTCGGGGCGCTGATCGCGCGGCAGCCGGGGGCGAGGAAGGCGTGGCTGGTCGGCCTGGGGGTCGCGGTCAATCTGCTGATCCTGGGCTTCTTCAAATACTACGGCTTCTTCGTCGAACAGGCGGGCGACCTGCTGACCCGGTTCGGCTGGGAGCGGGACCTGCCGCTGCTGCAGATCGTGCTGCCGGTGGGGATATCGTTCTTCACCTTCCAGGGCATTTCGTACGTCGTGGACGTGCATCGCGGGAAGACGCCGGCGGCGAAGTCGCTGCTGGACGTCATGCTGCTGATGAGTTTCTTCCCGCATCTGGTGGCCGGGCCGATCGTGCGGGCGTCGGACCTGCTGCCGCAGTTCGACCGGACGCCGCGGCTGACGCGGGAGATGGCCACGCACGGCCTGCTGCTGATCGTCTGGGGCCTGTTCAAGAAGACGGTGATCGCGTCCGAGATTTCAGTGAATCTGGTCGATCCGGTGTTCTTCGATCCGTCGGCCTATGGCGCGGTGGACATCGCGGCGGCGGTCTATGGATACGCGGTCCAGATCTATTGCGACTTCTCGGCCTATTCGGACATGGCGATCGGGATCGCGGCCCTGCTGGGCTATTCCTTCCCGCGCAATTTCGACCAGCCGTATCGCGCCAGTTCGATGCAGAGCTTCTGGCGGCGGTGGCACATCAGCCTGTCCAGCTGGCTGCGGGACTATCTGTATGTGCCGCTGGGGGGCGGGCGGAAGGGGCTGATCCCGAGCTGCATCAATGTGTTCATCACCATGGTGCTGGGCGGGCTGTGGCACGGGGCGGCCTGGACCTTCCTGGCCTGGGGCGCCCTGCATGGCGGGGTGCAGGTGATCGAGCGTCTGGGACGCGCGGCGTTCGGGGACAAGAAGGTGATCCCGACCGTGGTGGGCGTGCTGGTCACCTTCCACATCGTCTGTCTGGGCTGGATCCTGTTCCGGGCCGAGAATTTCGACATGGCGATGGCCATGCTGCAGGGGCTGGGGCGGATCGGGCCGGTCGTGATGCTGACGCCGCTGCTGCTGACGCTGATCGTCGGCGGGCTGGCCATGCACTGGCTGCCGCCGCGCGCGGTCGAGGGGATGGCCGAGCGGCTGAAGACGGCGCCGTCCATCACCCTGGGTCTGCTGGTCGGGGCGGCCTTCCTGCTGATCGAGGCGGTGCGGCCCGAGGGCGTCGCCCCCTTCATCTATTTCCAGTTCTGAGGCGTTGTGATGCAGGGACCTGGATCATGAGATTCGACGACAAGGAAGAGTTCGGCGGCAAGTTCCCGCTTCAACCGTTCCCGAAACGGCAGGGGGATTCGCCCTTCCCCCCGCTGGCCGAAAGCCTGCCCCCGCCCGAGGATCCGCCCAGCGACTGGATCGAAACGGCGGACGCCCACGATCTGCCGACGCGGGAGAATGCGCTGGCGGCGCTGGGGCGGTTCGCCTTTCCGCCCGCGCCGCCGCTGGACGACGAGGGGGTGGCCGCGCGGGACCGGCGCTGGACCAGCCGGGCCGTGCTGATGACGGTCGCCTTCCTGATGGTGTTCAACGCCGTGTCGCCGCTGAACTGGTCGCGGCAGCAGGCGCCGGGCTGGGTGCAGGGGACGGTGGAGCAGCTGTCCGAGGTCTGGGTCGCCCAGCTGGCGGTGTTCGGGGTGGACATGCCACGTGAGGGGCTGCGCGAGATGTGGGCCGATGCGCGGCGGGCGCGGTTCATCGGCCAGGCGCCGGCGCGAGACCCGGGGTCGACACCGGGTTGAGTTTGGTGAACCTTCGCCGTCGGGGAAGACGCGGGGGCATCAGTGAAAATCGATCGACGTCA
>NZ_JAKFEB010000130.1:0-3316 GCF_036677305.1 Brevundimonas sp. | reverse complement strand
TTGCGCGGGCGTCGGCGCGGCCGGTTGCGGCGCGGCCCGGGGGGCGGCGCGCGGGATCATCGATCCGCTGAAGATGCCGGCCGAGGGGTTCGGCGCGCGCGGCGGCTCGGGCAGGGGCGGCAGGCTGTCGCCCTTCGGCAGCGGCCCGGCGCGGAACACGGTCGCCGGCGGGCGGCCCCAGACCACGGGACGGCGGAACGGCTCGGGCGTTCCATTCAGGGGCTTGTCGGACTCGGTGGACATTCAGGCTCCCGCGCCGGGGGCGCGCATCTTCAACGCTTACGGCGGTCAGGGTGTCCGCCGAAATGGCCCGTTTCGTGACGGGTCTAGTTCTTCAGACGATAGCCGGTCCTGAACATCCAGCCCACGACGGCGAGGCAGATGAACAGGAAGCCCAGCGTCGCCGCCAGGCTGACCCCGATGCCGACGTCGCCCGAGCCGTAGAAGGTCCAGCGGAAGCCCGAGATCAGATAGACCACCGGATTGAACAGGGTGATGGTCCGCCACATCGGCGGCAGCATGTCGATCGAATAGAAGGAGCCGCCGAGGAAGGTCAGCGGCGTGACCACCAGCATCGGGATCATCTGCAGCTGTTCGAAGCCGTTGGCCCAGATGCCGATGATGAAGCCGAACAGGCTGAAGGTGGTCGAGATCAGGATCAGGAAGGCCAGCATCTCGATCGGATGCAGGATCTGCAGCGGCACGAAGAAGGCCGCCGTGGCCAGGATGATCAGGCCCAGCACCGCGGACTTGGTCGCCGCGGCCCCGACATAGGCGATGACGATCTCGAGCGGCGACACGGGCGCCGACAGCAGCTCGTAGATGGTGCCGGTGAATTTGGGGAAGTAGATGCCGAAGGAGGCGTTGAAGATCGACTGGGTGAACAGGCTCAGCATGATCAGGCCGGGCACGATGAAGGCGCCGTAGGGGACGCCGTCGATCTCGGTCATCCGGCTGCCGATGGCCGAGCCGAAGACGACGAAATACAGGGCGGTGGTGATCACCGGGGTGACGACCGACTGCCAGATGGTGCGGATGGCCCGCGCCATTTCGAATTTGTAGATGGCCCAGACGCCGTGGCCGTTGAAGGTCAGGCTGCTCATGCGGCGGCTCCCGTCTTGTCGCGATGCACGAGGCTGACGAAGATGTCCTCCAGCGAGCTCTGGCTGGTGTGCAGGTCCTTGAAGGCGATGCCGAGGTCCGACAGTTTGCGCAGCAGGGAGGGCACGCCGGTCTTCTCGAGGTTGGAATCGAAGACGTATTCCAGCTCGTTCCCGTCGGCCTTCAGCGTCGGCGACCATTCGGCCAGCTCGGGCGGTACGGCGGCCAGCGGCTCCTGCAGGTTCAGGGTCAGGGTCTTCTTGCCCAGCTTCTTCATCAGGGCCGAGGTTTCCTCGACGAGGATCAGTTCGCCCTTGAGGATGACGCCCACGCGGTCGGCCATCTCCTCGGCCTCCTCGATATAGTGGGTGGTCAGGATGATGGTGACGCCCCGCTCGCGCAGGCCCCGCACCAGATTCCACATATCGCGGCGCAGCTCGACGTCGACGCCCGCCGTCGGCTCGTCGAGGAACAGGATGTCGGGCTCGTGGCTCAGGGCCTTGGCGATCATGACGCGGCGCTTCATGCCGCCGGACAGGGTCATGATCTTGTCGTTGCGCTTCTCCCACAGGCTGAGGTCGCGCAGCACCCGTTCGATAAAGCCGGGGTTCGGCGCCTTGCCGAACAGGCCCCGGCTGAAGGAGACGGTGGCCAGCACGGTCTCGAAGGCGTCGGTGGTCAGCTCCTGCGGCACCAGGCCGATCTTCGAGCGCGCGGCGCGGTAGTCGGTCTGGATGTCGTGCCCGTCGGCGACGATGATCCCCGTAGTCGGGGTGACGATGCCGCAGACGACCGAGATCAGGGTCGTCTTGCCGGCGCCGTTGGGGCCCAGCAGGGCGAAGATCTCGCCCTTGTTGATCGTCAGGTCGATGGGTTTGAGGGCCTGCAGCCCGGACTTGTAGGTCTTGGTCAGACCCTGGATCGAGATAACCGGTTGCATGCACGCCCTCCGTCGCGCCCGCAGATATGCGTCCGACGGTCGCACCTCAAGGCCGGTCGTGACCAGCGGAGCCATATTCCCCGCCGCGAGTTACCGTCGCCGTGCCCAGTCCCCTGACCTCTCTCCGATCCCGTCTGGCGCGCGCCGGCGACTACGGCCGGAAGAAATCCCCCCTGCTGCGCCGCGTGCCGCCGATGAAGGATCTCATCGAGCTGGCCGCCCGCATCGGCTATGGCGCGCGCGGTTTCGTCTATCTCTCGGTCGGGCTGCTGACGCTGCTGGCCAGCATCGATCTGATCGGAGACGCGGTCGGGACCAAGGGCGCCATCGCCTGGATGGCGCTGCGTCCGTTGGGGCGTCTGTGGCTGCTGCTGGTCGGTTTGGGTCTGACGGCCTTCGTGATGTGGCGGACCCTGCAGGCGGTGTTTGACGCCGATCACGAGGGGACGAGCCGCCACGGGCTCATGACCCGGATGAGCCAGGCCTTCAGCGGGCTGAGCTACGCCTTTCTGGCCTTCAGCGCCTTCGCCCTGCTGCTGCACACGCCCGAGGACCCCGCCGCCGCCGATCTGGCCCGGAGCCAGGAACAGGCGGAAACCGTCCTGGCCCTCCCATGGGGCAATTGGCTGCTCGCGGGCGCCGGACTGGTGCTGCTGGGGATCGGCGTCGCCAATGTCAGCCGGGCGTGGCGCGAGGATTTCACCGAATATCTGGCCTGTTCGGAAAAGACCTGCCGTCGCGTCGCCCCGCTGGCCCGCGCCGGCGTCGTCGCCCGCGGGCTGGCCTATGTGCCGCTGGCGTTCCTCATCGTGCTGGCGGGGCTGCGGTCCAGCGCTTCGGACGTGACCACCTTCGGCTCGGCGCTGGATGTGGTGGAACGTCAGCCCGGAGGGCCGTGGATTCTGGGTCTGGCGTCTCTCGGCTTCATCGCCTTTGGAGCCTTTTCCTTCATCGAGGCGCGGTTCCGCCGCATCCGTCCCCCGCGGGACCTGTCGCTCTGAGCCGTGTCGGCGGACGAAAAAAGCCCCGGCGGAGCGATCCGCCGGGGCTTTCCAATCCTGGCCGCTCGATCAGTCGAGCGGTTCGACCACGATGACGGGGGCCGGAGGCGTAGGCTCCGGAGCCGGCGTGACCGTGACCACGGGGGCCGGCGGGGTCGGCGCGGCGTTCAGGGTCGCGGTCGACGACGCTGTCGGGGTCGGGGCGGTCGTGCGGGCGGCCGGGGCGGGCGCCGGGGTCGGCGCGGCGCGACGGACGGGCGCCGGAGCGGCGGCG
>NZ_JAKFEB010000129.1:0-38933 GCF_036677305.1 Brevundimonas sp. | reverse complement strand
GCTCTCCTGCGGCGCGTTGATCCGCAGGTGATCGACCCCGACGCCCAGCCGCCGCAACTGGCCGAAATCGGCGATGTCCGGCAGGGGCCGCGTCGAGGCGGTCATGTAGAAACCCGGCGCGCCTTCGAACAGCACGGGCCGGCTGTTCAACCAGACGCCGGTGTTGCGCGTCTTCTTGACCAGACGCACGGGCCCGTCCGGCCCGCGCACGACGACGACGACGTCGGCGGGCTGGTCCCCCGGATTGAAGACCGCGCCGTACAGGACGATCGAGGCGCCGCGGAAACTGGAGTCGACCATCACCCGGGCGTCGGTCAGGGCGGCGGCGACGCGGACCTGGTCCGTGGTGCCGACCGAGCGCTCCGGCGCGGGCGCTGAGATGGCGGGCGGCGGGGGCGGCAGGGCGGCGATCATTGAGACACCCCCGGCGCAAAGGCGAACAGATCGGATGGCCGGACGAACAGCTCCAGCCCCATATAGATGCCGACCCCGAGAACGATCAGGCCCAGCAGCAGCCGCAGCTCCTCGGCCCGGAACCGGCCCGACAGCTTGGCCCCGTACTGGGCCCCGACGACGCCGCCCAGGAGCAGCAGGGTCGACAGGACGATGTCGACGGTCTGGTTGCGGCCGGCCTGCAGGATTGTGGTCATCGCGGTGACGATGATGATCTGGAACAGGCTGGTGCCCACCACCACCCCGGCCCGCATGCGCAGGACATACAGCATGACGGGAACGAGGATGAAGCCGCCCCCCACCCCCATGATGGCCGAGAGAACGCCGACGAAGCCGCCGAGAGCGAAGGGCGGAATGGCGCTGATGTAGAGGCCCGAGCGCGGGAACCGCATCTTCAGCGGCAGGCCGTACAGCCACAGCGGCCGGCGGCGCTCCTTGTGCGGCACCGCCTCGCCGCGCACCCGCCGCATGATCTGGCCGAGGCTCTCGTAGAGCATCATGGAGCCGACCGAGCCGAGCAGCAGCAGATAGGACAGGGCCACGACGAGGTCGGCCTGACCCAGCAGGCGCAGGTAGCGGAACAGCTCGACACCGAGCAGCGCGCCCAGCACCCCGCCGGCGGCCATCAGGCATCCGATCTTGTAGTCCACCGCCTTCTGGCTGGTGTAGCTGATCACGCCCGAGGTCGAGGAGGCGACGACGTGGCTGGCCTGGCTGGCGACCGAGACGGCCGGGGGGATGCCGAGGAAGATCAGGACCGGGGCCATCAGGAAGCCGCCGCCGATGCCGAACAGTCCGGACACGAATCCGACCACCGCCCCCAGCAGAACCAGGAGCGGCCAGTTCACCGAAACCTCGGCGATTGGCAGATAGATATCCAAAGGACGCGCCTTCGGCTGGAACTGAAGTCAGGCGCCGGATAGGCGACGATGGAAGTCTGGTTGTCCTAGACCCACCGGATGAACGCCGCCACCCGATGCGCGTGAAAAGCTTGGCCGTCCCGTATCAGGCGAGCGGTTCGACCTGGAATTTCTCGGCCTCGGCGCGGACCTGGGTCCGGGTCGCCGCGGCGATCGTCTTGTCCAGCCGCTCGACCGCCGCCTGGGCGTCGCCGTCGCCCGCGCGCGCCGCGATCAGGTACCATTTGTAGGCCTGGGCCGGGTCGGGCTGGATGGCCTCGTCGCCGGTCTCGTACAGCTTGGCGACGTTGAACTGGCTGTCGACCAGACCGCGCTCGGCCGCCTTCCTGAGCCAGGCGAGCGCCTCGCCCTGGTCCCGGGCGCCGCCGACCCCTTCGAACAGATACATGCCATAGGCGTGCATCCCCTTGGCGTCGCCGCCGTCCGCCGCGCGGCGAGCCCAGACCCGGGCCTCGCGCAGGTTGACGGGCACGCCCTTGGCTCCGTCCTGGTAAAGGCTGGCGAGATGCAGCTGGGCCGGGGTGTAGCCGGTCGCGGCGGCGCGTTTGAGGGTGTCGACGCCGCTGGGGGCGTCCGCGTCCAGCAGTTCGATCGCCTGCTGATACAGGTCGGCGCCGCGCTCCAGGTCGCCCTGGGTCGGTGCGGCGGGGAGGACGGCCAGGGCCGCGATGGGCTGCGCCTCGGGCGCCGCCGTCAGGCCGGGAATGTGCAGGCCGGAGCCGGTGAGCTGGCCGGTGGCGTAGGCGCCGCCGCCCGTCAGCAGGACGGCGATGGCCGAGGCGCCCAGCGCCTTGCGGACCGTGCCGCCGCCGCGCGAGGCCTGTTTGTCGAGCCGCTCCTGCAGCTTGGACTTGCCGCCCTTCTTGAGGCCGAAACCGGTCCGGGCCGGAGCCTCCACCGCTTCCGGCGAAGCCATGGCCGCGCGGGCCGCGTCGATCGCCTGACGGGTCGAGGAGGCGCGTCCCTGGGCCGCCGCGGCGCGCAGGGCGCGGGGATCGACGAAGTCGGTCTCGCCGGCGAAGTCGTCCGGGCCGGCGTCGAAGGCCGGGGCCGTGGCCTGCAGCGCATCCGACACGTCGGCGCCGCCGAAGCCCTGGCCGAAGGCGGCCGGCGGCGACGCCGGCTCCGGCGCAGGAGCGGCGGGCGAAGGCTCGACGGTCTGGGCGAAGGCGGGTTCGGCCGCGGCTTCCGTCGGCGGCGGCGCCGGCCGGCTGCCGAACGGGGTGGTGTCCGCGGGCGTCTCGGGTTCGATGCGGGGCCCGCGCAGGACGGCGTCGAAGATGGAGTCGGCGCTCAGCGCCTCGCCGCCGGGAGCCGTGGACCGGGACTCGGGCGGAGCAAGGTCGGCCGACCAGGCCTGTTGTTCGGCGTAAACCGGATCATCGAAGGCCGTTTCGCCGAATCCCGCATCCGGGAAGGCCGCGTCCGGGAAGGCGGCCGCGCGCCAGTCGGGTTCGGTCGCGGCGGAACGCGCGGGCTCGGCCCGGCGCTCGATATTGCCGCGCGCCTCGGCGATCAGGGCTGCGGTCCGCTCTTCGGACAGTCGCATCCGCTCGGCCAGTTCGCCGGACGCGCGGTCATAGCCCTGCTCGATCTTGCTGGAGCTGTCGGCCAGCCGACGTCCGATGTCCTCGAGCGCCTGCTGCGAGCGACGCTCGGACTGGGCGATCCGTTCGCTGAGGCGGTCGGAAATGCGGGTGATCTCGCCGCCCAGCTTCTCCAGCGCCAGGGCGTGGCGGTCGTCGGCGGCGGTCAGACGCTGTTCAAGTCCCTGGGCCAGCCGGCCCATGTCGCTCTCGACCTTGCGGCTGATGGCGTCCAGTTGCAGCGGCGCGGCGCCCTCGATGGTCTGGACCCGGCCGTTCAGGTTCTGGGCGATGCGCAGGACCTCGCGGCCCATGGCCTCGACGGCCTTGGCCGAACGCTCTTCGGACGACTTGACCTGGTCGCCGATGGAGAGGACGGCGCGTTCGATGCGGTCCATCCGGCCTTCGGTCTCGGCGGTGTCGAGCCGCCGCATCATCTCGGCGCGGTTGCCCTCGACCTGACGGCTCAGGGTTTCGGCCAGCTTTTCGAAACGGGCGGCCTCGCGGGCGCTTTCCGGTTCGACCCGGCCTTCGGTGGCGCGCAGGCGCTGGTCCAGTCCGGCGAACGAACGCTCGAGCCCGCGCAGCGCCTCGGTGGTGCGGATCTGCGCCTGATCCAGGCGCTGGCCGACCTGGGCCAGCAGCTCGGCGCCGACGCCGGGACCGGCGGCCTTTTCGACCGCGTCCATGCGCTGGCGCAGTTCGTTGGCGCCCGTGCGTTGCCGCTCCTCGATGTCGTAGAGGCGGCCGGCGAGAGCGCCCAGGGTGGTCTCGACCTTGCCGAAGGTCTCGGCCGTCTGGGGGCCGACCTCCTGCTCGAACCGGCGCAGGCGGCGATGGCCCTCGCGCAGTTCCTCGGCGATGTCGTCGATGCGGCGGACGTGGACCTTGTCGCTCTGGTCCTGGTTGTCCAGGCGGCGCACCAGACCGGAGACGGCCTGGTCCACGCCCTGGATGGCGATGGTCGAGCGGCGCTCGGCGGCTTCCAGCCGGGCGGCGATGGCGTCGATCGAGGCGGCCAGGCGGTCCAGATGGTTGTCGGCGCCGCCGTAGGCGTCGTCCATCCGCCGGCTGCGGCCGCGGCGCTCATAGCTCTCGGCGGCGTGCGGACGGCGCGACAGCGGAACGACGCCCTCGTCGTCGTCGCCGTCTTCCATGATGATCGTGTTCAGCCACTCGCCCAGCGTCATGCCGGAGCGACGGGCGAGGTCCTTGGCGATCTCGCGCGCCTTGGGCTCGATGCCCTTCACGCTCCACGGCGCGGCTGCGCTCACTGATTCGCCTCCCAACCCACTTGTTGGACGCTAGACGCCAAGATCATGCGTGTAAACGCGTGGTTAACCCCAAGATATGGTGGGCCGCCCATCTTCCTGTGGAAAGCGCCGACACCAGCCGGATTCTCGCGCCGCGGAGGTTAACGACCGGTGAAGATTAACCTGTTGGAAAGGTCTGCGGTCTTGCGCGGATCGCCTGTCCGCGCCACTTCGCGCCGATGGACTTGCCCCTGACCCTGGCCCTGACCGCCGCTGCCATCGCCCTGGCGGTCTTCGCCGGCTGGCGCGGCGCCCGCCCCTGGGATCCGAGGGGCGGGGTGCGTATGGCGCCCTGGCGGCTGATCATGCTGCTGGCCGGCGCCGGAGTGTTCATTCTGGTGGTCCATCTGGGCGCACTGCTGGGCGCGCCGCAAAGACCGTACTGAGGGGAACCCGGCTCCCGCCCGGTCATTCCTGATCGAACCCGACGATCAAGGAGACCTCCCCATGAGCGACAAGACCCTCACAGCCGCAGAAGCCGAAGACGCATTCTGGGACCACCTGAAGAAGTCCAACACCGGCATGCTGGGACTCGACCAGCCCGGCTATCACGCCCAGCCGATGACGGCTTTCCGTGAGGAAGAGACCGGCACCATCTGGTTCTTCACCCGCGACGACACCGATCTGGCGAAGGACGCCGCGGTCGGCGGCGGCCAGAGCGCCATGTTCCACTACGGCTCAAAGGACCAGAACGTCTGGGCCTGCATCCACGGCCAGCTTTCGGTGCACGGCCAGGACCGCGAGATCATCGACCGCTACTGGAACCCGATCCTCGCCGCCTGGTATCCCGAGGGCAAGGACGACCCGCACCTGACCATCCTGCAGTTCGACGCCGACGACGGCCGCATCTGGGTGAACGAGGGCGGCTTCTTCAAATTCTTCTACGAGGTCGCCAAGGCCAATGTGACGAAGACCCTGCCGGACGCGGGCGGGGTCGTTGACGTCAATCTGAACTAGGCCATAGACGGATCGCGGCGGTCAGCCGTCGCGATCCGTCGCCAGGCTGACGGTGAAGAAGAACGCGAAGGCGAGATTGAACGCACCACCGACGATGACCGCACCGACCGGCGACGGAAGCCAGGTCGCGGTCACAAGCACCAGATAGAGGACCCCCGGATTCGCCAGCACCGTAGCGCGGGGCCAGGTCGTCCGACCCATCGCCGTCACCCCCAGCAGAAGCAGGGATGCGGGAACGGCGACGATCTGTCCGACGACGAAGAACAGCTGCAGATAGGTTCCGACGGCCTGTCTCGCGCCGGCCGCTACCGCGAAGGCGCCCCAGACTGAATGGGTCGCCATGGCGATCGAGAAAACAGCCAGCAGACTGAAACCGACGGCAGCTTGAAGCAGGCGCCCCGCCGGCCGCAGGCGTCGGACGACGTGAAGCAGGCCGAAGAGGTAGCCGATCCCCGCGAGCGGGCCTAGCAAACCTCCGAGCATCAGCATCCAGATCGGCCGGCCCTCAACGACACCCATGGATCCGGCATAGGCCGCCGCGCCGCTGGCCCACTGGCCATAGAAGAGCATGTCGCCGGCGAACATGACGAGGGCGCCGAGCAGTCCGCCCAGCGCCGCCAGTCTCGACGCCCGGGGACTCAACCCGCGAAACACCACGCCAGCACGGCCTTCTGCGCGTGGATGCGGTTTTCGGCCTCGTCCCAGACCAGCGACTTCGGCCCGTCGATGACGGCGTCGGTCACCTCCTCGCCCCGGTGGGCGGGGAGGCAGTGCAGGAAGACCGCGTCGCTGGACGCGCCGGCCATCAGGCTGTCGTCGACGCCATAGCCCTCGAAGGCTTCCAGACGGGCCTCGTAGTCGCCGTCGCCCATCGACACCCAGGTGTCGGTCACGACCACGTCCGCGCCGGCCACGGCCTCGCGCGGGTCGCTGGTCAGGGTGACGTGGTTGCCGCCCTTGGCCAGATCGTGGAGGTCCGGGTGGTAGTCGGCCGGGCAGGCGACGTTGAAATGGAAGCCCAGCTTCGGCGCCGCATGCATGAAGCTGTGGCAGACATTGTTGCCGTCGCCGACCCAGGCGATCGTCTTGCCGGCGATCGGGCCGCGATGCTCCTCGATCGTCATCAGATCGGCCAGGATCTGGCATGGGTGCGAGCGGTCGGTCAGGCCGTTGATCACCGGCACGGTCGAGACGCGGGCGAACCGCTCCACGTCCTCGTGGCTGTTGGCGCGGATCATCACCGCATCGACCATGCGCGACAGGACGCGGGCCGTATCCTCGACCGGCTCGCCGCGGCCCAGCTGCATGTCGCCGGCGTTGGCGATGATCGAGGCCCCGCCCAGCTGGCGGATGGCGGCGTCGAAGCTGAAGCGGGTGCGGGTCGAATTCTTCTCGAACACCATGGCCAGGACGCGGTCCTTGGCCGGAGCGTCGGCGTCGACCCGGCCCTTCGGCCAGCCCTTGCGTGCGTGTTTGCGGGCGTGGGCGTCGTCGAGGATGGCGCGAAGCTCTTCGGCTTCCAGCCGGTGGATGTCGAGGAAATGGCGGACCATGATCAGGTCGCCATCTTCGAGCGGGCGAACTCGCAGGTGCGCTCGAACCGTTCGACCGCCTCGCGCGCCTCTTCCAGCGTCAGGTTCAGCGGCGGCAGGATGCGGCAGCAGTTGTCGCCGCCGCCGGCGACCAGCAGATGCTGCTCATCGCGGGCCCAGCCCATGAATTCACGGTTGTTGGGGACCAGTTTGACGCCCAGCAGCAGGCCCTTGCCGCGCACGTCCACGATCACGTCGGGGAAGCGCTGCGCCAGGCCGTGCAGTTGCTGCTTCAGATAGCCGGCGATCTCGTTGACGTGGGCGAGCGTCTCCGGCTTCGAGATCTCGGCGAAGGCCGCCTGACCCACGGCCATGGCCAGCGGGTTGCCGCCGAAGGTCGAGCCGTGGACGCCGACCGTCATGCCCTTGGCCGCATTCGAGGTGGCCAGGCAGGCGCCGATGGGGAAGCCGCCGCCGAGGGCCTTGGCGACGGCCATGATGTCGGGCGTCATGCCGGCCCATTCGTGGGCCCACAGCTTGCCGGTCCGGCCCATGCCGCACTGGACCTCGTCGAAGATGATCAGGACGCCGTTCTCGTCGGCCATCTCGCGCATCCAGCGCAGGTCCTCGTCCGGCGTGGCGCGGCAGCCGCCCTCGCCCTGTACGGGCTCCAGGATGACGGCGCAGGTCGTCGGATTGCGGAACGCAGCCTCCAGAGCCGCCTTGTCGCCCCAGACCAGCTGATGGAATCCTTCCATCTTCGGCCCGAAGCCTTCGGTGTAGCTGGGGTTGGCGGCGGCGTTGATCGCGCCATAGGTCCGGCCGTGGAACGAACCGTCGAAGCCGTAGATGTCGATCCGCTCGGGCTGGCCGTTGGCGACATGGTGGCGGCGCGCCGTCTTCAGCGCGCACTCGACGGCTTCCGTGCCCGAGTTGGTGAAGAAGACCACATCCGCGAAAGACTTCTCGCACAGGGCGTCTGCCAGGGCCTCCTGCCCCGGAATCTTGAAGATGTTGGACACGTGCCACAGCTTTTCGGCCTGGTCCTTGACCGCCTGGACGAGGATCGGATTGGCGTGGCCCAGGGCGTTGGTCGAAATGCCCATGACGCAGTCGAGGTATTCGGTCCCGTCCTTGCCCCACAGACGCGCGCCCTGTCCGCGATCCACCTCCAGCGGCGCGCGGTTGTAGACACCCATCAGATGTTCAGTGGACACGGGGCAGGCCTCCAAAAGCGAGACGGCCCCGGCGCCGGATAGCGTCGGGACCGCTTGAAAAAGGGTCAGGCCTTGTCGGACGCAGGGCGGGGTTAGTCAACACCGTCCAGATCGGCGTCCAGCCGTTCGACCACCGCCGCATAGGTGTCGCCGACCAGCCGGACCGTGACCGGATCGACGTGCTCTATCGTGTCCTCGTTGGAGTGGATGAGGCGGAACACCTGCGGGACGAAGCCCTCGGCCAGGCCGTTGGCCTCGCCGCCGTTGAAGGCCAGCCACATCTGGTGGGCGCCGACCTGGTCCTGGAAGCCCAGCGACACCACCGGCGCGCCGGCGGCCGAGAAGGCGCGGTCGTCGGAGGGCGGGTATTCGGGATAGCCCACACACTGCAGGGCCCGGGCCGAACAGACCGCCTGCACCGCGCGGGTCACGGCGGCCGACTGGGCGCCGTTGTTCTGGCCGTACATCATCGTGTCGCCATAGGCGGCGACGTCCGAGTTCACCACGGCGGCGACATTCGTCAGGCCGTGCGCCTCGATCCATTTGCGCGCGCCGATCAGCCCCAGTTCCTCCTGGTCGAACAGGATGACGCGGATGCGATGGGTGAGCGTCTTCGTCCGCAGGATCTTCGCCGCCTCGATGACCCCGACCACCGAAGCCGCGTTGTCGACCACGCCGTGCGACATCGTCCCGTCGCGCAGCTTCACGGCGTCATAGTGGGCGGTCAGCAGGATTTCGCGCTCGCCCTCGCCGAAGGTGACGACGACGTTGCGGCCCTCCATCGCGCCGGTCCGCTCCGTGCCGCCGACGAAGGTCTCGACGACGGGTTCGAAGCCGGCTGCGCGCAGCTGGGCGACCACGACATCGGTGCGGGCGGCGTTGGTCGGCTGGATGAAGGCGGCGACCTGGGCGCGCAGGTCGAGGTCCTGCGCCGAGACCGGCGCGGAGACGGCGAGCAGGGTCGCGGCGGCGGCGAGCGAACGGAACAGCATGGAATCCCCTTGAGGCGAGGCGCCATGGCTAGCGCGACCCGAGGGGCGGCGCACCTTACTTCTGAGTCAGCTCTTCAGCCGCCAGCCCGAGCGGAAGACCAGCCAGCAGGCCCAGGCCATGACCACGGTCAACAGGCCGCTCATGACCGCGCCGATCAGCAGGTTGCCCTCGGCGTTCTGCGTGCCGATGAAGCCGGCCCGGAAGCCGTCGATCAGATAGAAGAAGGGGTTGAAATGGCTGATGGTCGAGAACGGCTCCGGCAGGTTCTCGACCAGGTAGAAGGTGCCGCTCAGGAAGGTCATCGGCATGATGACGAAATTCTGCACCGCGGCCAGCTGGTCGAATTTCTGCGCCCACAGGCCGGCGAAGACGCCCAGCATGCCCATGATCAGACAGGCCAGCAGGCCGAACCAGACGATGGCGCCGAGGTTGGCGACTTCCAGCCTCGCGAACGGCATGACGCAGATCGCGGTCACGATCCCGACCACCAGGCCCCGCGTCGCCGCGCCCAGTGAGAAGCCGATGGTCAGCTCAAGCGGGCTGAGCGGCGGGGTCAGGAAGTCGGTCGCCGTATTCATCACCTTGGCCTGGATCAGGCTGGACGAGGCGTTGGCGAAGGCGTTGTTCAGCATGGCCATCATGATCAGGCCCGGCGCCACGAAGTCGGCGAAGGGCGTGCCGTGCAGTGGCGGACGCGTCCCTCTCAGGGCGACCACGAAGACCAGCATGTACAGCAGGGTGGTCACCACCGGTCCCGCCACGGTCTGGGCGCCGACCTTCCAGAACCGCCGCACCTCGCGCAGGTACAGGGTCCTGACCCCGATCCAGTTGACGCCGTTGTAGCTCCGGGGCTGCGGCAGGCCGGCGGGTCGGGTCGAGGGGAGATCGGTCATGGACGGGGAGATGCGGCGCGGGGCCGTGGGATGCAAGTGGCTAGTGGCTGGCCGGCAGGGGCGCAGCCGTACGAACCGCGCCCGCCAGCGAAGGCGCGACGACCACTCATCACTAGCCACTAGCCGCTTTCATCCGCCAAACCCCGCAGCTGTTAACCATCTCTACATCTGGTTCCTGTGGACGGACTGATTCGCACATCTTGCGTCTGTTAGGGGGTCGTTTACGATTAGTGGTAGGTCGAGGCCCCGGGAGGGACGTCTGGACCCCATATATTGAATCCGAGACCCGGAGGGTTGGCTATGACCGCAGGCTGGACTGAAGACCGCGTCGGCGCGCTGAAGAAACTCTGGCTCGAAGGCCAGTCGGCCAGCCAGATCGCCAAGCAGCTGGGCGGCGGCGTCACCCGCAACGCCGTCATCGGCAAGGTTCACCGCCTGGGCCTGTCGGGCCGGGCCGCCCCGTCGCAGCCGGCGCGCGCCACCTTCCGCCCGTCGCGTCCGCGCCCCGCGCAACCGACCCAGGCCCCGTCGGCCCCGCGCCGCATCGAGGCGGTCCAGCCGCGCGCCGTCGTCGCGGCCCAGTCGGTTCCGGCGCCCATGCCCGACCTGCCCGGCACCGCCACGGTGATGACCCTGGGCGCCCATATGTGCAAATGGCCGATCGGCGACCCGTCCTCGAACGAGTTCAGCTTCTGCGGCCGCCGTTCCTCGGA
The DNA here is from genome assembly GCF_036677305.1 of Brevundimonas sp. Taxonomy (GTDB): domain Bacteria; phylum Pseudomonadota; class Alphaproteobacteria; order Caulobacterales; family Caulobacteraceae; genus Brevundimonas. Next base: position 28,356 of record NZ_JAKFEB010000129.1, on the reverse strand, counting down.
AGGCGTCTATTGCGTCGAGCACGCCCGCGTCGCCTACCAGCCGCAGGTCAAGCGCGGCGGAGCGACCGATCTGGCCCGTTCGCTGCGGCGCTACATCTGACCCCATTCAGCCACACGGCTGTCATCATAGGCTCCTAGAGAGCCGCCCTCCGCCTCATGGCCGCATCCGCATGCGGCCATGAACGCTGGGGCGGGGCTGCGCTTTTCCGGGTTGACGCAGCCCCTCACCCCGCCCGCTCCGCTACGCGGAGCTCAGTGGCTAGCCACTAACCACCAGCCATTCAGTTCAGCACCCGGCGGTCGCCCGGCACGTCGAGGCTGAAGGCCGGGATGGCGACCTCGAAGGTGCGACCCGCGTCATCCGTCATGGAATAGCCGCCGACCATCGAGCCCGAGGCGGTGCCCAAGGGGCAGCCCGAGGCGTAGGAATAGCTGTCGCCCGGCAGGATCGTCGGCTGCTCGCCGACCACGCCGGCGCCGCGCACCTCCTCGACATGACCCAGGGCGTCGGTGATGACCCAGCGCCGCGCCGTCAGCTGCACCGGCACGCCGCTCAGGTTCACGATCTCGACCTGGTAGGCCCAGACCCAGCGCCCGCCCTCGGGATCCGACTGTCCCGCCAGATAGCTGGGTCGCACGCGGACCAGGATCCCGTCGGTTTCGGCTTCATAGGCGCGGGCGTCATGCATTCGGCAATGGTCGTGCAACCCTCGCTCACGTCAAGCGGGACCGTACGTCGCGCGGGAGGGGAGACGCGGCGAAAAATCGTGTAAGCCGAACACATGCAGACCTTCGAATCCACCACCCCGGGCATCCTGCCCTGCCAGTCCATCGAGGCCCTGATCGCCGGCGGCGCGATCGCTTCGGACACCCCCTTCGACGCCGATCAGGTGCAGCCGGCCAGTCTGGACCTGCGCCTGTCCGATGAAGCCTGGCGCGTGCGCGCCTCCTTCCTGCCCGGCCGGCGCACGGTCGAGGACCGGATCGCCGACGTGGCCATGCACCGGATCGACCTGTCAGCCGGCGTCGTGCTGGAGCGCGGCTGCGTCTACATCGCCCGGCTGCAGGAGCGGCTCAGCCTGCCGAAGGGCCTGATCGCCCGCGCCAACCCCAAGAGCTCGACGGGCCGGGTCGACGTCTTCGTCCGCCTGCTGACGGATCGCGGCGTCAGTTTCGACGACGTGGCCGAGGGTTATGAGGGGGCCCTGTATCTGGAAATCTCGCCCCAGACCTTCCCCATCCTGGTCCGCCCCGGCACCCGCCTGAACCAGCTGCGCCTCAAGGCCGGCGAGCCGCCGAAGCTGGAGACGCGCAGCGTCGGCGTCGAGCTTCAGGGCGGCGACGGGGCCGTCGTCGGCTTCCGCGGCCGGCGTCATGCCGGGGTGATCGACCTCGACAATATCGACGGCCACGACCCGCGCGACTTCTGGGAGCCCCTGACCCTGCGCCGCGGCGAACTGCTGCTGGATCCGGGCGAGTTCTACATCCTGGCGTCCAGCGACGACGTCGAGATTCCGGTCGATCAGGCCGCGGAGATGACGCCCATCGATCCCTCGGTCGGCGAGTTCCGGGTCCATTACGCCGGCTTCTTCGACCCGGGCTTCGGCACCGACGAGGCGCACGGCGCGGGCTCAAAAGGCGTGCTCGAGGTCCGCACCCACGACACCCCCTTCCTGCTGGAGCACGGCCAGATCGTCGCCCGGCTGGTCTATGAGCCCCTGACGGAACGCCCGACCCGCCTCTATGGCGAGGGCGGCAGCCACTACCAGCGGCAGGGGCTGAAGCTGTCGAAGCATTTCCGGCCCTGGGGCTGAGAAGTGGCTAGTGGCTAGTGGCTAGTGGCTAGTGTTTTTCTTTTTCGCTTTCGGCGGAAGGGCGGCGCGGTCAGTTCGGCTCCGCAGGCGGTGGCCAGCCACTAGCCACCAGTCACCAGCCACTCAGTCGAGCCGGTCCGCCTTCCTGAGATCGGGAAACAGCTTCGCCCAGAGGCCGGTCGCCGTCAGGGCGCCGATCCCGCCGAACACCGCCGCGCCGATAGGACCCAGGAAGCGCACCGCCACGCCCGAATAGGCCTCGCCCAGTTCGTTCGAGGCGCCGATGAACAGCATGGACACCGAGCTGACCCGGCCGCGCATGTGGTCGGGCGTCGACAGCTGGATCAGGGTCTGGCGGATGTTGACGCTGATCATGTCCGCCGCCCCGCCGAGGAACAGGACCGCGCCCGACAGCCAGACGGTCTTCGACAGGCCGAAGGTCAGGGTGCACAGGCCGAACACGGCCACGGCGGCGAACATCCAACGCCCGCCGTGCTTCACGATCGGGAACCGGCTCAGATACATCGCCATCAGCAGGGCTCCGGCCCCGAACGAGGCGCGCAGCAGGCCGAAGCCCTCGGGTCCGACGTGCAGGATGTCGCGCGCGAAGATCGGCGTCAGCAGGGCGACCCCGGCCAGCAGCACCACGATCAGGTCCAGCGAAATGGCGCCGAGGACGATCTTCGTGTTCCAGACATAGGCCAGCCCCTCCTTCACCTGGGCCACGGCCGAGATCCGGTTCGGCGAGGGCGCGGGCTTTCCGCTGGTGCGGATCAGCAGCAGGCTGCCGATGCCGACGGCGAACATCGCCAGCGCCGAGGCGTAGGCCAGGGGCACCGACAGTCCGACGATCACCCCGCCCAGCGCCGGGCCCGCGATGGCGCCGGTCTGGAAGGCGATGGACTGGGCCGCGATGGCGGGCGGCAGGGCGCGGCGTCCGACCACCATCGGCAGGAAGGCCTGGCTGGCCGGGGCGAGGAAGGCGCGCGCCGCGCCGAACACCGCGGCCACGGCCAGCAGGCCCCACAGCGGCGGATGGCCGTGGATCGCCATGGCGAGGAAGGCCATCGCGCAGGCGGCCTCGACGATGACCGAGATGGTGACGGTGTTCTTGCGGTCTCGCCGGTCGGCCATGGCTCCGGCGGGCAGTGTCAGGGCCAGCAGCGGCAGGAACTGGCACAGGCCGACGAGGCCCAGATACAGGCTGGCCTCGGCGATCGGATGGTCGCGGCGGGCGATCTCATAGACCTGCCACAGCAGGGCCGAAGACTGGATCTGGATGCCCAGCACCGCCGCCACCCGCCCGACCCACAACAGGCGGAAGTCGCGGATGGCCCATGGACTGGACGGCTCTCCCGGCGGCGGCGTGGGCTGGACCGGTTCGGTCGTCTCGATGGTTTCGGTCACGTGCGCCGGTCAACTTTCGGATAGGGCGTCCCGTCGCGGTGGAAATAGCCGCCCGGGCCGAAGGTCAGGTCGATGTCGGGATAGTCGCCGCGGTCGCCGCCCGGCGTGCGGGTCCCGACCTCCAGCAGAACGGCCTCGGCGTCCGAACGGTTCTCGATCTTGTGGCCGTTCGGCACGCCCGCCTTCCAGCCCGCGCAGTCGCCCGCGCGCAGGATGGTCTCGCCCTCGTCCTCGACCAGCACCACCTCGCCCGACATCACCCAGACGAACTCGTCCTCGCCCTCATGCCAGTGCCTCTGGCTCGACCAGGAGCCGGCGGACAGGTGCAGCAGGTTGACGCCGAACTGGTCCAGCCCGGCCGCATCGCCCAGCTTCCAGCGGCGGCGCGCCTTGCATGGGCCGGCGAATTCCTCGGGATAGCCGGTCCCATGTCCGGTGGGCGCGCTGTCGATGTCGATCTTCGGCATGGGGAGAAGCCTTCTCGCAGTCGTCCGAACCCCGTAAAGCACAGCCTTATGAGCGTCGCATCAACTCCCGTTATCGATCCTGTCGAACTGACCCGCGACCTGATCCGCAGGCCTTCCGTCACCCCCGCGGACGAGGGCGCGATGGATGTGCTGGAGCGCGCCCTGACCGGCCTGGGCTTCCAGTGCCGACGGATGAAGTTCGAGAATATCGAGAACCTCTACGCGCGGCGCGGGACCGCCGGCCCCAACCTCTGCTTCGCCGGCCACACCGACGTCGTGCCCACGGGGTCGGAGCAGGCCTGGTCCTCGGGCCCGTTCGAGGCCGAGGTGAAGGACGGCGTTCTCTACGGCCGCGGCGCCGTCGACATGAAGGGCGGCATCGCGGCCTGGGTCGCGGCGGTGTCCCGCGTTCTGGCCGAGGGCGAGGTTCCCGGCAGCCTCTCCTTCCTCATCACCGGCGACGAGGAAGGACCGGCCCTGCACGGGACCAAACGCGTGGTCGAAACCCTGATGGCCGAAGGCGAGGTCATCGACGCCTGCGTCGTCGGCGAGCCGTCGTCGTCACAGGCGCTGGGCGACATGATCAAGGTCGGCCGCCGCGGCTCGCTGAACACATGGATCACCGTCCACGGCAAACAGGGCCACGTCGCCTATCCCGACCGCGCCGCCAATCCGGCGCCGGTTCTGGCCAGGCTGCTGGCGCGGCTGGACGACCACAGGCTGGACGACGGCTACCCCGAGTTCCCGCCGTCGAACCTCGAGATCACCACCATCGACATCGGCAACCCGGCGACCAACATCATTCCCGCCGAGGCGAAGGCGCGGCTGAACATCCGCTTCAACCCGACCCATACGGGCGACGACCTGATCGCCTGGCTGAACGCCATGGCCGGCGAGGCCCAGGCGGCGTCGGGCCTGCGCATCGAGCTGGAGCATCTGTGCTCGGGCAACGCCTTCCTCACCGAGCCGGGCCCCTTCGTCGACGGGGTGCAGGACGCGGTCCAGGCCGCGACGGGACGGCGGCCGGAGGCCTCGACCACCGGCGGCACCTCGGACGCCCGCTTCATCCGCGCCATGTGCCCGGTGCTGGAGCTGGGCCTGGTCGGCCAGACCATGCACCAGATCGATGAACGCGCACCCGTGGCCGAGATCGAGGCCCTGGCCGAGGTCTATCGCCGCGTGATCGGGACCTTCTTCGAAAGAGCATGAGGATGGCGTTCGACGGCGGCGCATGACAGGCTGCCAGCGTGACAGTAAGCATTCCACCCAAGGATCGACCGCCCAGCGTCTCGTGGGCCGTCTCCTCAGAGCGTCAGCCGGACGCCTTCGAAATCTATCGCGACTCGTTCGCCGAACTGGGCGAGGTGCGCGACGTGGCCGACAACGGCCGCTCGGGTTTCAGCAGCCGGACGCGGGCTCACCTGTTCGGCCCGTCCATCATCGCCCGCGCCAATTCCTCCACCCAGACCCTCGCGCGCGAAGCGGAGCACATTCGCCGCTCGGGCATCGACCACATCAGCGTGATCGTGAACCTGACCGACACCATCGGCGACTGCGACGGCGAGACCCTGCGGGCCGAGGCCGGGTCGGTGCAGTTCCGGGACCTGTCCCGTCCATCCGTCTCCTCCATGTCCTCCATCGACATGGTGACGGTCATGATTCCGCGCGCCGCCGTGCCGGGGTGGCTGCTGGCGCGGGGGGTCCACGGCCTCGTGCTGCCGGGTTCCTCGGCAGGCGGACGGCTGGTCGCCTCCCACCTGCTGACGATGGCGGATGTCGCCGGGCGACTCAGTGATGCGGAAGGGTCCGCAGGCATCGAGGCCGCCTTCGTCATAGCGGAACGCTTTCTGGGCCATCAGCGATCGGTCGCGCCCGGGCATGCCGACGCCATCCATCGCACGATCCGCGAGCGGGCCATGGCCCTGCTGGACTCGCAACCGCCGGACGCACGCTGGAGCGCCGCCACCGTGGCCGTCGCGATCGGCGTATCGCGCACCAGCCTGTATCGCGCCTTCGAGAGCGCGGGCGGGGTCCGGACCTACGTCCTGCGAAGGCGGCTGGCGCGGGCCTACGCGGCGCTGAGGGGACGCCGGGGCCTGTCGCCGTCCGTCGAACTGATCGGGCAGCGGAACGGCTTTCCCGACCGCCGCAGCTTCGTCCAGGCGTTCAGGGCCCAGTTCGGAATGTCGCCAGACGACGTGGCGCCCTCGGAGGTTCAGCTCGATCTTTCGTCCGGCGGCCTGGCGGCGACGCGTGCGATGCATGACGTTCTCGCGGACTGGATCCGCACCGGCGAAGCGGCCTGAGCCTCAGATCAGCAGGTCCAGTCCGAGCAGGGCGGCTCCGAACATCGCTCCGAAGGCGACGAGAAAGAAGAAGATCTCCCGCAGCGGCCCGCCGCGCCGCTCAAGCCGCATGGGCGGCATCCGTACCGGCAACTCTCTCAACACAGCCTCCTCGAAGGATGCAGGAGGATGCGCCGACGTCCTTGCCGGGAGGTTGCGGAACGTGGTTGCCGGTCAGGGCGCGGGCCGCTCCAGGAACCGCAGGGCGCTCAGCACATGGGTCTTCACGCCCAGCGGCAGGATCGATTCATTGACGTCGAACCCGGGCGAATGATTGGGCGGCGAGGTGGCGGGATCGACCCCGTCCTTCGACCCGCCCAGATGATAGAAGACGCCGGGCACGACCTGCGACAGATAGCTGAAATCCTCGGCCACCGTCGTCGGGGGCGCGGCTGCGTTGACGTTCCCCGCGCCCGCCGCCTCGGTCAGCACCGGGGCCAGCCAGGTCGACAGTTCCTCGTTGTTGAAGACCAGCGCCGCGTTCTGGCGGACCGAGAATTCGGCTGTGGCGCCGAAGGTCTCGGCGACATTGTCGATGCCCACGCCGGCGCGCCGCACCAGGTCGTCGCGCTGGGCGATGTCGAAGGTGCGCAGGGTGCCCGACAGCCTGGCCTCGTCGGGGATGATGTTATAGCGCACGCCCGCGTCCACCGTGGCGATGGTGAAGACCGTCGGCGTCGTGGTCGGATCGATGGTCCGCGCCGTCAGGGTGTTGATCGTCTGGATGATCTGGGCCGAGACGGCGATGACGTCGACCCCCTTCCACGGCCAGGCGCCGTGCGTCTGGCGGCCGTGCAGGACGATGTCGATCCGGTCCGAGGCGGCCATGAAGCCCTGCGGACGATAGAAGACCGTGCCGGGCCGTCCGGGCACCACATGCAGGCCGAAGATGGCGTCGGGCCGCGGGTTCTCCAGCGCCCCCTCCTCGATCATCAGGGCGGCGCCGCCCTTGGGCTCTCCCGGAGGCGCCCCCTCCTCGGCCGGCTGGAAGATGAAGACGATGGTCCCGGCGATGTCGGCCTTCATCCCGGCCAGAACCTCGGCCGCGCCCATCAGCATGGCGATGTGGGCGTCATGGCCGCAGGCGTGGGCCACCGGCACGGTCGCGCCCATATAGGTCCCGGTCGCGGTCGAGGCGAACGGCAGGCCCGTCGCCTCCAGCACCGGCAGGGCGTCCATGTCGGCGCGCAGGGCCACGGTCCGGCCGGGCCGTCCCCCGCGGAGCACGCCGACCACCCCGGTCTTGCCCACGCCCGTGCGGACCTCCATCCCCAGCGCGCGCAGATGCTCGGCGACCATCGCCGCCGTGCGGGTCTCGGCGAAACCGAGTTCCGGATGGGCGTGGATGTCGCGCCGCCAGGCCACGACCTTCGGGGTCTCCGCCGCCACCGCCGCCTCGACCCGCTCAATGGCGATCGGCCCCGCTTGGGCATGCGCCAGGCCGGCGGACAGGGCCAGCGCGAGGCTGGAGGCGGCGAACAGGCGGCGAATGGTCATGGCGTCCCCGATGTCTTGCGGCCGCAAGGTGCGCAAAGCCGCCGCCCTTGCGCAAGGGCGTGCGCCGGGCAAACTGGCGGCATGGCCATCAAGATTGCGAAGACCCGGTGGCAAGACGTCGTGCTCGTCTGCCGCAAATGCTCGAAGAAGCTGAATGGCGAGGGCTTCGGTCCCGACGGCGACCGGTCGCTGAAGAAGGCCCTGCGCAAATATCTGAAGGCGGGGAAGGGCAGGAAGGCCGAACTGGTGGTCAAGGAGACCGACTGTTTCGACATCTGTCCGAAGAATGCTGTGATCGCGGTGAACATGGCGCGGCCCAAGGCGTTGCTGATCGTCCGTCCCGGGGCCGATCTGTTCGAGATCAAGGCGCGTCTGGGTCTCGACGACGGCCGCCGCCTGAAACCGTCCCTGACAATCGTCGGCGACGGGTGACCCCGCCCCTCTGGCCGTCTAGGTTGAGCCCGTGAACCTCCGCTCGCCCGCCTTCGCCATCCTGTTCGCCGTCAGTCTGATCGCGGCGGCGGGCAATATGGCGCTGCAGTCTGTTCTGCCGGCGATCGGACGCGAGTTCCGCCTGTCCGACACCCTGGTCGCCAGCGCCTTCGCCATCTCGGCCCTGATGTGGACCATCGCCTCGCCGTTCTGGGCGCGGCTGTCCGACAACCTGGGCCGCAAGCGCGTGATGCTGATCGGCCTGTCCGGCTTCGTCGTCTCGATGACGGGCTTCGGCCTCGCCGCGACCTCGGGGCTGGAGCAGTGGCTGGGCGCGGGCATGGCCTTCGCCCTGATGGCGGTGGCCCGCACCATCTATGGCGTGTTCGGCTCGGCCGCCCCTATCGCATCGCAGGCCTATGTCGCCGACCGCACCACCCCGGAACAGCGCACCCCGGCCATGGCCCTGCTGGCTTCGGCGCAGGGCCTTGGGACGGTTATCGGCCCGGCCCTGGCTCCCTTCTTCGTCCTGCCGCTCGTGGGACTGGCGGGTCCCATGTACGCCTTCGCCCTGTTCGGCGCTGTGGTGCTCTTCATCGTCTGGCGCCGCCTGCCCAGCGGCGAGGTCGTGCGCGTTCCCTCGCCCAGCGGCCACCGCGACGTGATCGCCAAGGGACTCTGGCGCGACCCTCGCGTGCGCGACTATCTGCTGTACGGCCTGCTGGTCACCGGGGCCCAGGCCATCAACATCTCGGTGCTGGGCTTCCACATCATCGACGAGCTGGGCGCGACCGGCGTCGCCGCGCGCGCCGCCCAGCCCTTCATCGGCATCGCCATGCTGGCCGGCGCCGCCGCCACCCTCATGGCGCAGTGGGGGCTGATCCCGCTGCTCAAGCTGCAGCCGCGCGACCTGATGCGCTGGGGCGCCGCCCTGGCGCTGCTGGGCAATCTGATGAGCATCGCCGCGCCGGGATATTATGGCGTGGTCGTCGGCTACGCCGTGGTGTCGATGGGCGTCGGCTTCGCCCGGCCGGGCTTCACCGCCGGCTCGTCCCTGTCGGTGGAGCCGCATGAGCAGGGCGCGATCGCCGGGCTGATGATGTCGCTGGCCGGTCTCAGCTTCCTCGCCCCGCCGGTGATCGGCGTCGCCCTCTATGAAGTGGCCGAGCCGGGCCCCTTCCTCGCCAACGCCGTCCTGCTGATCGCCGCCACCGGCCTGTGCTTCGTCAGCGCCCGGTTGCGGACCGGACCGCCGGACCTGCCCGACCGCGACGAGACCCCGTCGTCCGACACCCCGCCCGCGTCCCAGCCCGGTCCGGAAGGCAACCGCTGAGGCCGGCCTTTTCTCGGTCCGAAAGCCGTGGCAGATCGAAGCCATGGAAACCGCCCGCATCGAACGCCGCATCGGCGTCCGCGCCACGCCCGAACACATCTGGGGCCTGATCGCCGACCTGTCGTACTGGGATCGCTGGAACCCGATCGAGAAAGGCGTGGAGGGCGCCATCGCCTTCGGGGCCGGCATCACCCTGACGGAGACGATCGAGGGCCTGCCCGAGCGCCGGGTCTCGGCGCGGGTCGGCGAGTGGGAGCCCTATTCCCAACTGGTCTGGACCGAGGCGCGCGGCCTGTGGTTCCGCTCGACGCGCTATTTCGAGATCCAGCGGCTGGACGAACCCAACGCCTGCATCGTCTCCAACGGTTTCATCTTCTCGGGCCTGCGGGGCGAGATGTTCTTCGACAGGCGCCGCGCCCAGCTGCGCCATTCCGTGGACGCCGTCGCCGAGGCGCTGAAAGCCGCCGCCGAGGCCTGAGCCGGCTTACCGCGAATTCATCCACCTTGCCCGGATGTAACGGGACAACGGCCGAGCTTGGGTGAATTGAGAGGTTCGAAACGGAGCCCCCCAATGAAACACCTTCTGATCCTCGCCGCCCTGTCCGCCAGCCTGATGACCTCGGCCTGCGTCACCGTGATCGACGCTGACGATGACGATATGGCCTGGCACGGCGAGAACGCCCAGCCGTTCGACGCCGCGCGCGACGAATGCCGCGCCTCGACCCGCCACGGCCAGCACAGCGACGCCTTCCGCGACTGCATGGCGGGCAAGGGCTGGACCCGCAGCTAGGCCGTCAGGCAGGGCAGCGCGTATTCAGCGGCGCGGCGCGGAAATTCCATTCCATGCTGCGCGCCTGCCCGTCGATCTCGCCCTCGATCCGGGCCGTGAGGGCTTCGCCGTCGCGCTCGTAGACGACGCGCGTCGGGAAGTCGTTTTCGGCGTTGGCGAACACCGCCCGCGTCGGGCCGCTCTCGGCGAGCACGAAGACGGTGGGCGGGACGCCGCCGGGCTGGGCGACATAGGCGAAGCCCTGCGGCGTCGGGCCGATGTGCGAGACCTCGAACGAGGGGCGGCCGTCCTCGATGGTGACGGCGTGGCCGACGCTGAGGCCGCCGCGCGGATCGCTCCAGGTTTCGGAGACCTCGCGTCCGCCTGAACAGTCCAGCCAGTAGCCGGCCATCAATGACAGGTCCGGCGTGGCGGGCGCGGTCTGTATCAGGGCGGCGGCGAGCAGTGCGGTCAGCATGTGAAATCCCCTCGGTTGCGGCGCCGACCCTAGTGCGGGGACAGCGGGCCGGGCTTGTAGGATTGCGACGCGATCCGGCGCGCCAGCCCGATCTGGTCGCGGGCCCATTCGGTGGCCGTGCAGCCGAGGAAGCGGCGGAAGTCGCGGGCCAGCTGCGGCTGGTCGAAATACCCCGCCTCCAGACCCGCCTCGAGCCAGCCGAGGGCCTCGGGTCCCTGGGCGTGATCGAAGACGCGGCGGAAGCGCAGGATCGAACGCAGCATGCGCGGCGGAACGCCGACCCGGTCGCTGAAGCGCCGCTGGAGCGCGCGCTGGTCCGCCGGCGAACGGACGGCCGAAGGCTGGTCCGCTGAGGCCGCCTCGATCTCGGCCCGGACGACCGGGTCCGCTGACCAGCCGACACGGCGGCGGTGGTCCTCCAGCAGACGAACCATGACCTCGACCTGCGCGGCGGGATCGCCGGCCGGGGCCCGGACTCCCGCCAGCCGGCCGGTCATGTCGAGGCGCCGGTCGGTCGCCTCCGAGGCGGCGTGTCCCAGCCAGTCGCGCGCGCCGTCGGGCTCGAACCGCACGGCCACCAGTTCGACCGGCCCGACGGGGCGCAGGGCCAGCGGCCTCGTCATCTGGCCGGCGAACAGGGCCCGGGGCTGGAGGCGGAAGACGCCGTCGTCGCCCTGTTCCTCATAGGGCGAGCCGATGTCGAGGATCAGTTCGGGGCAGCCGTCCGGGGCGATGCGCTGGACCGTCGGTTCGGGCGCGGGCGCGGCGTAGGTCCAGAGGGTGCGGACGAAGGGACGCAGGGACTCCGGCGGGTCGTGCTCCTGATAGCGCTCCCCCTCGTCCGCCACTCAGTGGGCCTTGGCGGGATCTGGCGGCAGGGGCGCGCAGGGGACGCCGTCCTCCCTGAGCTTCCGGACCTCGGCGGGGGTGGCCTCGCCGTAGATTTCGCGCTTCTCGGAGCGCCCCTCGTGGATGTCGCGCGCCTCGCGGGCGAAGGCGTCGCCGACGTAGTCGAAATTCTGTTCGACATGGCTGCGCGCCTCGCGCGCCGCCTGCTGGATCAGGGTCTGCATGGTCGCCAGATCGGGACCGGCCTCGCGCTTCCTCGCGCCGGCGACGGCGGGGGACATGATCTGTTTGATCACCGCACGCGAGCCGCACAGCGGGCATTCGACCAGACCGCGCGCCGCCTGGTCGTCATAGTCGGCCGAGGCGCTGAACCAGGCCTCGAAACCGTGTTCGTGCTCGCACTGCAGGGCGTAGCGGATCATGAAACGAACGGGGTCGGTCCCGCGAAATCGCGGTCGTGGGTCAGTTGGGGAATGGCCGCGCGGGCGCGGTCGACGGCGTCGAAATCCAGCGTCGCGAATAGCACGCCGGGGGCGTCGTGATCCAGTTTCGCCGCGACCTCGCCCCAGGGCGCGACCACCGTCGAGCGACCCCAGGTCCGGCGTCCGTCGTCGTGGGTCCCCGCCTGTGCGGGGGCCAGGATCCAGCACCCGGTCTCGATGGCGCGGGCGCGCAGCATGGTTTCCCAATGCGCCTCGCCGGTGGGCACGGTGAACGCCGCAGGCACGGCGATCATCACCGCGCCGGCTTTCGCGAGCGCCCGATACAGATGCGGAAAGCGGATGTCGTAGCAGATGGTCAGGCCCAGCCTGCCCCAGGGCGTGTCGGCGACGACGGCTTCGTCGCCGGGCCGGACCGTGGCGCTCTCGCGCCAGCGCTCGCCGGTCGGCAGGTCGACGTCGAAGACGTGCAGCTTGTCGTAGCTCGAGACGATCTCGCCCCGGTCGTCGATCAGCAGCGAACGGTTGGCGGCGCGGTCGTCGCCGTCGTGGCCCGAGCGGACGATGGCCGAGCCGATCAGCAGCCAGACCCCGAGTTCGCGCGCCAGACCGCGCAGGGCGACGACGGCTCCGTCGCTGTCCTGGCCGGTCAGGGCGGCCTGGCGGCGGTCCTTGTCCCGGATCATGAAGTTGGACGCTTCCGGCGTCAGGATCAGTTTCGCCCCGCCCGCGGCCGCTTCACGGATCAGCGGTTCGACATGGGCGAAGGCCGCGGCCGCCGAGTCGGGGGTTCGGGTCTGGATCAGGGCGATCGGAAGCGGGGCCATCAGGCCTCGAGCAATGCGTCCAGCGCGCCCTTGCGGTCAAGGGCGTGCAGGTCGTCGGAACCGCCGACGTGTTTTCCGTCGATGAAGATCTGGGGGAAGGTCATGCGTCCGCCCGAGCGCTGGATCATCTCCTGCTTCTTCGCGGGATCGCTGGAGGCGACGATCTCCTCGTACTCGGCCCCCTTCTCGTCCAGCAGGGCCTTGGCGGCGTGGCAGTAGCCGCAACCGGGCTTGGTGTAGATGACGACGTCGGCCAAGGGGCACTCCTGAAAACTGATCCGCCTACATAGGCAATTCCCGGGCGGTTCGCACCCGGGCGACGACCGCGAGGTCGACGGCGCGCGCTCCGGCTTCCAGCAGGGCGCGGGCGCAGGCCTCGGCGGTGGCGCCCGTGGTCAACACGTCATCGACCAGAAGGATGCGGCGGCCCTTGATCCGGCGGCGCCCCTCGGCCGTGACGGAAAAGGCCTTGCCGACGTTGAGGCGACGGCCGCGCGCGGACTTGCCGCCCTGGCTGGCGGTGTGCGTCCGGCGGATCAGGGCGTCGGGCAGATAGTCGAGACCTGCGTCGCGGGCCAGCGGCCGGGCGATCTCGGCGGCCTGGTTGAAGCGGCGCGACAGCAGGCGCAGGCGGTGCAGGGGCACGGGGGCCACGGCGTCGGCCTGTTCCAGCAGGGGCGCGGCCGCACGGCTGACCCAGCGGGCGAACAGCGGGGCGAAGGGCTGGTGGTCGCCGTGCTTGAATTTCAGGATGAGACCGCGCGAGGCGGCGTCATAGACGCAGGCGGCCCGGGCCCGGTCGAAGGCGTAGGGTTGGGCGATACAGGCGGCGCAGCGCGGCGAGGCGAAGACGCCGCCGTCCACCTCGAAACCGGCGCCGCAGCCGTCGCAGACGGGATCTTCCAGAAACACGACGCGGCCCCAGGCGTCGGGCGTCAGTCCGGCCGAGGCGGCGGCTTCGGGGCTGTCCCAGGCCAGCGGCGGCAGCAGCAGATCGGTCAGGCCGCGGCCCAGCGACCGCGCGCCGCGGGTGATCTGTGCGCCGCCCGCTTTCAATCGGCCCCGCCAGCCCCCATCCTGCACGTTCATGAACGCCTCCTCCGGTCCCCCCCGCATCTTCGACGTTCCTCGCCGAACGGCAAGGCTTGCCCGCAGCGAGCCGGCAATCGGCCGCGCGGATTTCCTCCACCTCCGCGCCGCGGAAAACGCGGTGGGCAGTCTGGAGGCCCTGATGCGGGAGTGGCCGAAGGCGCTGGACCTTTCGGCCCATCCCGGCCTCTTCGCCGCGGCCCTGGCCGGCAGCGCGGCCGGGGGGCGGGTCGGCCAGGTGATCGCGATGGGCGACCGCGCGGCCCGGGCGGCGCCGGGCGCGGCGGCGCTGGACGTCCCCGATCAGTCGCAGGATCTCATCGTCTCGCTGATGAGCCTGCACTGGGCCAACGACCTGCCCGGCGCCCTGGCCCAGATCCGGCGCGCGCTGAAGCCGGACGGGCTGTTCCTCGGGACGCTGCTGGGCGCCGGGACGCTGAAGGAGCTGCGCGCGGTGCTGACCGAGGCCGAGCTGGAGGCGCGCGGCGGGGCGCAGGCGCGGGTGTCGCCCTTTGCGGACGGGTTCGACGGGGCGGCGTTGCTGCAGCGGGCCGGCTTCGCGCTGCCGGTGGCCGATGTGGACCGGGTGACGGTGCGCTATCCGGACCTGTTCGCCCTGGTGCGGGACCTGCGGGCCATGGGCGAGACGAATGTGCTGGCCGGGCCGCTGCGGCCGCTGACGCGCGGAATCGCTGGGCGTGCGGCGGAACTCTACGCCGGGCGGTACGGCGAGGCCGACGGGCGGATTCCGGCGACCTTCGAGATCGTCCACCTGGCCGGCTGGGCCCCGCACGAAAGCCAGCAGAAGCCGCTGCCGAGGGGCTCGGCGAAGATGCGGCTGGCGGATGCGCTGGGCGTGAAGGAACAGACGGGCGAGGACTAGCCGCCCATCGCGTTCCGGATGGCGTTCATCGTGCGCTGGAACAGGCCGTCCGCGGCGTCGCCGAAGGCGTGCAGGGCGCCGATGATGACGAGGAACATCAGCGACAGGATCAGGCCGTATTCGATGGCCGTGGCTCCGCGCTCGTCGCGCCCGAAGCGGGAAAGGAAGCGTCGCAGCATCGGCCCCCTCCCCGGCGGCTAGAGCAGGTCGCGCAACCAGGCGACCAGAGGTTCATCGGCCGGAGGCATGGGCCAGTCCGAAAGCTGGTTCGGCCTCACCCATTTCAGCGCCGCGTGCTCGCGGTTCTGCACAACCCCCGACCAGCGTCGGCACAACCAGAGTGGCATCAACAGGTGAAAGGATTCGTAAGCGTGGCTGGTAAACACGAACGGGGCCAGGCAGGCCTCGTTGACGTCGATGCCCAGCTCTTCCTTCAGTTCGCGGATCAGGGCCGCCTCGGGCCGTTCGCCGGGCTCGACCTTGCCGCCCGGGAATTCCCACAGGCCGGCCAGCTGTTTCCCCTCGGGCCGCTGGGCGATCAGCACGCGGCCGTCCGCGTCGATCAGGGCCACGGCGACGACGAGGACGGTGGGCAGCTCCTCGCTCACGAGCGGTAGTCGCCGTTGATCTCGACGTAGCGTTTGGTCAGGTCGCAGGTCCAGACCGTGGCCGAGGCGCGGCCGGAGCCGACGTCGACGGTGATGTCGATCTCGGCGTTCTTCATATAGGCGCTCATCTTCGCCTCGTCGTAGTGGGGCGAGGGCGCGCCCTCGATGGCGGCGACGTGCGGCCCGAAGCGGATGGCCAGGCGGTCGCGGTCGACCGGCTCCTCGGTCTTGCCGACGGCCATCACGACGCGGCCCCAGTTGGCGTCCTCGCCGGCGAGGGCGGTCTTCACCAGCGGACTGTCGGCGATCGACTTGGCCAGTTTCCGGGCCGAGGCCGGGCTGGCGGCGCCGTCGACGGTGACGCGGACGAATTTGGTCGCCCCCTCGCCGTCGCGCACCAGTTGATGGGCGAGGTCCAGCATGACCCTGTCGAGGGCGGCCGAGAATTCCTTCAGCCGGCGGTCGCCGACCCGGCCGATGCGCGGCGCGCCCGACGAGCCGGTGGCGAACAGCAGGCAGGTGTCATTGGTCGAGGTGTCGCCGTCGACCGTGACGCTGTTGAAGGTGGTGCGGACGTGCAGCCCCAGCAGGGCGCGCAGCACCGGCGGGGCGATGGCGGCGTCGGTGACGATGAAGCCCAGCATGGTGGCCATGTCGGGCGCGATCATGCCCGAGCCCTTGGCGATGCCGGCGATGCGGACGGTGTGACCGTCGATTTTGCACTCGGCGTACGACCCCTTGGGGAAGGTGTCGGTGGTCATGATGCCCAGACCGGCGCGGGTCCACTGGTCGGTCGGGTGCATGTCGCCGTCGAGCGCGACCTCGAGGTCGTTCAGGCGGGCGGTGATCTTGCGGTCGTCCAGAACCACGCCGATCACCCCGGTCGAGGCCAGCATGACGTCGCGCTGGCGGCAGCCGAAGCGTTTGGCGGTCTCGGAGGCGGTGCGGCGGGCGGCGTCCGCCCCGGCCTTGCCGGTGAAGGCGTTGGCGCAGCCGGCGTTGATCACCAGCCCGCGGACGTCGTTGCCGCCGTCCGGGGCGTCCAGATGGCGCTTGCACCAGTCGACGGGCGCCGAGCCGATCTTGTGACGGGTGAAGACCCCTGCGCAGGTCGTGCCGCGGGCGAAGCGGAAGACGACCAGGTCGTCGCGCTCGTGCTTGTAGAAGCCGGCCCGGGCCGTGGCGATCTCGACCCCGCCGATGGGCGGAATCGTCGGGAAGGGCACGGCGAGCGGCGACACTTCCAGCCCGGGCTTGCCGGGCGCGGCCCGGGCCGGGGCGGAGGCGGTGGCGCGCTTCAGCGCCGTGGCCAGCGGGTCCAGCGCCTTTTCCAGCGCCTGTTCGATCTTCTGGCCGGTCGAGGCGCGACCCTTGGGCGGGCGGCTCATGATTTCTTCGCCGCGACGGCGGGGGCCGCGGGAACCGGGGCCCCCGGCGCGGGCGTCGCGGCCGGGCGGGGCGCCGATGCCGGCTCCTGCGATCCGCCGGCGTCGCCTTCCAGCAGGATGTCGACCTTGGCCTTGCCCCGCAGCTGCTCCAGCAACTGGCGCACGCCCTCATAGGTCAGGTAGCGCACGATCTGCGGCCGGGCCTGCTCCAGCGTCGGCGGGGTCTCCCGGCGGCGGTCCTCGACCCGCAGCACGGCCCAGCCGCCCTCGGTCTGGAACGGGCCGACGGTCGAGCCGGCGGGCTTGTCGCGCAGGGCGTTGGCGTAGGCCTCGGGCATGACGTCCAGCGTCCGGTAGCCGAGGTCGCCGCCCGAATAGCGGGTCGCGTCGTCGATCGAGCTTTCGGCGGCCACGGCCTCGAAGGCGGCCCCCTGGGCCAGGATGCCGATGACGGCGTCCGCTTCGGGCCGGGTGCGCGACAGGATCAGCCGGACGCGGATTTCCTCGGAGGTCTGCGCCAGCCGGACCTGCTCCTGATAGATGGTCTCGACCGCGCGGTCGGAGATCGTGCCGTTGACGACGGTCTCGACCAGCATGTCGCCGAGGATGCGTTCGCGGGTCGCCTCCAGACGGCGCTGGGCCAGGGCGGAGTTGTCCAGACCCCGGCGATCGGCCTCGGTGGCCAGCAGCTTCTGGTCGATGACCTCGTCCAGCACGCGGCGGAACAGGTCGCTCGTCACATCAAGGGGTTCGCCCTCGCCGACCAGCCCCTGGGCCACCGCCTCGCGCTTGACGTCCGAGGCCCAGATGGTCTGGTCCTGGACCCTGGCCACGGCCCGGTCGCCCGGCTCGGGCGGACGGTCCGAGCCGCCGCCCCGGCCGCAGGCCGCCACGCCGAGGGAAAGCGCCATACAGGCGGCGATCATGACACGGGTCGTGAGGGCGGGGGCGAAGGGGGTGAAAAGCCGCATATGGGGCGCGCTCCGTCACGGGGCCTGAAAGGCCCTCGCGTTGACAGGGATAAGGTCGGTGCTTAAGTCCCGCCTGCGCCCAAGTCGAGGGGTTTTCGAACGTTCGCGCGGCCCTCGCGCGCGCCTGTACAGGCGCTCCGGGCCGTCTGACGCCGCGGACCCCGGAACAACGTCGTCGCCGCTCCTTTCAGTACCAGAGCCCCTGTCGCTCGCCCGCCTTCGGAACATTCATGCTCGGCATCGCCAAGAAGATTTTCGGCTCCTCCAACGACCGCAAGGTCAAGGACTTCATGGGCCGGGTCCAGAAGATCAACGCGCTGGAGCCGAAGTATGCGGCGCTCAGCGACGACGAGCTGCGGATGATGACCGACGCCTTCCGCGACCGGCTGGCGGCGGGCGAAACCCTCGACAAGATCATGAACGAGGCCTTCGCGGTCGCCCGCGAGGCGTCCAAGCGGGTCCTGGGCCAGCGTCAGTACGACGTCCAGCTGGCCGGCGGCATGATCCTGCACGACGGCGGCATCGCGGAGATGCGGACCGGCGAAGGCAAGACCCTGGTCGCCGTGGCGGCCGTGTATCTGAACGCCCTGTCCGGCAAGGGCGTGCACGTCATCACCGTCAACGACTATCTGGCGCGGCGCGACGCCGAATGGATGGGCCGGGTCTACCGCTTCCTCGGCATGGAAGTGGGCGTGATCGTCAACGGTCTGTCGTCGGGCCAGCGTCAGGCCGCCTATGCCGCCGACATCACCTACGGCACCAACAACGAATTCGGCTTCGACTATCTGCGCGACAACCTGGTCTACGACCGCAAGGAGATGGTGCAGCGTCCGCACCATTTCGCCATCGTCGACGAGGTCGACTCGATCCTGATCGACGAGGCGCGCACGCCGCTGATCATCTCGGGCCCGACCGAGGACCGGTCGGACCTCTATCTGATCGTCGACGGCATCATCAAGGAACTGATCCAGGACAAGGCGACCTTCGACCTCGACGAGAAACAGCGTCAGGCGCTGCTGACCGAGGAGGGCTCCGAGAGGATCGAGGAGATCATGGAGGCGCGCGGCCTGTTCGCGGCCGACACCACCGGCCTGTACGACGCCGCCAACGTCAGCCTGGTCCACCACATCAACCAGGCCCTGCGCGCCAACACCCTGTACCAGAAGGACAAGGACTACATCATCAAGGCCGGCGAGGTCATGCTGATCGATGAGTTCACGGGCCGGATGATGACCGGGCGCCGCCTGTCCGAAGGCCTGCACCAGGCCATCGAGGCCAAGGAGGGCGTGAAGATCATGCCCGAGAACCAGACCCTGGCCTCGGTCACGATCCAGAACTATTTCCGCCTCTACGAAAAGCTGTCCGGCATGACCGGCACGGCCGCGACCGAGGCGCAGGAGTTCCTCGACATCTACAAGATGGACGTGCTGGAGGTGCCGACCAACCGGCCCGTCAAACGCATCGACCATGACGACGAGATCTTCCGCACCGAGCGCGAGAAGAACCTGGCCATCGCCGGCCTGATCGCCGAATGCCACGTCAAGGGCCAGCCGATCCTCGTCGGCACCGTCTCGATCGAGAAGTCCGAGACCCTGTCGAAACTGCTCGAGACCCACGAATACGAGGTCACGCTCAAGACGCTGAAGCCGCAGCACGCCCATCTGATGGAGATGGTCGTCAGCGAGGACGAGAAGGTCCGCCGCGAGGCGAAGAAGGCCTATTCGGCCCTGAAGGACGAGGACTTCGACATCGAGGTCAAGCGCGGCAAGGGCATTCCGCACAGCGTGCTGAACGCCCGCCAGCACGAGCAGGAAGCCTATATCGTCGCCGACGCCGGCCTGCCCGGCGTGGTGACCATCGCCACCAACATGGCGGGCCGCGGCACCGACATCCAGCTGGGCGGCAACCTGGAAATGCGGCTGCAGAAGTGGCGCCAGGAAAACCGCAACATGGCCGTCGAGGTCACGCCGGAGATGGAGGCCGAGGAAGAGGCCCGTCTGAAGGCGGACATCGCCGTGCAGAAGCAGAAGTCGCTGGCCGCCGGCGGCCTGTTCGTCCTCGGCACCGAGCGCCACGAGAGCCGCCGCATCGACAACCAGCTGCGCGGCCGCACCGGCCGTCAGGGCGACCCCGGCACGTCGAAATTCTTCCTGTCCTGCGAGGACGACCTGCTGCGCATCTTCGCCGGCGACCGTCTGGACGCCATCATGCGCAGCTTCGGCGTGGCCGAGGGCGAGGCCATCTCCCACCCCTGGCTGAACCGCGCCGTCGAGACCGCCCAGAAGCGCGTCGAGACCCGCAACTACGACATCCGCAAGAACCTGCTGAAGTACGACGACGTCGTGAACGACCAGCGCAAGGCCGTGTTCGAGCAGCGCCAGGAGTTCATGGACTCCGAGGACCTGTCCGAACTGGTCGGCGAGTTCCGCAACGACGTGATCTCGGACCTCATCGAAAAGCACATGCCGCCCAAGGCCTATGCGGAGCAGTGGGACATCGAGGGTCTGGACGAACGGATTCGCGCCACCCTGGGTCTCGAATTGCCGCTGGCTGACTGGGCCGCCGAGGAGGGCGTCTCCAACGAGGAGATCGAGGAGCGGGTCGTCGCCGCCGCCGACGCCCGCGCCGCCGAGCGTCTGGAGCAGATCGGCGCCGACCAGACGCGCGGCCTCGAAAAGCAGTTCCTGCTGCAGATGATCGACATGCAGTGGCGCGAGCACCTTGTCCATCTGGACCACCTGCGCGGCGTCATCGGCCTGCGCGGCTACGGCCAGCGTGATCCGCTGAACGAGTACAAGACCGAGGCCTTCAACCTGTTCGAGACGCTGCTGTACGAGCTGCGCCACAACGTCACCCGCTGGCTGATGACGGTGGAGTTCCGCTTCGAACAGCCGCCGGCGATGGAGATGCCCGAGTTCCAGGAAATCCACCTGAACCCCGGCACCGGCGAGAACGAGATGGCCAATCCGCTGGCCCAGCTGCCGGAAGGCGCGCTGGAAGGCGACGACCGCGCCCGTCTGCCGGTCGACGTCCTGCCCGTCGGCTGGGAGCGCACGCCGCGGAACTCGAACTGCCCCTGCGGCTCGGGCCGCAAGTTCAAACACTGCCACGGCAGCCTCATTTAAGGGCGCTATCGCTCGCGACGCGGTCGCTCGCTGCGTGAGCGCGGAGGGTGATACTTCGTCGAGGAATTCGACGACGGTTTCGGCTGTGACTTCGGATACGAATGAGACAGTGAAGACCCGGGCCGCAGGAGAGCCGAGATGAGCCGCAAGGACCTGTTCTCCCGCGCCCTGTCGCTGGATCCCGAGCGGCTGCATTTCGCGGCGCACAGCCATCATCTGTGGCCCGACGCCAGTTTCGACGGGCAGGTCCAGGCCTGGGTCGAGGCCAACCGGTTCGCGGACCGGAAATGGGACCTGATCTTCGGCGAGGTCGTGCCCGCCGCCCAGGCCGAGGTGGCCCGGGAGCTGAACCTGCCCGACCCGAACACCGTGGTGTTCGCCCCCAACACCCACGACCTGCTGCTGCGCGTGGTGTCAGGCCTTGAGCGCAAGCCCGTCCGCATCCTGTCGACAGACGGCGAGTTCCACTCGTTCCGGCGGCAGGGCGAGCGCTGGGAGGAGGCGGGCGAGGCCTTGATCACCCGCGTGCCGCTGGAGCCGTTCGACACCTTCGACGCGCGGTTCCTGGCGGCCGCGAAGGCCGGCGCTTTCGATCTGATCGTCGTCAGCCAGGTCTTCTTCCGCACCGGTCAGGTGTTCGGCGGGATCAATGAGCTGGCCGCGCTGGCGGACCCGGCCGGCCCCTGGGTGGTGATCGACGGCTATCACGGCTTCATGGCGACGCCGACCGATCTGGGCGCGGTGGCGGACCGCGTCTTCTATCTGGCCGGGGGCTACAAATACGCCATGTCGGGCGAGGGCGTCTGCTTCCTGCACGCCCCGGACGGCTACTGCCCGCGGCCGGTGATCACGGGCTGGTTCGCCGAGTTCGGGGATCTGTCGGGGCCTCCGGGCGGGGTGCAGTACCGCGCCGACGGCGGCCGCTTCTGGGGCGCGACCTTCGACGTGTCGCCCCTGTACCGGTTCAACGCCGTCCGCGCCGCGCTCAGGGACGCCGGACTGACCACCGCCGACATCTCCGCCCATGCCCGGGCGCTGATGCAGCGGTTCCAGGCGGCGGTCGCAGGCGGCGAGGCCGGCAAGCTGGTCGAGGCCGGACTGATCAATCCCGTGACGGGCGAAGCCGGCCGCGCGCGCTTCCTCGCCTTCCGCCACGACAAGGCCTCGGCCTGGAAGGAAAGGCTGCTCGACGCGGGCGTCGTCACCGACGTGCGCGACGACGTCATCCGCTTCGGCTTCGGCCTCTACCAGGACGCGGCCGACGTCGAACGGCTGATCGCCGCCTGCAAACGGGCGCTCTAGGCGCACTCTGCCGAGCATCCCCGCGAAGGCGGGGACCCAGTTCTGTCCAGCTTGACGCCGGTGTTTCAGGACTGCGGTTGGCGGATCATCACCCTTGCTGGATTACCCAAAGCACTGGGTCCCCGCCTTCGCGGGGATGCACGGATTTATTGGGCGCCGATCGGCTGAGAAATCAGAAGAAGGTCGTGTCTTCAGCCTGCCTGGGCTCCGGCGCCTTGCGCGGCGCCGGCGGCGTCGCCGGGCGCGGAGCGATGGGCGCGGTTCCGGGAGCCGGGGCGGGCGCGGCCCCGTCGGCGGGCGGAACCGGTTGCAGATCGGGATAGGGCAGGCTCTCGGGGCTGCCGTCGCCGGGATAGACGGCGGGATCGCCCGGCGCGACAGCCGGCGTCTCGATCCGGTCGGGCGCATCGAGGTCGTCGCGGATGAAGGTCCACGATCGGGCGTCGGAGCAGGCGCAGGCCTTCATGAAGCCCTCGCGGTCGCGCCAGATGATCAGCGGATAGCGGGTCTGCAGACCCTCATCATTGAGCTTTTCGGTCAGGCTGGCGGCGAAGATGCGCCCGGCCTCGACCACGGCGCCGCGCGCCAGATTGCCGTCGGCGGCGGGGATGCCCGCGGCGGTCCAGTTGCGCACCGGGGTGGCGGTCCAGCGCTGGTAGAGGGTCCAGTCACGCGTCAGCCACAGCTCGGCCACGGTCGCGCGTTCGGCGGCGGTGGACTGGGCCAGACCCTCGCGGTCCGGGCGGGCGAACACGATGATGCGGGCCTCGATCCCCGCAGCGCGCAGTTTCGGGACCTCTTCCATCTCGTAGCGCTGCATGGCGGCGGAGTCGCGATAGCCGATGATGTACAGGGGCTCGCCGCCGCCGCCGGCCGAAATCCACGACGATTGTTCCAGCAGTTGCTGGATCGAGGCCTGGTTGCGCTGAACCGTCACCGGCTGGAACCGGGCGTAGAAATGCTGGTAGGCCCAGAAACCGCCGATGGCGATTGCCAGGCCGATCACGGCCGCCAGGGCTGACCAGACGAAAAATCGACGCATGTGGACGGGCGCTCCAGCTTCACTGTTCAGACAGCATAACGCCTATCACCGAAATGCGATGCCGCGAACGCCCGCAGGGCGAGCCCGTCAGCCCATGGTGGGGATGACGAAGCTCGAATCCGCATGCTCCAGCTCGCTGTCGGGCCAGCGGGCGGTGACGGTCTTGACCTTGGTCCAGAATTTCACGCCTTCCATGCCGTGCTGGTTGGTGTCGCCGAAGGCCGAGCGCTTCCAGCCGCCGAAGGTGTGATAGGCGACCGGCACCGGGATCGGGACGTTGATCCCGACCATGCCGACATTGACCCGGGCGGCGAAGTCGCGGGCCGCACGGCCGTTCTGGGTGAAGATGGCGACGCCGTTGCCGTACTGGTGCTTCGACGGCAGCGACAGGGCTTCCTCGAAGCTGGCGGCGCGGACGATCTGCAGCACCGGGCCGAAGATCTCCTCCTTGTAGGATTCCATGTCCGGCATGACGTGGTCGAACAGCGACGGGCCGATGAAGTAGCCCTTCTCGTGCCCCTGCAGGGAGAAGTCGCGGCCGTCGACGACCAGTTCCGCGCCGTCCTTGACGCCCTGTTCGATCCAGCCGGCGACCTTGGCGCGGTGCTGGGCGGTGACGACGGGGCCGTAGTGGGCGCCGGCGTCGGTCGAGACGCCGACCCGCATGGACGGGATCTCGGCGACCATGCGCTCGCGCAGGATGTCCGCTGTTTGCTTGCCGACCGGGACCACGACCGGCAGGGCCATGCAGCGTTCGCCGGCCGAGCCGTAGGCGGCGCCCGACAGATCCTTGATCACCTGGTCCATGTCGGCGTCGGGCAGGACGATGCCGTGGTTCTTGGCGCCGCCCATGGCCTGGACGCGTTTCCCGTGCGCCGCGCCGGTCTGGTAGACATAGGAGGCGATGTCGGACGAGCCGACGAAGCTGACGGCGTGGATCTGCGGATGGGTCAGGATGGCGTCGACCGCGGCCTTGTCGCCATGCACGACGTTCAGCACGCCGGCCGGCGCCCCCGCCTCCATCATCAGCTCGCCCAGACGCACCGGCAGGGACGGATCGCGCTCCGACGGCTTGAGGATGAAGGTGTTGCCGACGGCGATGGCGACGCCGAACATCCACATCGGGATCATGGCCGGGAAGTTGAACGGGGTGATGCCCGCCACCACGCCCAGCGGCTGGCGCATCGAATAGACGTCGATGCCGGGGCCGGCGCCCCAGGTGTATTCGCCCTTCAGCGCGTGCGGGATGCCGCAGGCGAACTCGATGACCTCAAGCCCGCGCTGGATGTCGCCTTTCGAGTCGGCGATGACCTTGCCGTGCTCGGACGAGAGCAGTTCGGCCAGCTCGTTCATGTTCGCCTCGACCAGGCGTTTGAACTCGAACATCACCCGCGCGCGGCGCTGGGGATTGGTCGAGGACCAGCCTTCGAAGGCGTTCTGGGCGGCCTGGACGGCCCGGTCCATCTCGGCGACCGAGGCCAGCTGCACGCGGGCCTGAACCTCGCCGGTGTTGGGGTTGAAGACGTCGGAGAACCGGCCCGAGGCGCCCGTGAAGCTGGCGCCGTCGATGAAGTGGTTGATGTCGCGCATGGTCGGAAACGGTCCTGGAAAACGAAACAGTCGTACGGATGGGCAGCGGTTTAGCCCCTGACCCGCCCCGGCGCCAGCGCCTCTAGACGGCTGCGTCGAACAGGGCGTCGCGGGCGATGTCGGCGCGCAGCATGGGGAAGAAATGGTTGCCCCCGGGGACGGTCTCGACCGTGACATGCGGCAGGGCGCGCGGGGTTCCGGTCAGGAAGCAGGTCGAGCCGTGTTCGCCCTTCAGGATCCGGACGGGCCGGTCCACCCGCTTGAGGGCGCGCCAGGGATCGTGGCTCTGGGAGGCGTAGTTGGAGGCCTCCCACGCCGGATCGCAGGCGAGGACGAAACCCTCGGCGGTCTCCACCAGACCGTCGGCCAGATAGTCGGCCAGCATCATCTCGGGCCAGCCCTTGAAGGCGCCGCGTCCGGCGTAGGCGGCCAGCGCCTGTTCCCGGCTGTCGAAGACGGCGCGACGGCGCAGGGCGTTGCGCACCAGCGGAATGCGCGAGGCGAGGCGGTCGAAAAACGGAAGCTTGAACGCCGCCACGGTCAGCCGGCCCCAGATGACCGGATCGAGCAGGACCAGACCGGCGACCCGGTCCGGGCGTTCGGCGGCCGCGAGAAGCGCCGAGGTGCCCCCCATCGAGTGGCCGGCCAGAATCACGGGCGGACCGTCGAGGGCGTCCAGCACGGCGATCAGGTCGTCGCGGTGGTCGTGCCAGTGGCGACGCCCGACGAAATCGGTCGGCAGCGAGGTTCCGCCGTGACCGCGCAGGTCCGGCGCCCAGATGCGCAGGCTGCCTGACAGGGGCGCCAGCAGGGTGCGGTAGGTCATGGCGTTGAAGCCGTTGGCGTGGACGAAGACGATATCGACCGGACGTTGGGCGTCGCCGAAATCCAGCACGCTCATGCGTCCCTCGCCCCAGCGGTTCGACACCGGAAGGCTCAGGCGACGGGGCGGGGAGAGCCGGATCGCGTCCATGCAGGGCAGATAGGCGATCGCAGGCGCCCGCGCCAGTTCACGCGGGGTAAGGCTTCAGCCCGCGACGCAGGCCGGACAGCGGCCGTGAGCCTCGATCGTGGTGCGAACGATGGCGTAGCCGGCGGCCTCGGCGGCCCGGCCCAGATCGCCGGCGACGGGGGCGGACACCTCCTGCGTCGCGCCGCAGCAGTCGCAGATCAGGAAGGCGGCGGCGTGGTCCACGCTCCCCGAGGTGCAGGCGACATAGGCGCTGATCGAGGCGATGCGGTGGGCCAGCCCCTTGCGCTCGAGGAACTCCAGCGCGCGGTAGACGGTGGGCGGCTTGGCCGGCTGGCCGTCGTCGCCGAAGCGGGCGATCAGGTCATAGGCCTTCACCGGCTCGCCGGCGGCCAGCAGCAGCTCCAGCACGCGCAGCCGGGCGGCCGTCATACGCTCGCCCTCGGCGGTCAGGCGGCGGTCGGCCTCGCCCATGGCGCGGGCGACGTCGGCGGGGGCCGGCGGTCCGTCAGCGTGATGGTGATGGCAGTGCTCGCTCATGCGCCAGAGCTAAGCCCTCGCCGCGGCCGTCGCAACCGGAGCCGCTTGACGACGTGTGATGTTATCTCGTAACACCAAACCATCCTCTCCTCCCCGGAAGCCTGCATGCCCCTGTCTCTCGTGTCCCGCGCCGCCCTGACCGCCGCTCTCGGCTGGGGCGCCATGACCGGCGCCGCCGCCGCCCAGACCGTGGCGCCGGTGGAGGATCCGACCACCCTGGACGACATCATCGTCACCGGCGCGCCCTACGGCATCAGCGCCCGCGCCACCACCATCGCCACCACCGTGATCGACGAGGAGACGCTGGCCACCGCGCCGGCCGCCTCGCTGGGCGATCTGGTCGCGGGCCTGCCGGGCATGCGCTCGACCGATTTCGCGCCGGGGGCCAGCCGGCCTGTGATCCGCGGCCTCAGCGGCCCGCGCGTGCAGGTGCTGACCAACGGCATCGGCCTGATCGACGCCAGTTCCGTGTCGCCCGACCACCAGGTCGCGACCGACCCGGCCGAGGCCAACCGCATCGAGATCGTGCGCGGCCCGGCGACCCTCGCCTATGGCGGCACCGCCATCGGCGGCGTCGTCAACGTGCTGGACAACCGCATCCCGACCGAAATGCCCGAGGGCGTGGACGGCATGGTTTCGGCGCAGACCTCGACCGTCGACCAGGGCTGGTCGACATCGGCGCGGGCGACCTTCGGCCTTGGCCCCATCGCGATCAGCGTGGACGGGGTGAGGAAGGAGGCGGACGACTACGACATTCCCTCGCCCGCCATCTCGCAGCGGCTGGCCGATGCGGAAGGGATCGCGCGCGGGCCGGGCGGGACCCAGCCCAACAGCTTCTCGCAACTGGAAAGCTGGGGCGTCGGCGCCTCGTGGATCGGAGCGCGCGGCTTCATCGGCGCGTCGTTCAAGGACCTGTCCAGCACCTACGGCACCGTGGCCGAGCCGGACGTCTTCATCGAGCTTGAGCAGACGCGCGAGGACCTGCGCGGCGAGCTGCGCTTCGACGGCGGGCTGTTCCAGAAGCTGACCGGCTCCTACGGCCATGCCGACTACACCCACACCGAGTTCGAAGGCCCCGGCAATCCCGGCACCGTCTTCCGGTCCGACGGCCAGGAGGCGCGGGCCGATCTGGTGCAGCAGACCCGCAACGGCTGGAACGGCGCCACCGGCGTCCAGGCCCTTTCGCGGACCTTCGAGGCCATCGGCGCCGAGGCCTTCCTGCCCGCCAGCGATATCGAGGAGGCGGGGATATACACCGTCCAGCGACTGGATCGCGCCGGCTGGGGGCTGGAAGGCGGTCTGCGCTACGACCGGCGCTCGGTGACGGCGACGCCCCTGTCCGGCGGCCCCGAGATCGAGCGCGACTTCGGCAACTGGTCGGGCTCGGCGGCGGCCTTCATCAAGCCCTCGGCCGATCTGTTCCTGGGCGTGAGCCTGGCCCACAACGAACGGGCGCCGTCCGAGGTGGAACTGTTCGCCGACGGCCTGCACGTCGCGACGGGCGTCTACGAGCGCGGCGACGTCGCGCTGGACAATGAGACGGTGACGACGCTGGAGGGCACGGTCCACTACGCCGCCGGCCGGTTCCAGGGCGACCTGCATCTCTACGTCTCGAAATACGACGGCTTCATCGATGAGCGCGACACGGGCGCGGTGTTCGTGGACGGCGGCGAGAGCTTCCCGATCTTCCAGTTCGTCCAGACGGGCGCCGAGTTCCGCGGCTTCGAGGTCGAGGGCGAATACGACCTGTGGACCAGCGGCGACCGTTCGCTCGCGCTGGAGGGCGCCGCCGACTTCGTCGACGCACAGACCGATCAGGGGCCGGCCGCGCGAATTCCGCCGTGGAGCGTGACCGGCCGGCTGGCCTGGACCTCGACGCCGTTCGACGCCTCCCTGGAGATCCGCCGCGTCGGCGAACAGGACGAACTGGCGGCCTATGAGCTGGGCACCGACGGCTACACCATGGTGAACCTGTCCGGCTCCTGGCGGCCGTTCGCCGACAAGGCCGTCACCCTGTTCGCCGAGGGCCACAACCTGACCGATACGGAGGCCCGCGAACACGTCAGCTTCCTCAAGGACGTCGCGCCCCTGCCGGGCCGGAACCTGAGGGTGGGCGTCAGCTACCGCTTCTGACGAGCGCCTGTTAACCGCGTCCGACGCCGGCCGGGCGAGCCGGTTTGCGGCGCTGTT